>CAZWCD010000105.1:0-6340 GCA_964632275.1 uncultured Thermodesulfobacteriota bacterium
CCCGCTTCCCCGGATGAGGAAGCCATTTACCTCATTGATGACAACACCCGGCTGTGCCCGGTTGAGATCTGCCTGCAGGTCCCGCACAAAGGTGTGCCATTGCCCATCTGTGGCATCGGCACCCAATCCAAAGAACACGTACTCGCCGATTCCGAGCAGATCAAAATCGACCGGTTTGTAGGTAAGATACCTGTGTCCAGCGGTCGTCTCAAGGTCAATGTACACGATAAATGACTCTGAGTAATTCACGCTCCATTGGATTACCGCCTGGCTTTCATTATGCCAGTCACCCCCGTTCGTATTGCCCAGACGATATCCGTTATTCGTCCCGTACCCCGTCAGCTCAATTACATAGCTCTGCCGATCTCCATCATAAATATTTTCTATCCTACCCCCCGACGGCAATTTATCATAAACAGTCCAGCCAACAGTCTCCCCGTCTTCCGAGTCTTCATAGACTGTTTGTTCGGATAGCCCGCCATCTTGAGCAACTTCGCTGATTTCAGCAGATCTTCGACTCTCATTGCGCGCAGTATCAAATGCGGTCATGGCGATGTAATAAGTCCGGCCCTCCGTCAGGTTGGAGAGGGCATAGCTGGTCACTCTGCCGGTTTCCTGAAATGATGTATAGTTTCCCGATGATGTTCCATAATAAATCCTGTACCCGGCAAGGTCTGATTCTCTATTGGCATTCCAGGCAAGATTCATTGAAGCGGCAAAAAGATTCGTGGAAGCTGTTAACAGTACGATACATTGCACCGCACACAAGGCGGACAACAGCAGCCGGTTACATCCCGTCCTATTTACATGAGTCATTAAACCTCCCTTACCGAAAATAAAACACGATTAATTGATGGAACCAACTCTCCTTAAAAAAACCGCGGAGAATTGTGATGGGGCACTGCATCAGGCTCGTATGCCTGGACGTTCTTACGAGCTATATGGCAAATAAGGTGCCAACGGGATTCCATAAGCTCAGAAGTGGAGGGGGAAACGGTGATAATACTTTTAATTCAAGACGTTGGAATAAGATCCCCGGAGGCATGCGCACGGCGGCCGGCGCCATATAACATCTTGCAGAGTATGCTTAACAATACACCCAGCAAAATCCCGGATCTCAAGCGATGGAAAAGATCGCTGCGGCAGTGCACGGGGCGGACAGTAAGGTAAGAATTGCGCACCGGTATTTATGAGGGCGGTGTAGCGGAAACCGCAATGGAATTGTGACTATTATTTGCTTTTGTATAAGACGCATGAATAACTAATGCCGCAAAAATCGTATTGTATAGTATGCAAGATCAATTTTAGACACGCAATAACGTTGAGCAATATATAGCGACCGGACCATGGTTTATTCTGCTGAAAGCGATGGATGCTGCCCCATCCTGAAGCTGAAACCGCATGCAATTTCTTTCTACCGATCATCCATGGCAATTAATAAATGAATACATTTTTTGTATTATTCTGAATACAATTGCTCATACATGCGGGCAATGTATCAATGTAAAAAAGTGATGTTTACAAATCATACAGTTTGGTCTATTATGGGTCACTCCGATCGATCAATAAAATTATTTTCGATCACGGAATCGTCGGCAAGTAAAAAATTTTAATCTCAAATTAAAAACAAACGTACATAGCATAGTAATATATAACAAATACCACCACTCACCGGCGATAGCTGAAGGAGACAGACAGTTCCGGCAAGCCGAGATACAAGCGACGGCAACGTATTGCTTTTCACCTTCCATGCAGCATCGCTCCCTTGAACTTTTACGTCGCGCACGATCAAACTGAGGTCTTCGCCTCAAAGCGGAAGCAGTTCTCTCTAATCCCCGCAATTATTTTTCAAACTGCGATTCAAAACCGGCTTTAAGTAGTTATCAGGACATATTTTCTGGCGGTGAGATGAAACTAACCATATTTTCCAGAATGGTGATCAGCCTGCTGGCGATCTTCATATTATCAATGGCAGCATGCATATATTGCATCCTGCAGCTCCGCCAATTGGAAGATCTCACCAAGGCGGTCATCAAAGTCGACGCCCGCTCCATAATTATCGAGCAGGACCTGTTAAATGCTTTTTTGTCGATGATGAGATACGAAAAAAAATACTTCATCATTAAAGACGATGGGCTGTACAGGCAGTTTCTCATTGCAAAAGAGGATTTTGACAAGTTGTTAAGCGATATCACCTCGGTGGTAAATACTGCCGAGAGCAGGGAAATCGCTTCGGTGGTAAGCACGGTCGAAGCCAGGGACCTGTTTGCAAAAATCAGGCAGAACTACGAGAATTATCAGGCATCATTTAATGAAGAGATGAACCATGTGAACGCCGGAGAGGTTTACGATGGAGCTTTGCTTCAAAAGGAGAGAGATCGTGCCGCTGAAGATCTGACGGGAAACCTAAATGCGCTGGTATCCTTTAGCCGCGCCGCTACCATCAACAAAGTCAGACAGTTGGGAGATGCCGAGGACCGGGCGAGAAAGGCATCGATTGGAATATCGGTTGCGGCGCTCGCTGCCATCATTGCCATATCCATACTTCTCACCATAAATATTACCCGCCCTCTCTCTGCAATGAAGAAGAAAACGAGGGAGATCACCAGAGGAAACTTTGGCAATGATTTAATCCTCTCCTCACCGCCGGAAATACAGGAATTAGTGCAGTCATTCAATGCTATGTGCGGCAGGCTCAAGGAAATTGACAAAATAAAATCAGATTTCTTTTCATTGATGTCCCATGAATTGCGTACCCCGCTCACTTCCATTAAAGAAGGCGCCTCGCTCCTGATTGACAGCTTCAAGGATACGCCGATAACCGCGAATCAAAAAAAACTCCTGACGATTATCTCGGAAGAAAGCCTCCGCTTGATAAAGCTGGTCAGCGCGCTGCTGGATCTTGCAAAAATGGAAGCCGGCATGATGTCATATACTTTTACCCGCACCGATATCACGGCATTGATTGGCAGAGCGGTTCGTGAAATAGAGCCGCTGGCCGAGACAAAACATATTGCAGTTACCATAAAAGCCGGCGCCGGTTTTTTACCCATCCAGGCAGACCATGAAAGAATACTCCAGGTTTTGCGGAATCTGATCGGCAATGCAATAAAGTTTACCCCGGACAATGGGTCGGTATGCGTTGAGGCCCGGCCGGTTGAACGCGGGGTACAAGTTTCAGTGACCGATACCGGAATCGGCATCGCAGAAGAAAACCTGCAAGCCATCTTTGATAAGTTCCAGCAGGATACGGCCAGGAAACCGAATAAAATTAAGGGAACCGGCTTGGGCTTATCAATCGTTAAGCACATCATCGAATCTCATGGAGGTAAGGTTTGGGCAGAAAGCAATGTAGGACAAGGCAGTACCTTTATCTTTGTATTGCCTGCGTAGCTTTTTTTTATTTCGCGGGTTGCGCCGCGATGAAAGCGGTTGAAAAGCGGCATTCCGCTGATGAGCATTGGCTGCGCGGTCAGGAGCTTTTCAACCGGGGTGACTATGCCGGGGCGCTGAGGGAAAACCAGGCGGTGCTGGCTTCCTTTGACAATACGCCGCCGGGAGATAAGGCGCTTTTCTCCATGGGCCTCATATTCGCCCACCCTGACAATCCGGAGCGAGACTATAAAAAGGCCTTGGAATGTTTTACACGGCTGATTGAAGAATCTCCGCAGAGCCCCCTTGCCGGCCAGGCAAAAATATGGGTGTCTCTGCTCGCGCCTCTTGAAAAAGAGAAGCCGGCACGTCGCGAACCTGAACAAAGGAAAACGGAAAAGAAACCGGAAAGCAAAGAACAGGTCCTGTGCCGGCATCTTCTGAACGGTCAGGAGCGCCTTCTCAAGGGAGATTACCAGGAGGCCCTCAGGGAGAACGAGAAGGCATTGTCTCTGGCTGACAAAAAAGCCGCCGGGGGGGATAAGGCCCTCTTTACCTTGGGACTTGCGCATGTTCACTACCAGAACCCGGAAAGAGATTACCGGAAGGCCATGGAGTGTTTTGCGCGGCTGGTTGCGGAATATCCCCAGAGCCCGCTTGCCGAGCAGGCGAAGATATGGGGGAATGTTCTCGATATCATCGAGAAGGAGAAGCAGGTGGATTTTGAGATTGAGCAAAAGAAAAAGGATCTGGAAAGACAGGAGCAGCGATGAGCGCGGGAAAGATTTTGGTGGTGGATGATGATGCCAATCTCATCGAAGTTGTCCGGATGAGGCTTGAATCGGAGAGTTATGAGGTGATAACCGCACTGTCGCAAGCTGAGGCGATGGCGGCATTTAAGGAGCAGCCTTTCGAACTGGCTGTCATTGATTTGCAGCTCGACGACCAGGACGGCATTGCCCTGATGGAAGACTTTCACCGCATCAACCCGGACCTGCCGGTCATCATCTTCACCGCCTACGGGAGCATTGAAAGCGCCGTGGAGGCGATGAAAAAGGGGGCTTACAGCTATATCACCAAACCCTTCGACCACCAGAAGCTGCTGCTTGAGGTTGAGAAGGCGCTGGAAAACCACCGGCTGCTTTCCAAGATAAAGATGCTTACCGGCCTCTTGAATGAGAAATACAGCATTGAGAATATTGTGACCCGAAGCAAAAATATGCAGGACGTATTGCGGCAGGTGGCCCTGGTTGCAAAAACCGACTCCACCATTTACCTCTACGGAGAAAGCGGCACCGGCAAGGAGCTGATTGCCAAAACCCTCCACCTGGCCAGTGATCGGAAGGAAAAATCCTTCGTGGCCATCAACTGCGCCGCCATTCCCGAAACCCTGCTCGAAAGCGAGCTCTTTGGCTACGAGAAGGGGGCGTTTACCGGGGCGGTGCAAAGCAGAACAGGCCTCTTCGTGCAGGCCGACGGCGGCACGCTCTTCCTGGATGAGATTGCCAGCATGTCGCCGGCCCTGCAGGCAAAAATGCTGCGGGTGCTCCAGGAACAGCAATTCTATTCCGTCGGCGGGAAGACGCCCTTTAAAGTCGATGTCCGGGTGATTGTCGCCACCAACAAGGATCTAAAAAAAGCAGTTGAGGAAGGCCTTTTCCGTGAAGACCTCTTTTACCGGATTTGTGTCATACCGATAAACCTTCCGCCGCTGCGCGAGCGGAAAGAGGATATACTTCCCCTGGTAGAGCAATTCATTGCGCAGTTCAGCCGCAAAATGAAGAAAGAGGTAAAGGGAATCACCTCCCCCGGCATGCAAAAATTGATGTTGCACGACTGGCCGGGCAATATCCGTGAGCTCGAAAACACCATTGAGTTTGCTGTCGCCATGACCCAGCAGGACGTCATTACCGAAGATCTCATTTTGCCCTCCAACAGCACTTCTCAGGAGCCGCTGAAATCCCTTACCCGGGCAAAAGCGGAGTTTGAAAAAGGCTACGTCATCCACCTGCTGCAGGTCACCAAGGGCAATATCAGCAGGGCCGCCGAGTTGGCCGGACGTTTCCGCGCAGACTTCTATAACATTGTTAAAAAACACAAGGTCAATCCGGCGGATTTTAAAATCAAGTCATAAACGCTCACTGTCTCCGCCGAACTGACCGGGGTTGAAGGCAAAAGGGCCGTCGCGGGTCTTGCAACGGCCTGCTGCCCGCAAATCTTGCTTGACTGTAGCTCCCGCTGTGATATGGAAATGTCTATTGTATTTGCCTGCGTTGCCCGCCTCGCCGGAGCACGGTCCGACCTGAGGCACTATCTCACGACGCGCTGACGTCAAACCCAATGAGACGGAGACCTGCGAATGATTGATGATGAAAAAATAGAGCTGGCGTCACAGAAAGCGTGCGATGCCTTTTGGGAAACGCTGGCGGAACAGTTTCCGGAGATTGATCCTCAGGAAGTTTTGCCGGAAGAGGAAGAAACCCTGTTTCATGATCAATGCCTGGAGGCGGCGCGGCTGTGGGTACGGCTGAATGAGCCGGAAGAGGAAGAGTAGGAACACATCGGCACCGTCATATCCTTTCCCTGTCCTTTATTTTAGTACGGGATACCTCATGGCCATCCGGCTCCGGCCTGCGCCGGTTGAGGCGCCGCATGATCGGCAGTATGCGCATAACATGCCTTCCCTTCGTATCTCCATCCTGTCACCATCGTTGTTGCTGCGGATGATACCATCCTTCGTACCAGGCGGGTTCAGCAGACCTGTGCTCAAGCGGAGCAGGCGATGAACTTTAAAAACATGTCAATAAAGGATATCGCCCAGCTGGTAAGCACCTTGAACCAGCCCGGAGATATCGACGAGGCCATCCGCAAGCTCAGCGCTGTGATTGAGTCGTTCAAAATATTGAGATCCCTGCTGGAAGAGCGCCGGGCGGTCGGGCTGGAGCAGGAACGCCTGAAACGAAGAAAA
>CAZWCD010000105.1:6440-9645 GCA_964632275.1 uncultured Thermodesulfobacteriota bacterium
GCTGGAAGAGCGCCGGGCGGTCGGGCTGGAGCAGGAACGCCTGAAACGAAGAAAATGCTTGCGGGTGGTGAGGAAGGAAAGGATGCAGGATCCATGATGCAAGCTGCAGGTTAGGGAACAAATCAAAAATCCCAAGCAATTTCAAAATCCAAATTTTGATATTGTTTAGAGTTGAGGATTTGGGATTTAATATTTGTTCTCCTCCTGCATCCCGTATCTATTCCAGTTGTACCTTTAAACTGTCAACTGCAAACTGTAAACTCTGTTTTTTGACCCTGCGCCCTGTTCCCTGAACCCTGACCCCTCGCATGTCAACGCTCAAAGAGTATCAGCGCAAGAGGGACTTCAGCAAGACACCGGAACCCTCGCCATCGGCCGAGGATAAATTCTCAGGCGACCTTCGATACGTAATCCAGAAGCACCACGCGCGGAACCTCCACTATGATCTGCGGATTGAGCGCGACGGAGTGCTCAAAAGCTGGGCCATACCCAAGGAGCCGCCACGCATTGCCGGCATCAAGCGGCTGGCGGTGGAGACCGAGGATCACCCGATCGGATACGAAGCGTTTGAGGGTGTCATACCCGAAGGGGAATACGGGGCCGGAACCGTTGCAATCTGGGACCGGGGGAGCTATCTCCCGGTTGAATGGGATGAAAAGAGCATTGTGTTTGAAGTAAACGCCGGCAAATTAAAAGGCACC
This sequence comes from uncultured Thermodesulfobacteriota bacterium, assembly GCA_964632275.1. Taxonomy (GTDB): domain Bacteria; phylum Desulfobacterota; class WTBG01; order WTBG01; family WTBG01; genus CAZWCD01. Next base: position 7,142 of record CAZWCD010000105.1, read on the forward strand.
TTCTGCCTGATCAAGCTCAAGCCCAAGGAGCCCGACGATAAGCATTGGCTGTTTTTCAGGAAAAAGGATACATGACGAAGTAACTCGCCTGCAAAGTATCTTTTGAACTACGAAGAGCACGAAGAAAAAACTAAAAATGGAGTTCACGAGGATAGAACCGAAACCTCATGCCTTGCTCTTTGCTTCGTGTTCTTCGTGTCTTCTTCTTCATGCCCTTCGTGATTACATCATTTTCTGAGAAAATGGGGTCAGCCCTTGACATTGGACATTTTGACGAGTCTGCTGCATTGTGTACCCTGTATACGGTTCCTTTCATTCTTCTCTTTTGTCCAATGTCAAGGGCTGACCCCACCTTGCAGGCTTTTCCCCCCTGTATCCAGTTTCGCTCATCCGCCCCTCTTATTCCCTGTATCCCAACCATGCACGCTCCCTTTTTTCGATTGACACCCTTACCGCGAAAGAATACTATTTTTCAAACGGTTATTATTAATTAGAGCGTCAATTTGCTGATTCAAGGAGCCGGTATGTATATCGTCGTGTGCGTCAAAATGGTTCCCGATACCACGCAGGTCAGGATAGACCCGGTAACCAACACCCTGGTGAGGGAAGGTGTCCCTTTCATAACCAATCCCTTCGACACCCACGCGCTGGAAGAGGCGCTCCGCCTGAAAGACCGCTACGGGGGGCGCGTTACCGCCATTTCCATGGGCCCGCCCACGGCGGAAAATGTGCTGCGTCGCGCGCTGTCGCTCGGCGCCGACGATGCGGTGCTGTTGAGCGATCGCGTCTTCGGCGGGGCGGACACCCTGGCCACCAGCCGGGTATTGGCCGAGGCCATCGTCAAGCTCGGCGAAAAGGAACCGGTTGACCTGGTGCTCTGCGGCAAGCAGACCATCGACGGCGACACCGCGCAGGTGGGCCCGGGAATTGCTTCGCGCCTCAATTTTTCTCAGCTGACACTGGTTGACAAGGTCGTGGAAATCGACACCAGGAAGAGGATCATCCGGGTGCAGCGCAAGCTTGAGGAGTATCACGAACTGGTCGAAGCGGGGCTGCCCGCCCTGATCACAGTTGAGCGCGAGATCAATATTCCGCGTTACCCGACGGTGCCCGGAAGGCTCGATGCGGAGGAGGCGGCCATGCCCCTCTGGACCAACAACGTACTCAAGCTGGATGCCAAGACCATCGGCCTCCAGGGATCTCCGACCCAGGTCAGGAGAATCTTTGCCCCGGAGCGGGAAAAAGGCGAAATCATCCCGGGGGCAGGCGATCGCCGGACCGAAGCCGTCAAAGTGATGACTGACAAGCTTACTGACTGGGATTTTGTCGGCCGCCGGAATTAAGCAGCAACCAGCACCATATCCACCTTAGCTTCGGAGGAGCAATGGAAGATACGGCGAAGAAGAAAAAGAAACCGCGCGGGAAAGCACGGCTCATTGCCGGCAAGTGCATCGCCTGCGGCGCGCGCTGCCAGATGTCCTGCCCTTCTGACGCCATTGAAATGAATGAGCAGGGAGAGCCGATCATCTCCCTGGAAAAGTGCATCGGCTGCCGCAAGTGCGTCAAGGTGTGTCCGGCTGCGGCGCTGGAGATGCATCTGACCCCCGAGGAAGAAAAGCTGCTCGCCGGGATGCAGGCGGAAGCGGCCGAGGAAGGCGAGGAGGCCGTCCCGGAAGAGGCAGGGACAAAAACCGGGGTCGCGGCATGGAAAGGAGTATGGGTGTTTGTTGAGCAGAACGACGGCACGGCACACCCCGTATCCTGGGAGCTGCTCGGCGTGGGTAGAACGCTTGCCAATGACCTGGGAGCGGATCTCTCCGCTTTCGTACTGGGTTCCAACATCAAGGGATTGGCGGAAGAGGCCTTCGGATACGGCGCCGACAAGGTGTACCTCATTGACGACCCCATCCTCAATCACTACCGGACACCTTCCTACCTGCACGGTTCCATTTCGCTGATTAACAAGTACAAGCCTGAAATCGTTCTCATGGGCGCTACCGGACTTGGAAGGGACCTTGCAGGGGCAGTGGCAACCGCGCTCAGGACCGGCCTGACTGCCGACTGCACGGGACTCACCATAGACAAAAAAATGCGCCTGCTGGAACAGACCCGTCCCGCATTCGGCGGGAATATCATGGCGACCATTTTAACCGAGACCTGCCGTCCGCAGATGGCATCGGTGCGGCCCCACGTCATGCCCAAGCCGCAGTTTGAGCCGGGGAAACGAGGCGAACTGATCATCGAGCCCTTTCAGTTGCCCGAAGATAAAATTTCCACCAGAATACTTGAAATACAGCCGCTCCTGACCGAAGGCTCCATCAACATCGCCGGGGCCAAAGTAATCGTCAGCGGGGGGCGGGGCCTGCTCGGGGCGGAAAACTTCAAGATGCTGCAGGACCTGGCCGACCTGCTCGGCGGCGTGGTGGGCGCCTCCCGCAGCGCCATCGATGCGGGATGGATGCCCCATGCCCGGCAGATAGGCCAGACCGGCAAAACCGTGAGGC
>CAZWCD010000106.1:0-3360 GCA_964632275.1 uncultured Thermodesulfobacteriota bacterium
ATCCTGCCCATTGAATTTTCTATGCATTTCCTTCCAACCTGAGGTACAATCCCGGCATGTCCAAGAAATCTTTGTCCTTTGAGTTCGCCCAGCAGTATGAAGATTTCATCACCATTGGCGGTGGGCATATGACTGCCGTCTTGTGCACCGGCACGCCCTCGATACTCTTCGACCCGGGAGTGTCGGTTTTCGGACCGCTCTGCCTGAAGCGGATGCGGGACAACAAGCGAAACACCCACAATCTCATCATAGCCCTGTCTCATTCCCACTTTGACCACTGCGGCTCCGTGCCCTACCTGCTGCGGCATCTCCCGACGGCGCGGGTCGCGGCGAGCGAGCGCTGCGCGGAGGTGCTCAAGCGGCCCAACGCGGTTGAGCTTATCCGCAGGCTAAATGAGGAATATGAGAAGGGTGTGGAGACAGACCTGGCGGGAGAGGATGTTTCATTTGGACCGGTGACGGTCACCTACCGGCTGAAGGAAGGCGACGCCATCAGGCTTGAGGGAGGACGGGAGTGCCGGGTGATTGAAACGAGCGGCCACACCCGCGACAGCCTGACCTACTATTTCCCTGATACCGGAATTGCCTTTGTCGGCGATGCCGCCGGGGCGCTGGAGCACGGGTTCATCCACAGCCCCTACCTGGTAAGCTACGACGACTACATCGCCTCCATTGAAAAGATCCGCAGATTGCGGCCACGCGCCATCTGCATGCCCCACAGCGGCATACTGAGCGGCGGGGAGGCGGAGCGCTATCTGTCGGAAGCGGCGGCGGCCGCGGTGGCCTATAAGGACATGATCCGGGAATATCTTGAGCGGTACGGGGGTGACCAGGAAAAAGTGATCGAGCGCATCACCGCGGAAGAGTACGACGCGGAGCCGCGTCACATCCAGAAGCGGCAGCCCTTTATCCTGAACCTGCGCGCCAAGGTGAATGCCGTGGCCGAGTGGCTTGCCGGCCAAAAACAGGATATCTGAACTCACCTGCCGGGGATGTGCTGAGTTATGCCAAAAGAAATAATGAATGACGCAATCCGGACCGCCGCGGACTCATCGAGCGCCGCCGGCATGGTCATGCCGGGAAGATTTCTTACCGCTGACCAGAAAAAAAAGTACGGCGATTTCAAGCGCACGAAACTGGTTGCCACGTCGCTGTTTCTCCTGATGCTGGTCTGCTATTGCATTTTCAAATATTTTGAGCGCTCCTATCCCTGGCTGGGCTACCTTCGCGCCTTTACCGAGGCGGGGATGGTCGGCGCCCTTGCCGACTGGTTCGCGGTGACCGCCCTGTTCAGGTATCCCCTGGGCATCCGGCTGCCCCACACGGCAATCATACCTAACAACAAGAAGCGCATCGGGGAGAGCATCGGGGAATTTGTCGAACTCAATTTTTTTACCGCCGACACCATTGATGAAAAGCTGCGGTCCAAGGACCTCACCAAAGAAATTGCGGAATGGTTTCAGGAAAACACCTTCGTGGTTGATGAGGTGTGCCGGGTCATCCCCCATGTCCTGAATGCCATTGACGACAGGGACATCCGGCGGTTCGTCCGGGAGAATATCCTCTCCGGCATACGCTCGATTGACCTGGCGCCGCTGCTCGGCAACCTGCTGGCGGCGCTTACCGAAGGCAACCGGCTCCAGGATCATTGCGACAGCGCCCTCAAGATAGTCAACGCGCTCTTCCACAAGGCCAAGCCCTACATCAGGGAGAAAATCAGCGAGCGGAGTCCCTGGTACATGAAGGTCTTCGGGGTGGATTATTCCATCTACGACAAGCTGATCACCGCGGTGGAAGAGGAGCTTAAAAACCTCAGGAATCCCGGTCATGCGCTGCGTGCGGAGCTGAGAAGGAAAAATGAGCAGCTGATAGCGCAGCTCGAGTCAGCGCCAGAATATAAAAGGAAAGTGGAGGAACTGCGCGACGCCATTTTGAACAATCAGGATTTTATCGACTACCTCGACAATGCCTGGAATGAAATCAGGCCGGTGATCGATCGCGATGTGCTGGGAGAACACTCGAAGCTCAAAAGCGGGCTGGTTGAGGTGATACAGGTGCTGTGCCGCGGCCTGCTGCAAGATGCGAGCGTGCGCGACAAGATGAACAATCTGATGCGCGATGTGCTGACCGGCGTCATGCGGCGGTATCCCCGCGCCATCAGCACCTTCATCAACCGCGAGGTGAGCCGGTGGGACACGGGGACGCTGATACAGCAAACCGAGATAGCCATCGGCAGCGACCTGCAGTTTATCCGCATCAACGGCACGGTCATCGGCGGCCTGGTCGGCCTGCTGATTTATGTCGCCACGCGGCTGCTGTTTTAGCCGGGATTAACAAAAGAGGTCATTCTGCGGCTTGACCGCAGAATCAATTTACTATTTATTTTATTGGATTCTGCGATGACGTCGCAGGATGATGGTTGGTGATGGAGGGCCATGCTCCGTCATGGCCGCACATAATAATCGGACGCGACAGAGCGCGTCCCTCCACAAGCATTTGCAATCCCCCTCACCTCAATCCTCTCCCCCAGGAGAGAGGAGGGTAAAAAGGGTCCCTCTCCCGCAGAGGGGAGAGGGAGCTTATTTGTTTTCTTTTATTATGGGGGTATCGAGAAAAAATGATCCCCTCTCCCCACCGGGGGCTGTGGCATAATCCCTCTTTTTGTCATTTCGAGGGCATCCGAGAAATCTTATACAATAATAAAATCAATTATATAAGATTCCTCACCTTCGTTCGGAATGACAACTCTTTCGGGGGCATAATGAATCTATTTTCGAATTAAACAGGAGGTACAACCATGGCAATTGTAGCAGTCTGCGGAGGTCTCAGGAAGGAGAGCAACACCAACAAGCTGGTAAAAAAGGCGGCGGAAGCCTCAGGGTATGACTATGAACTCATAGAACTTGCCGCTATGGACATCAAACCGTGCACCGGCTGCAGCGAGTGCATCATGAACGAGGGGAACTGCATTATCAAGGACGACATGCAGCCCATCTACAACAAATTGATGAAGGCCGATGCGCTCATCATCGGCTCCCCCACCTATTACATGGATATTTCCGGGGCGATCAAGTGCTTCATTGACCGGAGCATGCCCATATTCTACCGCGACGTCGGTCCTGCATACAACCCGAATTTGCCGTGGCTGGGCAAGCGGCCCCTTGCGGGAAAGCCGGCGGTGACGGTCACAACCGTCGCCGGGGGCGGCCACGAAAGGACACGGGAGACGCTTAAAATATTCGTTGATGACATCAACAAAATGGCCCTGGTGGCCGAGGTTGCCGAGGTCATCGGCATGAACGACGTTGATGACATGCCCGAGGTACTGAAGCGCGCCGAGGAAGCGGGCAAGCAGTTGGG
>CAZWCD010000106.1:3460-9585 GCA_964632275.1 uncultured Thermodesulfobacteriota bacterium
CTCGCTGTTAATAAAGGGAGACCGTTAATGAGTGGTGTATCACGCACCTGCGGCATATTGAAAATCGTGCTTACGTTCCTGCTCCTGCCCTGCGCAATGACCGCGCTGAACACATCCTGCTCCCGGCAGGAAAAGGCCCCGCACCCGGTCCCTTCGGTTGAAACCGCCGAGGTCGTTGCCCGGGATGTGCCGGTTTACTCGGAGTGGGTGGGCACGACGGAGGGGCTGGTGAACGCCACCATCCGCGCGCAGGTCACCGGCTACCTGGTACACCAGCGTTACCGGGAAGGGGCATTTGTTACAAAAGGCGAGGTGCTGTTTGAAATTGATGCGCGGCCCTTCCAGGCAGTCCTGGAAGAGGCGGAGGGGGCGCTGGCGCGGAACGAAGCGCGATGGGTGAATGCGAAAGCCGATCTCGCGCGCATCTCGCCGCTGGCCGAGGCCAACGCCTTGAGCAAAAAGGAGCTTGATGCCGCCGTCGCGGCCGAGGGATCAGCTCATGCCGATGTACAGGCGGCGCGGGCGGCGGTGGTCAGGGCCAGGGTTGATCTTGGCTTTACAAAAATCGTCTCCCCCATTGACGGGATTGCCGGCATTGCCAGGGCCCAGATCGGCGATCTCGTCGGCACGCAGCAGGGGGCTGAGCTGACCACCGTCTCAACCGTGGATCCCATCAAGGTTTATATCTCCGCCAGCGAACAGGAATATCTCAAATTCATGCAGCAGTTCACCGGCCGGAAACAGGACATGGCGCTTGATCTTTTTCTTGCTGACGGGAGTCTCTATCAACACAAGGGCAGGTTTGTCTTCGCTGACCGGCAGGTCAATGTCAAGACCGGAACCATTACCGTTGCCGCCCATTTTCCCAACCCGGGCAATGTGCTCAGGCCGGGTCAGTTCGCGCGGGTGCGGGCGGCGCTTACGTTCAAGAAGAATGCCCTCCTAGTTCCCCAGCGGGCGGTGACCGAGCTCCAGGGCGGCTACCAGGTGGCGGTGGTCGATGGTGATGCCGTGGTGCATATCCGGCCGGTAAAGGCCGCTGAGCGCTCAGGTTCTTTCTGGATCATCGATGAGGGCCTGGCGGCGGGTGAGCGCGTGGTTGCCGAAGGGGTGCAGAAGGTGAAGGAGGGCATGAAGGTAAATCCGGTGCCCTTTAAGCCGCCGAACATTGCCGCTGCAGCGCAGCCCCATCCGTCGCCGGGTGCGGCATCCGGCGCGCCGAAAAGGTAAGCAGCCATGGCGCGTTTCTTCATCAACCGGCCGATTGTGGCCATGGTCATATCCATCATCATGGTGCTGGTGGGCGGCATCTCCATGCTGATGCTGCCGGTGGCCAAGTTCCCCAAGATTGTCCCGCCTGAAATTCAGCTGCAGACCACCTTTGTCGGAGCAGACGCGCTGGCCGTCGAGCAGTCGGTGGCCACGCCGGTCGAGCAGCAGATGAGCGGCGTCGACAACATGAATTACATGTATTCCATCAATTCCAATGACGGCAGGATGTCGCTGCGGGTCAACTTTGATGTGAATACCGATCCCAACATCGACCAGATCCTGGCCCAGATGCGGCTGTCCCAGGCCGACTCCCAGCTTCCGGAGGATGTGCGGCGCTACGGGTTTTCCGTTGCCAAGTCCCCCACCGCGCCGCTTCTGCTCTTTGCGCTGTATTCTCCCAACGACACCCACGACGCGACCTTCCTGGCGAATTATGCCTACATCAATCTCAACGACAAGCTGCTGCGCGTGCCGGGCATCAGCCAGATCCGGATATTCGGCGCCGGACAGTATGCCATGCGCCTGTGGGTGAGGCCCGACACCCTGGCAAAATTGAACATCACCGTCGGCGAAATTTTAAGCGCGCTGCAGCAGCAGAACGCGGTCAATCCCGCGGGACAGGTGGGCGGCGAGCCCGCCCCCAAAGGCCAGGAATTTACCTATGCCGTGCGCGCGCAGGGCCGCCTCATAACCGCGGAGGAGTTCGGCGATATTGTCATCCGGGCGAACCCGGACGGCTCCATCGTGCGCATGAAGGATGTCTCCCGGCCGGAGCTGGGAGCGCAGGTCTATAATATTATATGCCGCCTGAACGGCAAGCCCGCCGCGGGCATCGCCCTGTACCAGCTGCCGGGCTCCGATGCCATCAAGGCGACCAGGCTGGTGAAACAACTGATGGCCGAGGAGCGCAAAAAATTTCCCCCCGATCTGGATTACGTGAACAGCCTCGATACCACCGTCTCAATTACCGAGGGGATCAATGACATTATCCGGACCCTGTACATCGCCCTGATCCTGGTGATCATCGTGGTGTTTATCTTCCTGCAAAACTGGCGCGCCACGCTCATTCCCATGCTTGCGGTGCCGGTGTCGCTCATCGGCACGTTCGCCTTTTTCCCCCTGCTGGGATTTTCCATCAACACCCTGTCGCTCTTTGGGCTGGTGCTTGCCATCGGGCTGGTGGTGGATGACGCCATCGTGGTGGTTGAGGCGGTGCAGCACCATATGGAAGAGGGCCTTTCGCCGCGGGACGCGACCATCAAGGCCATGGATGAGGTCTCAAGCCCGGTCATCGCCATCGCCCTGATCCTCGCCGCCGTGTTCATCCCCACCGTATTCATCCCCGGCATTACCGGGCGGCTCTACCAGCAGTTTGCCGTGACCACCGCCATCTCCGTCCTCATCTCGGCATTTAACGCGTTAACCCTGAGCCCGGCGCTCTCCGCCCTGCTGCTCAAGCCGCACCAGGAGATCACCGGCGGTCCCATGGGCTGGTTCTTTGTCCGCTTCAACCGCCTCTTCGGCAGGGCGGTTGACGGATACACCAAGGTATGTCGCAGGCTCATCCGCAAGGCCGGCTTAAGCCTGCTCTTCCTCACGCTGATTGCGGGCGCGGTGGTGCTGATCCACAAGCGGCTGCCCGGGGGCTTCCTTCCGGAAGAGGACCAGGGCTTCTTCTACGTGATCGTCAGTCTACCCGAGGCGGCATCGCTGCAGCGGACCTACACCGTCTGCCGCCGGGTTGACGAGATCCTGAAAAACACGCCGGGCATAAAGTATTACACCAACACCGCGGGCTTCAGCCTTTTGAGCTACGTGAACCTGACCAATTCCGGTTTTTACTTTGTTTCCCTTGATGACTGGGACAAGCGGCAGCGGCCGGAGACCAAGCTTGAGGCGATCATGGCCCATGTCAACGCCGAGCTGGCTAAACTGCCCCAGGCGCGCGCCTTTGCCTTCACCCCGCCGGCCATTCCCGGCGTGGGGACCGCGGGCGGGGTCACCTTCATGCTGGAAGACCGGGCGGGAAGGGATGTGCGGTTTCTGGCCGATAACACCAAACTATTTATGGAGGCCGCGCGCAAGCGGCCGGAGATCGGCATGATCAGCACCACCCTGCTTGCCGATGTGCCGCAGGTATTCGCCGACGTGGACCGGGACAAGGCGCTCAAGCAGGGCATTGACATCCGCCAGATTTACAATACACTGCAGACCTTCATGGGCGGCATGCTGGTCAATTACTTCAACCGTTTCGGCCGGCAGTGGCAGGTCTATGTGACGGCGGAAGGCGATTACCGGTCGAGCGCTGAAAAGGTCGGGCAGTTTTACGTGCGTAACGACCGGGGCGACGCGGTGCCGCTTTCATCCCTGGTGACCATGCGCCAGAACATCGGGCCCGAGTTCACCATGCGCTACAACCTCTACCGCTGCGCGCAGCTCAATATTTCCGCGACACCGGGATACAGCTCGGCGCAGGTGATGCGGGCGCTGGAGGAGGTGTTCAGCCGGACCATGCCCCCCGAGATGGGGTTTGACTATTTCGGCATGTCCTTTCAGGAATACAAGGCGCAACAGGGCGTGCCGGCGGCGGCGGTGTTTGCCCTCTCCCTGCTGTTCGCCTTTCTGATCCTCGCGGCGCAGTATGAGAGCTGGACGCTTCCCCTGAGCGTGCTGCTGTGCACCCCCATCGCGGTGTTCGGCGCGTATGCCGCGCTGTGGATCGCCCGTCACGAAAACAATATCTATGCCCAGATCGGCCTGATCATGCTCATCGGGCTGTCGGCAAAGAATTCCATCCTCATCGTTGAATTCGCGAAGAACCGCTACCGGCAGGGCATGTCGCTGATGGAGGCGGCGCTTGCTGGAGCGCGGCTCCGGCTGCGGCCCATATTGATGACCAGCTTCGCCTTCATCTTCGGCTGCCTGCCCCTAGCCATCGCGAGCGGCGCGGGGGCACTGACCCGGCAGATTATGGGCATCACCGTGATCGGGGGGATGATCGCGGCCAGCGGCATCGCCATTTTTCTCATACCGGTGACCTTCACCGTGGTTGAAGCCATGTCACAACGGAGGAACAAACACTAAATCCAAAATCCTAAATCCCAAACTAATTCAAAATTCAAAGCACACATATTCCAAACCCGGTAGGAGCGGCTTTCAGCCGCGAAGGTATCGCTTCCAGAGAACAAGGGGTTAAGCAACTTTTCATGATGCAGGATGCAGCAGACGGTGTCTGACCCTGTACCCTGAACCTTGAACCACTCTGGCGGTTTTAATGGGGGGTATGGAGGGACGTAGGTTCTTAAGCAACTTTTCATGATGCAGGATGCGGCAGACGGTGTCTGACCCTGCACCCTGTCCCCGCACCTTGAACCGATCCGGCTGGTTTAATGGAGGGCCACGCTCCGTCGTGGCCGTAAATCATAGTCGGACGCAACGGAGCAGTCTCTTTACGTCCGGCATCAATTAACCAGTACTCCATCACTCCAATACTCCAACCGCTCCATCATGGAGCGCACCAAGAGAAGACTGCGAAGTGGTCGAAGAAAAGACTGCCGCAACCGGCACACCAGGTAAACATTGATCAGGGAGACACCCATGGAACAGAGACAGTTTTTGCTTGAACAGAAAGATATTCCCACGCAGTGGTATAACATCGTCGCCGACATGGGCGTTCCGCCTGCGCCGCCCCTGTATCCCGCTACCATGCAGCCATGCGGCCCGGAGGCCCTGGAGCCCATATTCCCCAAGGCGATCATAGAGCAGGAAATGAGCGGCACGCGGTGGATGTCGATCCCCGCGGAAGTATTGAATGCCCTGGCTTTGTGGCGTCCGACGCCATTATACCGGGCCATACGGCTGGAACAGGCGCTCAATACCCCGGCAAAAATTTTCTATAAATATGAAGGAACCAGCCCGGTTGCAAGTCATAAGTCAAATACATCAGTGGCCCAGGCCTACTACAATAAAAAGGAAGGCATCAAGCGGCTTGCTACTGAGACCGGGGCAGGCCAGTGGGGCTGCGCCCTGGCCATGGCCTGCAACTTTTTTCAACTGGAGTGCACGGTGTACATGGTCAGGGTGAGCTACGACCAGAAGCCCTATCGCAAATCCCTGATGCAGGCATTTGGAGCCTCCATCTATCCCAGCCCCAGCGACCAGACCCAGTTTGGCCGGAAGCTTCTGGCAGAAAACCCGGATAACCCCGGCAGCCTGGGCATCGCCATCAGCGAGGCAATCGAGGATGCCATAACCCACGCCGGAGTGAAATATGCAATTGGCAGCGTTGTCAACCATGTGGTGCATCACCAGACCATTATCGGCCTGGAAGCGAAAAAACAGATGGAAATGACCGGCGAATATCCCGACGTGGTGATCGGCTGCGTGGGCGGCGGCACCAACTTTGCCGGCATTGCGTTTCCCTTCCTAGCCGACAAGTTTAACGGGAAAAACGTGCGGGCCCTTGCCGTCGAGCCGAAAGCGTGCGCCTCCCTCACCTCAGGGGAGTACCGCTATGATTTCGGTGACACGGCCCAGCAGACGCCGCTGTTAAAGATGTACACCCTGGGGTCTTCCTTCATGCCGCCGGGCATTCATGCCGGCGGGCTGCGCTATCATGGCATGTCTCCCCTGGTCAGCCAGCTTTTCGACATGAAGATTCTTGATGCAGTGGCGTACGGCCAGCTTGAGATATTTGACGCTGCCGTCACCTTTGCCCGGGCAGAAGGAATTATCCCGGCGCCGGAATCAGCCCACGCCATAAAGGCAGCCATCGATGAGGCCCTGCAGGCGAAAGAGGAAGGTAAAAAGCGGGTGATTCTGTTTAACCTGAGCGGTCACGGCATGCTTGATTT
>CAZWCD010000107.1:0-7757 GCA_964632275.1 uncultured Thermodesulfobacteriota bacterium
CCCGGCGGATAGTCAGTGTTGATCCAGTTATACGGTTTTGCCCACTCGGCATCGACGAAGGGGGCGCGGTGTCCGGTTGCATCAACAAACCGCTTGTAAAGCCGGTTGGTGACTTCGTAGCAGTCAATCCAGTATGCGTCAAGGCGAACCGTATGACCGGGGTTTTCGTCGTAGCGAACATCTTCGCCGGCAGGGTCACCCATGAAAAAATCGCCCGCCGGTATGAGCGCCATGAGCGCGCCGTCACCTGCCGCTTTTGAATAGGTGAGATGTCCGGTACCGCCGCTCTGCGCGGGCGATCCGTCATCGCCGGACCGGGCGCAGTTGCCCAGAACGACGGGCATGGCTGTCAAGAGAAGCAGTGCGAACAGCACATGGTGTCTCATACGATGCGGCTCCCGGTAAAGGTAGGGCACATATAGTCCGGCAGGGGCGGTGATGAGGTCATGGAGCAGGTCACTTCTTTCCGGTCACTCGTTTTGCGGCCGCAAGCAGAAAACCATCCCTGAGCTGAATGGCCCCCTCCGGACATACCTCCATGCAGCACAGGCACTGGATACAGCTTTTCGGGCGGATGGTAAAAACCCCCGCCGCTTCATCAATACTGCCGGCGGGGCAGGCCTTCTTGCAGCCGGCGCAGCCGCGGCACCGGGCCGTGTCGATGACCGGGCGCGTGGTGAGCGGCCCCTTCATCACCTTCATCAGCAGCGCCCGGGCAGCCCCCGGTATGGATACCATGCGGGGGAGGATGAAGTCGGCAACCCGCGCCTGCGCAATTTCCTCGCCGAGCACGTCAATGTCCTTAAGGTTCGGCGTACCGTAACCGTCGCTTAAAGCCAGGCGGAGCAGGGGATAGTCCTGCGGACGCACCCCGAGCAGCTCGGTGATGACCGCATCCACGGCGACTGCATCGGTGCCGGCAACCATCAGTCCCAGCGGGCGGGGGGACCCGGAGCCCGGCCCATTGCCCTCCATGGCAACGATGCCGTCGACAATGGTGAGGGGGGGCTGAATCAGCCGGTACAGGTCAAGTAGCATCCGGGCGAAGAGATCCGCACCGTGCCGGGAGATGCGGAAATGCCACTGCGCCTTGCGCGGGCCGGGTATGCAGCCGAATAAATTCTTAACCGCCAGGGTGAGCAGGGTCAGGCTGTGGGTTTTCAGCTTGGGCAGGTTGATCATCACGTCCGTTTCGAGCACCGCCCTGCCGATGACAAAGTTGTGATAATAGGAGCCTCGCGGATTTTTGACCTCAACCGGTTCAAACTCAACAACCTCGATGCCTATCTCCCGGGCCACGGCGTCTACCAGGCACTTTTCAGCCACGTTGTGCGCGCTTCCCATCTGGGGGCTGTCGCCGATGACCGGTTTTCCCCCCGCCTCGATCACCATTTCGGCCACCGCCCGCACCACGGCAGGATGGGTATTGACACAGCGCTCCGGAGCACGGCCGATGAGGAAGTTGGGCTTGAGCAGCACCCGGTCGCCCTTCGACACAAAGTGCTTCATGCCGCCGAGGCGCTCCATGGATGCGGTCAGGGCCGGTACAACCTGTTGCGGCTGGTAGTCGGGGCACCGGGTAATCGACACCCGGGCAGCGGGGCGCTGTTCTGTTGAATGATCCATCGGCTCAGCCTGTCACTCTCGTCATGTGATGCAATGGCGCCGCCGCGCATTGCAACCGTTTCCATGGCAGCGGGCGCAATCAGCATGCGCTGATCTTTAGCTCTCAGCGTGACCCCCGGGAGGGGGAGAGGGTTTTCTGGAAAAACCTGATGAAGTAGACAACGCCGGACCACAGGGAAACAAAGAGCGCGATCCAGAGTGTCTGCATCCCCACCAGGTGAAAATCAATGCCGGCATAGTGATAGTGGATAAGCAGGGCATCAACCGCAACCAGCTGAAAGGCGGTCTTGTACTTTGCCAGCCGGCTCGATTCCATGATGATGCCGTCCCGCGCCGCGGCAATGCGCAGTCCGGTCACGCCCACTTCCCGGGCGATGATCAGGGCAACCATCCATGCGGGTACCCGGTCCAGGGAAAGCAGCATGACCAGCGCAACGCTGACCAGCAGCTTGTCGGCCAGCGGGTCCAAAAACTTCCCCAGCGAGGTGACCAGGTTCTGCCGTCGCGCAACGTAGCCGTCGAGCCAGTCGGTAACCGCGGCAAGGGCGAACAACAGCGCGGCGATCAGGCATGCCGTCCGGCTGCTGGAATAGAGGACGATGACAATCAGGATGGGGACGATGATGATCCTGAGGATGGTCAAGTTGTTGGCGAGATTAAAGATGGGCTTTGCCATGGCTGTGCGACGTGAGTGGTTCAGGCCTCGATCCGGGGGAACAGCGGGGGGATGGAGGTGAGCGCCGTTCCCGGGATCGTTTCCCCCCACCGGCTGAGGGCGGCAAGGCTGCCGGGGCCGATCGGCTCCTTGAGTCCCAGGGCCGCGCGCATGCGCTCCGCAGCTGAAGGAATGAACGGATGGAGCAGGATGGCGATGAAGCGGAGGGATTCGATCACCTGGTAGATGACCGTTCCCAGACGCTGCCCGCCGCCGTCGCGCTTGGCCAGGGACCAGGGTGCGGTTTCGTCGATATACTTGTTGGCCATGCCTACCAGCTCCCAGACGGCGTCGAGCGACTTGTGAAAGGCGATGTCCGACATGGCCGCGTCAACCCGCCGGACCGATTCCAGCGCCGTGTCGCTCAGCCGCCGGTCAACATCCTCCATGGCCGACGGAGAGGGGATGCTGCCGCCGAAGTATTTGGCGGTCATGGCCAGGGTGCGGCTGAACAGGTTGCCGAGATCGTTGGCCAGCTCGCTGTTGACGCGGTGAATGAAGGCCTTGTGGGAAAAGTCGGCGTCCAGGCCGAAGGTTCCTTCCCGGAGGAGGAAGAAGCGGACCGGGTCGGCCCCATAGCGGGTGATCAGGCTGTTGGGCTCCACCACATTGTTGAGCGACTTTGACATTTTCCGTCCCTCCACCGTCCACCAGCCGTGCGCAAAAATGGTGCGCGGCGGCGGCAAGCCGAGCGCCTTCAGCATGGTGGGCCAGTAAACGCAGTGGGTGGTGAGGATGTCCTTGCCGATCAGATGGACGGCGTTGCCCCAGAGGGACAGGAACTGATCATCTCGGGTGAGGTAGCCGGCGGTGCTGACGTAGTTGATCAGCGCGTCAAACCAGACGTAGGTGACGTACTCCGGATCAAAGGGCATGGGAATGCCCCAGGAGAGCCGCTGCGCGGGACGGGAAATGCAGAGATCGGTGAGCGGCTGCCGCAGGAATCCCAGGATCTCGTTGCGGCGCGTCCGGGGCAGGATGAAATCCGGGTGCTCATCGATATAGGAGATGAGCCACTCCTGGTAGCTGCCCATGCGGAAAAAGTAGTTGGATTCGCGGATCTGCTGGACTTCCCGGCCGCACTCGGGACACCTGCCGTCGGTCAGGTCCTTTTCCGTCCAGAAGCGCTCGTCGGGAACGCAGTACCAGCCCTCATAGCTGGTTTTATAGATGTCTCCTTTTTGGTGGAGAGCGGTGAGAATGGCCTGGACGATGCGCTGGTGGCGCTCCTCGGTGGTGCGAACGAAGTCATCATGGGAAATAGTGAGCGCAGACCAGAGCTCGCGGTAGCGGACCACCATTTCATCGCAGTGCTGCTGCGGGGAGATGCCCCGCCGGCGAGCCGCCTCCTGCACCTTCTGGCCGTGCTCGTCGGTCCCGGTGATGAACAATACGGTTTTGCCGGCCATGCGATGGTAGCGGGCGAGCGCGTCGGCGGCGACGGTGGTGTAGGCGTGGCCGATATGCGGCACGTCATTGACGTAATAGATCGGGGTGGTGACAAAAAAGGTTTCGGGCATGACGGTGACGCCTCACTTTTTTTTCGCGGGCTTTAAGAGCCCCTCTTTCTTCATGTCCTCGATCGACATTTCCACTTCCTTGCCGCCGGCATCGAGTTTCACCCAGATGCGCTGGGTGAGAATGTCCTGCTTGGTAATCTTGCCGGTGCCGCCCTCCATGGCCACTTTTTTCCCGCACTTGGGAAGGCACTTCTTGTAGTCGCAATAGGTTGCATGCTCATAGGAGAGGCAGCACATCAGCCGGCCGCAGACGCCGGATATCTTGGTGGGGTCAAGGGACAGGCCCTGGTCCTTGGCCATGCGCACGGTTATGGGATCGAAATCCTGGAGAAAGGACGCGCAGCAGAGAATGCGGCCGCAGCGCCCGATGCCGCCGATCAGCTTGGAACGGTTGCGCGCGCCGATCTGCTTCATTTCCACCCGGGCATGAAAATCGGAGGCGAGGGTCTTGACCAGGGTGCGAAAATCGACCCTGCCGTCGGCGGTAAACGAGCAGATGAACTTGTTGGAGGCGGGAATGTACTCGACATCCACCAGGTTCATGGGAAGCCCGGCCTCGGTGATCCGCGCGCAGCAGGCGCGGTAGACCTCGCGCTCCTTGGGGTCCTTCCGCGATTCGTAATCAAGGTCGGCCTCGGTGGCCTTCCGGATGACCCGCGGGTAATGCTTGGGGAGGGAGTCGCCGGTTTCCATCTCCTTGATGGCGGTGACCGTGCCCATTTTCAGCGCGTCTTCCCATTCCACCATCACCCTGTCGGCGGGAGCCAAATCCAAGTCCCGCGCATCGCAGAGCGCGGCAAGATTACCCTTTAAAAATCTGATCTGCGCCATTCGTTTGATCATGGATACCTCAGTGTGTATGCACGGCCCGGTGGTTCATCATCGCCGGTTCGGCGGCGCGGCCGAAGGGCGCCGCAGTCAGGGTGAGCATCAGGTTTTCCATTGCCAGCCTGGGATTGACCGGCCCCTGCAGCGCCGCCTGCGCCTCCGCAACCAGCCGGTCCTGCTCAAAGAGCCGCGGCCAGGAAATCGTCCGTGCCATGGCCAAGGCCTCGCCGGCGAGGTCGGTGTTGAGCAGCTCCGCCGCCGCCCCCGCTTCCTTGGCAATCATAACATCGCGAATCCACAATCGCAAGAGGTCAAGCAGCTCCAGTAGGCATGCGCGGTCTTCGCCCAGTTCATCGGCGACATCAAAAACCGCATTGAGCAGCGACGGGCCGGGTCGGGCAATCAGCCCCAGCAGCCGCTGCCGCTGCCCGAGCAGGCCTGATTCCTGCCAGCGCAGCGCCCGGCCCAGGCTTCCCCCGGCCAGGCGGGAGGAAAGCGGAGACGCGTCCGAGGCCTCGGGTCCCCGCAGTTCCCGCAGCGACTCCTCGATCTGGCGGGAAGCAAGGGGATGAAAGGCAACCCGCTGGCAACGGGAGCGGATGGTGGCCGGAATCCGGTAGGGAAGGGAGGTGATCAGGATCATCACCGTATTTCCCGGCGGTTCCTCAAGCGACTTGAGCAGGCAGTTGGCGGACTGGAGGTTCATTGCGTCGGCGCGGTCAATCAGCACCAGACGGTAGCGGTCGAGAAAACGGGTGTAGAGCATCCGGTCCTGCATCGTCCGGACCTGGGCTATTTTAATGAAGTCTCCGTCCGGCTCAATCGTCTGTACATCGGGATGGGTTCCTCCGTTGATCATGACGCAGGAGGGGCAGGCGTCGCAAAAGTCGGCATCGCCGGCGGCGCTGCAGTTGAGCGCTTTCGCCAGCGAGCGGGCCACGGTCATCTTGCCGATGCCGGGAATGCCGGTGAAGAGGTAGGCATGGGCAGCCCGGTCCCGCCGCACCGCGCTCCTGAGCAGCCTGATCTGTTGGTCATGTCCTTTAATTGCGTCAAATGCCATGGGTGCAACCCGGCAGGCTCTGCTGAACGGCCTGCGGCCATTTCGTTGGTAACAACCTCATGCTATGGGTAGCCGGTCAAGCACCGCCGTCCGTATGGCAGCATGGATGGCGTCCCGCTCTCCGCCGCCGTCAATGATGATGAAGCGGCTGCGGTTGTCGCGCGCTATGGCGAGATATCCCTGCCGCACCCGGCGGTGAAAATCCAGGTCCTTTTGCTCGAAGCGGTCTTCGGTCACATCCTGTCCGGTGCGCGCCGCCCGCTCCCGGGTCCTCGCCAGCCCCTGTTCCACCGGGCAGTCGAGGAGGATGGTGCAATCGGGGCTCCGGTTCCCGCTGGCAAACCGGTTGAGCGTCGCAATCCAATCGAGCGGCAGCCCCTGGGCATACCCCTGATAGGCGAGTGTGGCATCGCCGAACCGGTCACAGAGCACAATCCTGCCGCCGGCGAGGGCCGGACCGATCACCTCGCACAGGTGCTGGGCGCGCGAGGCCTCGTAGAGCATGAGCTCGGTTTTGCCGTCGATGGCGGATGTCCCGGGGGAGAGCACCAGCCGTCGGATGGCGTCGCCGATGGGCGTTCCTCCCGGCTCGCGGGTGGCGGTGACCGCGTATCCCCGCGCCGTCAAATATTCCTGCAGCAGGCGGAGCTGGGTGGTTTTACCGCACCCCTCCACGCCCTCGAAGGTTATAAAAAAACCGGTGGTCATATCAATCCCGGCAACCAATCTGAATGGATGGGACCGCCTGGAAGGAATCGCGGGCGCAGGCCGGACTATCTGCCGCCGTACGTTCCGTGCCACACAAACGCATCGAGTTCCTTGCGCGACGCCGGGGATGGAGCCCCGTCGGGATAGCCAAGGGGAAGCAGCTCCACCACGGCGATGCCCGCAGGCACGCCGAGCATGGCGGCTACCGCGCTCGCATCAAACAGGCCGACGTGCACCGAACCGAGTCCCCGGGCATGAGCGGCAAGGGTGAGGCTGTGCATGAAGAGGGCGACGTCAAACATGAACCAGTCGCCCTTGTCAGTCGCCGCCGCGCCCTTGTAATAGCCGGCTTTTCCCTTGCGGGCGCAGGCGACCAGCAGAACCGGGGCCTGCCCGAGGGCGGCCCGGGCTGGATTGCCGGGGGGCACCGCTTCAGCGATCCTGCGCTTCATCTCTGCATCGCTGACAATGATCACTTCCCAGCACTGGGTGTTGGCCCATGACGGCGCCCACCGCGCCGCTTCGAGCAGGTCGGTGACCAACTCGGCGGGGAGGGGATCCGGTTTGAATTTCCTGATACTTCTTCGCTGCTTGATGGCGGTGATGGTATCCATGGCATTCTCCCATGAGTGGCGGCGCGGTGCGACGCGGTCGTCGATAGGGACGCATCCGCCTCGCCGGCGCGGCGCATCCCGCAGCCGCGGCGGTATCCGCCGCATCGGTACAGACTTAGTTTAGTAGCAAATCCGCGATGCTATGTCAAGGAGCATGTGCCCGGCGGTAAACTAAAAAATCCTTGACAGTCAAAAAGTTACTGTGGTAGGTAGCGGTGTGTTATAACGAGGTATCACCGGCAGGCGGATGTTTTTTCAGGAGGTGCGCGTGGGAGAGAAGAAAATTAGAGCCCTGGTGGCAAAGCCCGGCCTGGATGGCCATGACCGGGGAGCAAAGGTCATAGCCCGGGCCCTGCGGGACGCCGGCATCGAGGTCATTTATACCGGTCTGCGCCAGACCCCGGAGCAAATCGTTACCGCGGCGCTGCAGGAAGACATTGACGTGCTGCTGTTAAGCATACTCTCCGGCGCCCATAACCACCTGTTTCCCGCGATCATCAAGGGACTGAAGGAAAAAGGGCTGTCAAACATCCTGGTCATTGGCGGCGGCGTCATCCCCCCGGAAGACAGCGTGGCGCTCAAACAGGGCGGTATTGCGGAAATCTTCGGGCCCGGCACATCCACCGAAACGATCATCACCTTCATCAAAGAGCACGTTCCCTCCTCGTAGCGCGCCCGGCAGC
>CAZWCD010000107.1:7857-9296 GCA_964632275.1 uncultured Thermodesulfobacteriota bacterium
AATCCCATAGTAACTCTGAGGCAGTGCACGGGTGCGAACATGGACCTGGTAGCGGACATTGTTGGCGGATCACAGCGGGCGATCGCGCGGGCCATCAGCCAGGTGGAAAATGAACTGCCGGGCTGGATGGCGCTGCTGAAGGCACTGTATCCCCATACCGGCAGGGCATATATCGTCGGTTTTACCGGCCCCGGCGGATCGGGCAAAAGCACCCTGGTTGACCGCGTGGCGCACCTGCTCTGCAGCCGGGGGGCCGGCGTGGGCATTGTCGCCGTTGATCCCTCGAGCCCCTTTACCGGCGGCGCGCTCCTGGGCGACCGGGTGCGCATGCACGATATCCTGGCGGGAGACAAGGTTTTTTTTCGAAGCCTTGGAACCAGGGGGGGGCTGGGCGGTCTTTCGCGCTCCACCTCCGACGTGATAAAAATCCTCGATGCGGCGGGGAAGGACTTTATCTTGATTGAAACCATCGGCATCGGGCAGGATGAAGTGGAGATTATAAAGGTGGCCGACAGCTGCGTGCTCCTGTCGGTGCCCGGGCTGGGTGACGACATTCAGACCATCAAGGCGGGGGTTATGGAAATTGGGGACATATTCGTGGTGAACAAGGCTGACCGGGAGGGCGCCGACAATGTCGTCGCCATGCTCACTGTCATGCTCGGCCTTGCCCCCGTCGCGGACGGCTGGAAGGCGCCGGTGCTCAAGACCGTAGCCACCGAGCGCCGGGGCATCGATCAGCTGCTCGACGCCATCATGGAGCATCGCCGCCACCTCACGGCAAGCGGCCGGCTGGAGGCGAAGCGGCGGGAGCGGATCGAGCGGGACATAACCAAGCTGATCGAGGCGAAACTCGCCCGGTTCGTCTATGAACAAATGAAGGATGTGCAGTCGGTGGGCGGCATGATCGATCTGGTGTGCAGCCGCCAGGATGATCCCTATTCCTGCGCTGAGCGCCTGCTCGGCATGCTTGATAAGAAATAGCAGCCACAACGTATCGTTGCCGGCAACCGGCCGCAACGGAAAGGAGACTGTGATGAAGGTAACCAAACTGGATCATATCGGTATCGCCGTAAAAAGCATCGATGAGGCGCTGGCCTTTTACCGTGACACCCTGGGCATCAACGCGGTGGGAACCGAAACCATCGCCGACCAGAAGGTCAAGGTTGCATTTCTCCCGGTGGGAGATACCGAGCTGGAACTGCTGGAATCGACCGCTCCCGACGGTCCGGTAGCGCAATTTATCGAAAAGCGCGGGGAGGGTATCCAGCACATTGCCCTGCGCGTCGAAAATATCGATGAGGCCCTGCGGGAGCTGCAGGCAAAGGATTTCAAGCTGATCGACACCAAGCCCCGCTACGGTGCGGGCAACGCGAAAATCGCCTTCCTGCACCCGAAGGCAACCGGGGGCATCCTGCTGGAGATATCGGAGAGGGAGTGAA
>CAZWCD010000108.1:0-9225 GCA_964632275.1 uncultured Thermodesulfobacteriota bacterium
GGTTTCACCTCAACGGGTTTGTCTGGAACCTTGTTTGTACCCCCGGCGGGCTGGAATCGCTCGAGGGAGGGAGATCGACCGCCATCACCTATGGATTGATTTTTGCCGGCTTCTTTTTTCTGCAGGCCCTCATATTAATGCTGGTGCTGTCCATAAAACGCATCCAGACTGTTTGGATCGCCATCGCCACCCGGCCGGCCATGATTGTCTTTGCGGTTGTTTTGCTCATCCTCAATCTTTTTCAAAGCATTACCTATGGATACAGCAACCTGCAGGGATATACACCGGTGCTTACCGCTGCCAAGGCGTTTCCTTTGTACCAGGGCATCAGTTTTAAACACGCGGCAAAATCCCTGGGCTTTGAGGTCACGCGGGAGCACGGCTTCAAAATGAAAGCAGGTGAATCGTTGCGGCTCAACTATCCAGTGCGGGACATCGACCGGGAGACGCGGCGCCGGCCGTACAATATTGTCTGGCTGGTTGCCGAGTCGCTGCGCGCGGATATGGTGGATCCGGAGATCATGCCCGAAACCTGGCGGTTTGCCCAAAAATCCGCGTGGTTTAAAAATCACTACAGCGGGGGAAACGGCACCCGCATGGGTATGTTCTCCATGTTCTACGGGCTCTACGGCAATTACTGGTTTGCCTTTCTTGATGAACACCGGGGGCCGTTGCTGATGGACCTGCTGCTTCAGGATGGGTATCAGATGGACATGTTTACCAGCGCCAGATTCAGCTATCCCGAATTTGACCGAACCGTTTTTTCCCAAATACCGAAGGAGCACCTGCACGAGGCGCGCGGCGGCTACGGGTGGCAGCGCGACCGGGAAAATGTTTCCGGGCTCTTGCGTTGCATCGACGGCCGCGATCCGTCGCGCCCGTTCATGACCTTCATGTTCTTTGAGTCGCCCCACGCGCGCTACTTTTTCCCGCCGGAAACAGCTATCCGGACGCCCTTTATTGAGGAGTTGAATTACGCCACCATGGACATGGAGCATGATATGCCCCTGATCCGGAACCGGTACCTCAATGCCTGCAACCATCTGGATACGCAAATCCGCCGGATTCTGGCGTATCTTGATGAGCAGGGGCTGCTGGACTCAACCATTGTGCTGATTACCGGCGATCACGGCGAGGAGTTTATGGAGCAAGGGCACTGGGGTCACGGCTCGGCGTTCAACGGTGAACAGGTTCACGTGCCCCTGGTGCTCTGGATCCCGGGCACGGCACACCGGGAGGTCGCCTCCCTGACCAGCCACCTTGATATTCCCGCCACCCTGCTGACCGTGCTGGGGGTGAAAAATAAACCGGAGGACTATTCGCTGGGATTTGATCTGTTCGGCACAACCAGGCGGGAATTCACCGTGGCGAGTGACTGGAACAGCCTGGTATACATGGATCAGGCCTACACCGCCGTTTTTCCTCTGAACACTTACGGATTCAACCAGCAAACAGTGACCACCGCCGACGGGTTGGAAGTGAAGGACAGGAATGCCTTTTACAAAACCTGCAAACCCCGCCTGCTCACTATTATGGCAGGGCTGGAGAAGTTCAGCGAACATTGAGGCGGAGATGAGGATTTGTGTGCGACAGGATTAGTATGAACAATCAGTGTTGCATTGTTTTTGTTTTTGTGGTTTAAAACCGTGCTATGCCGTTAGATCAACAAAATGAACGTATCCCGCAAAAAACCGGGACTTTACTGCTGTATATATTTATCGTATGGCTTTCTTTTTTTCTGCTCCGCCTGGGAGCGCCTCCCGACTTACGGGCATTTGATCAGGAGCGCCCCGCTTCCTATGTCATGGACGTAATTCAAAATGGGCACTGGGCCTGTCAGCGGGATTTTCAAAACGACATTTCTTCCAAACCCCCTTTGTACACCTGGCTGGCTGCCCTCACCACCATACCGCTGGGAAGAATAAGCCGCTTCAGCATTTATTTTCCGAACGCCCTGGCCGTCCTGTTGACTGCATGCGTGCTATTTTTTGCGGGGCGCAGGTTATTCGGACCGATTGACGGCTGCATCGCCGCGCTTTTCTATATGGTGTCCGCGCCGGGCCTCAAGCAGCTATGCCTCGCCCGGACCGATCCGCTTTTCACCCTGCTGGTTGCGCTTGCCGGCGTATTCGCCTACCGTGCCTGGGTTCTTCAAAAAGGCTGGACCTGGTTCTGGCTTGCTTCGGCTGCGGTAACCCTGACCAAGGGCCCGCTTGGGATTATTATAGCCGCCGGCGGTCTGTTGGCCTTTTTCTGGGAAAGAAAAGAGGGCAACCGGCTGCCTTTCGGAGGCGCCCAGCTTCCCGGCATCATTCTTTTCCTGAGCATTACCCTGACCTGGTTTTTTCTGGCCTACTCCGCGTGCGGGAAGCCTTTTATTGATACCATGCTGTCAAGGGAGCTGGTGGGTCATGCAGTTGGAGGTTACAAGGACAAGATACCCCTGGTTGGATTCTACAAACCGGTGTTTTATTTTTTAACCCGTTTTTCCCCCTGGAGCATTTTAAGCGTCATGGGTTTCCGGAGGATATGGCAGAGGCCCGTACCGGATTTAAGCCGCCGGGCTGCGGAGCGGTTTGTCTTCTGCTATTTTTTCTTCGGCCTGGCGGTGTTTTCCCTGGCCTCCCACCACCGGGGCGATCTTATTTTTCCGCTTGTGCCCGCAGCCTCCCTGGTGGCGGGACATGTGGCCGCACAGCGGTTTCATTTTCCCACCGCCAGATCGTTTTTGTTGCCGGCGTCTGCTTTTGCCGGTATAGCGCTTATAGTAACCGGCGCCTACTATTACCTCTTCAGAACTCATGATGCTCATGTTCTCGCCACATGCCGTCTGAGGGACGCCGCCGGGCAGATCGAATCCATGCTCCGCCGCGGCACACGCGTGGAATATGTCGGCACGGACTATACCTTGCAATTCTATCTTAATACCGTGCAGCCATTGATTGCCCCCGGAGCAGCAGTAAAATTGATGGCCATGCCGGATCCAATAATAATAGTTGCCCGTTCTGCCGACCGGGATGCAATCAGAAATGGTCTTGGAGACGTGCCCGTTTATCTCCTTTTTCAATCGGAAGACATAGTGGCAATCAGCAATCGTCCGTCGTTTCCGTCCTGATTTTGCTTTACCATCCTGATTGCTCAGAATTACAATAGTCGATGATATGATCCCTTTCAGATTAAATATCTTTAATGCAAATTTAATCTTTATTTAATTTTATTGGAGCATCCTTGCAGCTGCCGGAAGGCGCAACCACCAAACAATCGCTGCCGGCACAATGATGGCATTTTGACGCTGCTGCAGTCGGCATCCACGGGAAAGCGGCCGGTTGAAGCGGCTGGCGGAGGAGAAAGGAGCAAGAGTACGTCATGAAGGCGTTCGCTTATTATGTGTTGGGCTTGTTGACAAGGCTGGTGTTTCTCATAAGCCGCCGTGTGCCGGAACGCGCCTTTGTTTATTGCGCGAGAAAAGCTGCAGCGCTGTATGTGGCAGTTTCCCGCCGTTACAGACACAGAATTGCAAAAAATTTAAGGATTGCCTTTGGACCGTCCTATCCGGCGAAATCGGTAAGGGCTTTTACCAGGGAGCTGGGAAGTCACCTGGGGACAAGTGTCGCCGAGATGTTTTTGTCAGCTACCCCCGGGCGGGCGGATCTTTTAAAAAGAATACATATCCGGGGAAAGGAACACCTGGAACAGGCCCTTGCAATGGGGAAGGGTGTAATTGCAGTCAGCGGGCACATAGGGAATTTTACATTAATGAGCATGAAAATGGTTGAGGAGGGCTATCCCTTTATAATGCTGGTAAAGGAATCCAAATACGAAACAGTGGCAAAGGTGTTGCGTAAAATCCAGGAGCAGCAGGGCGGGAGATTTATTTATATGCGGCCCTGGAAGGAGGCGCTCCGGAACATCCTTGCATCGCTCAGGCGTAATGAAATCATATGCCTGCTGGCTGATGAAAAAAAGAGGCGGACGGGAATTGATGTTGATTTTTTCGGGCAGCCTGCGGCAACCGCGCTCGGCCCCGCGGTTCTCTCACTGCGAACAGGCGCTCCGGTGGTGCCTGTTTTTATACTCCGCAATGGGGATAGGTCCCATGTCATTCACATTGAACCGCCGTTTGACCACCGGGTGACGGGCGATCTCAGGGAGGATGAAAGGGCCCTGACCGCCGCCTACACCAAGGTGATCGAGCAATACGTCAGGACCTATCCGGAGCAGTGGTCCTGGATTAATAACCGCTGGCGGCGGAAGGACGATGAATCTGAAGACCGGAACTGAGGGGATATGACAAAACCTTTCCACTGCCCCATTCCTTTTTCACCGGGGGCAGGGGAGATAATTTCAAGACTGCTGCAGGAGGATGGCGGATGAAAATCCTGTTGGTCGAAGATGATACGAGCATTTCCCGTTTTATTGCCAAGGGTCTCAAAGAAAAGGGATATGTGGTGGATGTTTCACATGATGGAGAAGAGGGGCTTCACCTCATTCTTAACCAGCCCTACGATCTGGTGATCCTTGACATACTGCTTCCCGGCCTGAACGGATATGACATTCTCAAGGCCATGCGGGATCGGAAAGCGGCCACGCCGGTTATCTGCGTGACCGCAAAGGGTGAGCAGGAGGATATTGTTCAAGGCCTTGATCTGGGCGCGGATGATTATCTGGTAAAGCCCTTTTCCTTCGCCGAACTTCACGCGAGAATTGTGGCGGTGCTCAGGCGGGGGCAAAAAGAGAAGGACATTACCCGCTTTGCCATCGGTGACCTGAAGCTGGATCTGATAAGCAGGACCGTAAGCAGAGATGGGAAGAATATTGAGCTGTCCGCAAAGGAATTCCTGCTGCTTGAATACCTGATGAGAAACGCCGGCCAGATTTTAACCCGGACCATGATTCTGGAACAGGTGTGGGGCTACAATTTTGACCCGTCCAGCAATATCATTGATGTTCATATTAATCACCTCCGCAGAAAGGTCGACGGTGATTTTCCGGTGAAGCTTATCCATACGGTTAAAGGGGTTGGATATGTTCTCAAATCCGAATGACCTCCTCCGCGAAGGCGGCAATCCGGAAACGTCTGCAGATAAATTTTTCGTTCATGCCGGAATGACAAACAGCGCTCCATTGCTCGTGTTATGGAAAAGGCGTTTTTAAGAAGCGGCGCCACCTCTTTGCTGACCGGATCCGTTGCCGGGTTGGCTGCCGACCTTGTGTTCTATTATGCCTCCCTGGGTAGTGGAAGCACCCCGACGAACGCACATCTGCTCGGGTGTCTGGCGGGCGGGCTGCTCACCTTTATCATATGGCTTGTGGTCTGCCGGGAGCAGGTTCGCAGCGAGGGGTCGGGTCATGCGCTTGCACGATATCCGGTCATACAGTTGCTTGCCCTGTTTCTGCGCGGCGGCGTTTTTGCGTTCCTGATGCAGATTGTGCACTGCGCTCCAGGAGTTGCCATTATCCCTGCAGCTATCGTTTCAGCCGCGGTCATGCTTATAGCAGCCCGGCTGACCATCTTTGACCGGACATCCGGCAGCGGCGTCTCCCTCATTCGCACGCCGACCGTAATAATCCTGGTAATTGCCTACGCCTTGCTGCTGCGCCTCTTCTGCAATGCATTGGCTGAGCTCATATTTGAAGAGGCATATTACTGGAACTATGCGCAGCATCTGGCTATCGGGTATCTGGACCACCCTCCCATGGTCGGCTGGCTGATCTGGGTGTTTACCGGCCTGCTTGGCGATACGGAGTTTGCCGTTCGCCTGGGTTCCTGCCTGTGCTGGTCGGTTATGGCATACTATAGCTACAAACTTGCCGCAGCATTATTTGATAAAGAGGTAGCGCTCACCGTGCTGCTGCTGGTGACAGTGCTGCCGGTGTTCTTCAGCTTTGGCTTGATTATTTTGCCTGATGCACCGCTGCTGGCCTGCTGGGCAGGCGCCCTCTACTACCTGTACCGGCTGCTCATTGAAGACAGACGGAAGGCGTGGCTGTGGGCGGGCATCTTCATCGGTCTGGGGCTGCTCTCGAAATATACCATGTTTCTTATCGGACTGGGAGTGATTGCGTTTGTTCTGTGGAATGGACAATACAGAAAGTGGCTGCTCCGGCCCGAACTCTATCTCTCGGCACTCCTGGCGACCCTTATCTTTTCACCGGTCATCATCTGGAATGCGAGGCATGGATGGGTATCTTTTGTATTTCAAAGCGCCGGGCGGATGAATGCCAAGTTTGCTTTTGACCTTCCCGACCTGGTGGGGACCATACTCTTCCTGCTGACACCGACCGGCGCTCTGGCGGCCATTGCGGTCATGTGGTTCAGGAGATCCGTCATTGCTGAATGCCCGGACGCGCAGGGGAGGGACGCGTACGGATTCCTTCTCACAACAACAATGCTGCCGCTTGCGATATTTTTCTTCATCAGTTTATCAAGGGGTATAAAAATAGTCTGGACCGCACCGCTCTGGCTGGGTATCCTTCCCTATATGGCCGCCTATACATTTCCGGGACGGGGAAAACTGACCGGCAGACTGGTGTCCCTAGTCTCGCGTGCCTGGCCGGGGACACTTGCCGGGTTGCTGCTCATCTATGGGGCTGTGCTCCATTACAGCGCCCTGGGATTCCCGGGGGTTCCCTATCCCCGGTTCGTTCCCGGCCTGGGCATGGAGCATCTGGCGGCGCAGATCGAAGGCGTCGTGGATGCGTTTGAACGCAGCAGCAATGAAAAGCCGCTTGTCGTTTGCACGAATAAAAACAAGATAGCCAGCCTGGTTGCTTTTTACCGCGCCAAACTCGATGGGGCATCGGGCGGGGGGAATAAGGCAGAAATAATCAATAATACCACCGGCAACCACTACTTCGGCGGGGAAAGCCTTATGTATGAATATTGGCATCCCCTTGAAGCGCACGAAAAAGGAGTCATCCTGCTCATTGGATATAAAACAGAACAGTTCAAGCGCAATCAGGTGCAATTTCGGACTGAACCGATAAGCGCCGTCAAGGAAATGGTGGTTATTAAGAACGGGAAGGTTTCCGGGCACTATTTCTATCAGTTGCTCCATGCGGGTATGATCTGAAGTTGCTGAAGGGCATACCGCTTCAATGGATTAAAAGTTTTTAATGTATTCTTAATCTTGATTTAATATTAGTATTGCATGTTTATGTTTATTATTATCCTTAATAATCTGGGCACGATGTTTTAAAAAAGCTTTTTACCCTTGTACCTATGCCTGAATAAGCGCAATGCCGGTAAGCCGATGAAAAGAGAAGACGGGCAATTGCAGTTTGATACAGCCGCGGAACCTTCAGATGTCTGGGTCTCTGTGGTAATCCCT
The DNA here is from genome assembly GCA_964632275.1 of uncultured Thermodesulfobacteriota bacterium. GTDB lineage: Bacteria > Desulfobacterota > WTBG01 > WTBG01 > WTBG01 > CAZWCD01. Next base: position 7,332 of record CAZWCD010000108.1, read on the forward strand.
GTTTTTAATGAGGAGGAAAACCTGCGCCCGCTCACCGCCGAGCTGGTAACGGTCATGGAGTCCTTGCAAAAATCATGGGAAATTATTTTTATCAATGACGGATCGTCGGATGGAAGCGGCCTTGTGTTACAGGAGTTGGGAAGATCGTTTCCCTGCGTCAGGATACTAACCTTCAAAAGAAACTGCGGCCAGACCGCCGCCTTCGATGCCGGGTTTAAATCTGCACGGGGGGAAATCATCATCACCATGGATGCGGATCTGCAAAATGATCCGTCGGATATACCACGTTTGCTTGAAAAGATGGGGGATTATGATGCCGCCTGCGGATGGCGTCACCGGAGAAATGATCCCTTCATCAAGCTCATATCCTCGCGCATCGCAAATTTCGTGCGCAATAAACTGAGCGATGAAGACATTAAAGATGTTGGCTGTTCGCTGAAAGCATTTAAGGCCTCCTATGTTAAGAAGCTGAAGCTGTATAGCGGCATGCACCGCTTTTTCCCTACCCTGATCAAAATGGAAGGAGGCAGGGTTGTCGAGGTCAAGGTGAATCACCGTCCCCGAAGGCACGGCCTGTCGAAATACAACATACGCAACAGAATGATGCGGTCCTTTATGGATCTTCTGGCGGTGCGCTGGATGAAAAAGAGAAAATACAACTATGAAATAGTAGAGGGAGAAGGGCGATGAAATGGTGGGTTGTCATCGGTTTTGTCGGTCAGGCAGCTTTTTTCATGCGGTTTTTAATTCAGTGGCTGGCATCAGAAAAAAGGGGGGAAAGCTACTTCCCCATCTATTTCTGGTACCTGAGTTTAGTGGGCGGTGTCATCCTGCTTGCGTATGCCATTCATATCGCGGATCCGGTCTTTACCGCAGGACAGGCCTGCGGGTTGGTTGTATATCTTCGCAATCTCATGCTCATTTATAAAAATAAAAGAAAACTGGCCCCGGCAAAGGCAGGGGCAAATGTGTAGATCAACCAATCCAACAGTTTTTTTACGTTGTTGTCACCCTGAGCGAAGCGAAGGGTCTCATGTGTTTGCAGGCAAGGGATTCGTCGCGGAGCCTGTCCTGAGCTGATAAGACGAGATTCTTCGCTCCGCTCATGACAGGCGAAGGAATCAAGAATGACAAATGAAAAACTCAGTATGCCAAGTGCAGTAAATGTATTAATGAAACCCTAATCTCTCATCGGCTATCGCCATCGTGTGCCCTGAAACTGCGCATAATAAATATAATATCCTCACGCGGCCGGCATTTCATCTGCTGATCCTGGCGCTTCTTGCCTCCCTGCTGTTCTTTTACAATCTGGGCGGATGGGACCTCTGGAATCCTGATGAACCCCGCTATGCCCAGATCGCCCATGAGATGGCGGAAGACGGCAACTGGATTCTGCCCCGGCATAACAATCGAATTTACCCTGATAAGCCCCCGGTATTTTTCTGGCTGATCGCCCTGTCCTATGCCGTTGCAGGTGACGTAAATTCATTTGCCGCCCGCTTTCCCTCGGCGCTTGCCGGGGTTCTGGGAGTTCTTCTCACCTATTTAATCGGACGCAGGCTGAAGGGCCCGCGTGCGGGCTTCATTTCAGCGCTGGTGCTTGCCACCACCGTGGAATACTTCTGGCTGGGACGTCGTGTGAATCTTGACATGACCCTGACATGTTTTATTTTAGGCGCGCTCTTTTTCTTGTATAAGGGTTATCAGGATCAAGCACCGCGGCTTTATTATCTCTCATATTTGTTCATCGGCCTGGCCACCCTTACCAAAGGTCCGGTGGGTTTTATCCTGCCCCTCCTGACCATTATCATTTATATCGCTTTCAAGGGAGACCGGCAGGGGGTGAAAACAATTATCACCCATCCGGGCCTCATACTTTTTTTTGCCCTCATCT
>CAZWCD010000109.1:0-9210 GCA_964632275.1 uncultured Thermodesulfobacteriota bacterium
GGGGCAGTCGCCGCCGCCGGTAAGTATGCCGATCCGCTTCATATTCCGCCTCCCCACTCTACTGGAATACGTGGACTAAACCAGGTAAACCCATTGGCTCAAAATATCTGAAATGCTGCAAATCAATCCTGGTAAATCAGAAGCACGAAACCCTAAATTCGAAACAATATCAAAATTCAAATTCTCAAATGACCAAAACATCCATGGAATCAAACCTGGTTTTGAATTTTTGTCATTTGATAATTGGATTTGTTTCGGATTTCGCGCTTCGGATTTCGAATTTGCATTTAAGCATTTCTACTGCCCCGTATGGTATACCCAAGCCGCCAATATTTCAAGCGCTAAATGGGTGACGCCACGCGGTGAATTTATCCTTGACTTGCAGTTTGCAGAATTTTATATAGTGAAAATAAATAGATTGTAGATGTCCCCCTCACCCTACCCCTATCCCCCGCGAGATGTGGCATAATAGAGGGAGTTGTCATTCCGAACGAATGTGAGGAATCTTATATAATTGATTTAATAATTTTGTATAAGATTTCTCGGATGCCCTCGAAATGACAAAAGGGGCATTATGACACCGTCTCGGAAGGGAGTGGGAACCTTTTTAACTTCCTCTCCCTTGGGGGCCTGCCCGCTGCCAGTTACAAGACCTCGATTGGCTCCGACCGGGGAGAGGATTGAGGTGAGGGGGAACAACTTCTAACGCATATCATTCTCACAGGAGTAACAGCATGGAAATTAAAACCGTCAGCATGGAACTCCCCGATGAAGCCAACCTGATTGTCGGGCAATCGCATTTCATCAAAACGGCTGAAGATCTCTACGAAATACTGGTGACCGCCGCACCCCAGGCCAGGTTCGGCCTTGCCTTCTGCGAGGCGTCGGGCCCATGTCTGGTGCGGTCGGAGGGGAATGATGAGGCGCTGGCGGCGGCGGCGGCCAGGAATGCGCACGCCCTTGCGGCGGGGCACAGCTTTGTCATCGTGCTCAAGAACGCTTTTCCCATCAATGTATTGAATGCGATCAAGCAGTGCCCCGAGGTATGCTCGCTGTATTGCGCAACCGCCAACCCGCTGGAAGTGATCGTCGGGGAAACGGCACAGGGAAGGGGAATCCTCGGCGTGATTGACGGCTCAAGTCCCAAGGGAACAGAATCGCAGGGGGACCGGGATGCGCGCAAAAGCTTCCTGCGAAACATCGGATACAAGCTCTAGGCGAAGAGAGTTAGAAGTGTAAAACGCTACGTATTCGAAGGACGAAATCCGGATATGGAAAGAATATTTCCCTATCCGGATTTCGAATTTTCAATCTGAAAAAAACTCAGACGCACCTGCGTAAGAATCCACCGGCGCCGGGCGCAACCCCATACCCGCAGCTAGTGGGTCACCATGGTCGAGGAACTTTCTTCCGGATATAATCTCTTGCCGTCTTTTTCCTCTTCCCGCTTGTCCTGCAGGAAGGCCTGCGGATCATCCAGAACCAGCGATTCCTTCAAGACCTCATCCATGTGCTCGACCAGCGTCACCCGGACGGTATCAAGTATCTTCGCCGGGATTTCCTTGAGATCCTTGTCATTCTCCTGGGGGACCAGCACCCGGGCGATATGTCCGCGGTGCGCCGCTAAAATCTTTTCCTTGAGGCCCCCGATGGGCAGCACCCTGCCCCGCAGGGTTATTTCGCCGGTCATGGCAATGTCCCGGCGAACCGGCTTGCCGATGAGGGCGGAGACAATGGCGGTGGTAATGGCGATGCCCGCCGACGGGCCGTCCTTGGGAACCGCCCCTTCGGGGACGTGAATGTGCAGGTCGATCTTCTGGTAAAAATCCCTCTCCAGGCCCAGCCGCTCCGCCCGTGACCTGACATAGCTGAGGGCGGCCTGGGCCGACTCCTGCATCACATCGCCCAGCTTGCCGGTGGTAAACAGCTTTCCTTTCCCCGGCATGGTGGTCACCTCAACGGTGAGCAGCTCTCCCCCCACCTCGGTCCAGGCCATGCCCGTCGAGATGCCCACCTCGTCCTTCTTCTCCATCTCGCCGTAGCGGAACTTGTAAACACCCAGGTACTTGCCTACCACCTTGGTGCCGATCCGGGCCGAGGTTTCGCTCCCGCCCTTCACCACCTCCTTGGCCACCTTCCGGCAGATGGAGGCGATCTCCCGCTCCAGGTTGCGCACCCCCGCCTCCCTGGTGTAGCGGCGGATGACCGTCAGGACGGCGTTATCGCTGAAGCTGATGTTTTTGTCGGTCAGGCCATTGGCCTTGATCTGCTTGGGGATCAAAAACTGCTTGGCAATGTGCAGCTTCTCCCACTCGGTATACCCGGGGATGCGGATGATCTCCATGCGATCCTGCAGGGGCGGGGGTATCTGGAACAGGGTGTTGGCGGTGGTGATGAACATCACGTCGGAGAGATCATAATCCACGTCCACGTAGTGATCATTAAAGCTGTTGTTCTGCTCCGGGTCGAGCACCTCGAGAAGCGCAGCTGATGGATCGCCCCGAAAATCCGTGCTCATCTTGTCCACTTCATCAAGCAGGAATACCGGGTTGTTGGACCCGGCCTTCTTCAGGCACTGCAGGATCTTGCCGGGTAGCGCCCCGATGTAAGTGCGCCGGTGCCCCCTGATTTCCGCCTCGTCCCGCACCCCGCCCAGGCTGAGCCGGACAAAATTCCGCCCGGTGGCGCGGGCGATGGAGCGCGCCAGCGAGGTCTTGCCCACCCCCGCCGGTCCCACGAAGCAGAGAATCGGCCCCTTGATCTTGTTCACCAGCTTCTGCACCGCCAGGTATTCAAGGATCCGCTCCTTGATTTTTTCCAGTCCGTAGTGGTCCTCCTCGAGGATGCGCTGCGCCTCATCCATATCCAGGCCGGTCGTGGTCTGTTCAAACCAGGGGAGCGAAATCACCCAGTCGATGTAATTGCGCACCACCGTGACCTCGGCCGAGAGCGGCGGCATCATCTTCAGCTTTTTCAGCTCCTTCATCACCTTGGTGGTCGCCTCCTCCGACATCTTTTTCTTGGCGACCTTTTCCTCCAGCTCCCGGAGCTCGCCGGCCGCGTCATCCTTTTCTCCCATCTCCTTCTGGATGGCGCGCATCTGCTCGCTCAGGTAGTAGTCCTTCTGGGTCTTCTCCATCTGCTTCTTCACGCGGTTCTTGATCTTGCGCTCGATGTTCAAGATCTCGATCTCCGAGCGCATCAGCGTGTAGGCCTTCTCCAGCCGTTCGGTGACATCGACGGTCTCCAGCAGCGACTGCTTGTCATGCAGCTTGACCGTGAGGTGGGCGGCAATGGCGTCGGCCAGGTGCGAGGGATCATCCAGGGCGTTCACCGATGAAACCACCTCGGGGGCGATGCGCTTGTTGAGCCTGACGTAGGTTTCAAAGGTCGCCGGAACGCTGCGCATCAGGGCCTTTATTTCAGAGGTGACCGCCACCTGCTCCTGCAGCAGCTCGGTCTCCACCAGGAACATCTCCGGGTTGGGCATAAACTCCCTGAGCCTGATCCGCCCCTTGCCTTCCACCAGTATCTTGACGCTGTTGTCGGGCAGGCGGATCATCTGAATGATGGTGCCGAGGGTGCCCAGGAGATACATGTCGCGCGGCCCCGGCTCGTCCACCTTGGCATCCTTCTGGGTCGCCAGCACGATCAGCTTGTCCTTGGCCAGGGCGTCTTCCAGGGCATTGATCGACCGCTGCCGCCCCACGAACAGCGGCACGATCATGTGGGGAAACACCACAATGTCTCTCAGCGGCAGCAGCGGGTACACCTGCCCCTTGGCCTTCTCATCCGGTGTCTTGTGCGTTTTAAATATCAAGGCTGTTCATCCTCCCGTAGCGGTTGTTCATCGCATACAAAGGCTGTTCAAAAACAGCATGTGGCGCATGGAACGGGGCTGGTGAGCCACGAATCAGATGGGTGTTTTTGAACAGCCGGCTTAAGCGGTCTTGGTCCGGTTCTCGTACACGATCAGCGGTTTTTCCCGTTTGAGGATCACGTCCTCGCTGATGACGCACTCCTTGACATTTTCCTGCGAAGGAATGTCATACATGATGTCGAGCATGATTTCCTCGAAAATTGCCCGCAATCCCCGCGCCCCGGACTTGCGGGCGATGGCCTCGCGGGCAACCGCCCACAGGGCGTCATCCTTGAATTTAAGCTTGACGTTCTCGAACTCAAAAATCTTGGTGTACTGCTTGAGCAGCGCATTCTTGGGCTTGCCGATGATATCCACCAGCGCCTGCTCGTTTAAATCCTCCAGGGTGGCGATGACCGGAAGCCTCCCCACGAATTCAGGGATCAGGCCGTATTTCAGCAGGTCCTCGGTCTGAATGGATTTTAAAACCTCGCCCACCTTTTTTTCCTCGCGCCCCCTGATGTCGGCGCCGAACCCCATGGTCTTGGTGCCGACGCGGTGCTGGATAATGCCCTCCAGGCCGCAGAAGGCGCCGCCGCAGATGAACAGGATGTTGGTGGTGTCCACCTGGAGAAATTCCTGCTGCGGGTGCTTCCTGCCGCCCTTGGGCGGGATATTGGCAACCGTGCCCTCGATTATTTTTAGGAGCGCCTGCTGCACCCCTTCGCCGGACACGTCACGGGTGATGGACGGGGTGTCCGATTTTCGGGAAATCTTGTCGATCTCGTCAATATACACGATGCCCCGCGACGCCTTCTCGATGTTGTACTCCGAGGCCTGGAGCAGGCTCAAGATGATGTTTTCCACATCCTCGCCCACGTAGCCCGCCTCGGTGAGGCTGGTGGCGTCGGCTATGGTGAAGGGCACATTCAGAATGCGCGCCAGGGTCTGGGCCAGCAGGGTCTTGCCGGTCCCGGTGGGCCCGATCAGTAAAATGTTGCTCTTCTGCAGCTCCACCCCATCCAGCTGCCCGGAGGCATCCACCCGCTTGTAATGGTTGTGCACCGCCACCGACAGGATCTTCTTGGCCCGGTCCTGACCGATCACGTATTCGTCGAGCGCCGCCTTGATCTCGTAGGGCTTGGGTATGGTCGACTTTCTGCGGCTGACCGCCTCCCGCTCATTTTCCTCGGCGATGATGTCATTGCAGAGCTCGATGCACTCGTCGCAGATGTAGACCGACGGCCCGGCGATGAGCTTGCGCACCTCGTCCTGGTTTTTCCCGCAAAATGAACAAAAGAGATTGCCGTACTTGCCCGCATCTTTCCGGTTCACCGCTTTCCTCCCTTGCCTGGGGTTTTCCCCTCTATGCCCGCGAGCCGCTCCGCCTTCATAATCACCTCGTCGATGATGCCGTATTCCCGGGCCTGGTGGCCGCTCATGAAAAAATCCCGCTCGGTGTCGGTGCGGATCCGTTCCAGGGGCTGCTGGGTGTGATGCACCAGGATGGAATCGAGCTCCTCGCGCATGCGCAGGATCTCCTTGGCGTGGATGTCGATGTCGGTGGCCTGGCCCTGAAATCCGCCCAGGGGCTGGTGCAGCATGATCCGGGAATGGGGGAGCGCGAAGCGCTTGCCCCTGGCCCCCGCCGCCAGCAGCACCGCCCCCATGCTGGCGCACTGACCCATGCAGAGCGTGGAGACGTCGGGCTTGATGTACTGCATGGTGTCGTAAATGGCCAGCCCCGAGGTCACCACCCCGCCGGGCGAGTTGAGGTACAGGTGGATCTCCTTGTCCGGGTCCTCCGACTCCAGAAACAGCATCTGGGCAATGACGATATTGGCAACGTCGTCATCAATGCCGCTGCCCAGGAAAATGATGCGGTCTTTCAAAAGGCGGGAGTAGATGTCGTAGGCCCTCTCGCCGCGATTGGTTTGCTCAACCACCATCGGAATTAAGGTCATCAAGAGCTTCTCCTCACTGCTGCGCGGGCTTGCCCAGCTCACGTATTGTAGCCCGGCCCAGCAAAAAATCAATGGTTTTGTTTTCGAGCAGCCTGAACCGGAGCCCTTCCCACAGCCCTTCCCGCCGGTAAAGCTCCTTCATCTGCTCCGCGGTCTTACCGGTCGTCCGGGCCATTTCGCTCAGCTGCACCTCCACCTCGTCGTCACCCACGGCAAGGTTCTCGCACCGGGCGATCTCATCCACCAGCAGCGAGCATCGCACCTGCCGCTCCGCCTCCGGCCGCAATCCCGCCATCATGCCTTCCGGGGATATGCCCAGCCTTTCCAGGCTGGAACCCTGCGCCAGCAGCGTCCGCTGGGTGTCGGCCATCATGAACTCGATCTTGCGGTCCACCATCAGGGGCGGCACATCGATGGGGTTTTTCCTGATCAGCTCGTCAACCAGCCTTCGTTTCACCTCGCCGTCAATGCGCTCCCGCTCCTCCTTCTCCATGCTCTCCCGTAGCTTCACCTTCAAATCGTCCAGCCCCTGGTAATCGCCGAGGTCCCGGGCAAAGGCATCATCGAGGTCGGGAAGCACCTTGCTCTTCAACCCCTTGACCGCCACCTTCAGCCGCACCTCCTGCCCCGCAAGCTCGCGGCGCCGGAAATCCGCGGGCAGGGTAAGCACGATCTCGGTTTCCGCGCCTTTGGCCAGCCCGATCAGCTTGTCGCTCAGGCCGGGAAGATACTGGTCAACGCCCACTTCAAACAGATAGTCGCGCAGCGTCCCCCCTTCAAATGGCTTTGACTGCACCGTTCCGTCAATGTCGGCGACGATGAAATCGCCGGCCCTGACCGGCCGGTCCTCCTCCATTTCCCGGAAGGAGGCATGGGACTCCCTGATCATCGACAATCTCTTGTCGACATCTTCCGCCGAAACCTTCAATATTTCTTTCTCAACCTCAAAGCCGAGGTAGTCCTGCAGGCTGATTTTTGGCTTCACTTCGAAGCTGGCCGAATAGGAAAACTCCTTTCCCTCCTCCAGGATGCCGTTCTCGAGCACCGGCTGCGATATGGGCACCTCCTGCACCGTTTTGAGCGCCTCGGGATAGGAATGTTGAATGAGGCGCGACACCACCTCACCCTCAACCTGCTCCTTGTAATATTTCCGCAACAGATCCTCGGGAACCTTCCCCTGGCGAAACCCCCGTATCCTGACCTGCTGCCGCAATTGCTGGTAGGTCAGCGCCACTTCCTCCGCCACCCGGTCCGGCGGAATGACCACGTTAATCTTTTTCTTGACCGGTCCTAATTGTTCGACAGTTACCTGCATGGAATACAGTTCCTCTCTTGCACAGCAATGCTGGTTAATAGTGGTGCGAGAGGGGGGAATCGAACCCCCACGGTTTCCCGCTGGATCCTAAATCCAGTGCGTCTGCCAGATTCCGCCACTCTCGCAGGTACAGAACCGAACCATCCCTTGACTGAAAACCAGCGCCCGCATATCTGCTTGAGCTCTGGCCTTTTTTTACAAAAAAATTGCTGAAGACCTGATTGTATTATTTATACGGTGTTGATCGTACCCATCATGCGCGGTGTAAAAAAATATAACATGAATCATTTTTTTAATCAATTACAATTGCGGGAGGGAATCAAACCTCATGGAATATAATTGAATTTCTTCAGCCGGCATGGCGCGCCACACCATATTGGCTAAAGCGGCGGAAGCCGCCGCCTGGTTCAACTGCCACCGGAGGCGGTGTGCTGGTATAAAACATGCATTGTTTTCCTTTGTTCCCGGTGTGCTTCATCGCCCTGCGCCGGGCCACATCAGCATCAATGCATGAGGATGGCGTGCAGCCCCGCCCCGGCAATCAACATGAACGTCCCTCCATAGATCTGTCGCAGGTCCGGATCAACCCGCAGCTGATGAAGCTGATCCCCCCGGATCTGGCGTACCGGTACGGCGTTATCCCGGTCGCCCTGCACGGCAGCACCCTGCTCATCGCCATGGCCGATCCCTCCAACATTTTTGCCGTTGATGATATTAAGTTTCTTACCGGGTATCGCATCGACACCTGCCCGGCACCGGAGGAGGACCTGCGACAGCTGCTTGATTCGTATTACCAGAAGCCGGCCCGGGTGAGCGACCGGCAGCAGGGCGGGTCTGACGGCGGGTTGCACGACACGGCGCCGGACGGGAACGCGGGAAGAGGCGAACCGAAAACCCCGGGAGAGCAGGTGACGGTGGTCAGCCTGGTGAACCGCATGCTCAACGAGGCGATCAGCCGGGGCGCCAGCGACATTCACATTGAGCCCTACGAGCATGCCCTGCGGGTGCGCTTCCGCATCGACGGCGTACTCTATGATGTGATGAAGCCTTCGCTGCAGCTCAAAAATGCCATCCTGTCCCGCATTAAAATCATCGCCCGGCTTGATATCGCGGAACGGAGGCTGCCCCAGGACGGACGGATAAAAATCAGGACCGAAAAGGCCCGGGAGGTGGATGTCCGAGTTTCGGTCCTGCCCACGCTGTTCGGTGAAAAGGCGGTGCTGCGCCTGCTGGACAAATCAAGCCTGCAACTGGACATGACCCGGCTGGGATTTGAAGAACATGATCTGGCCCTGTTTCAAGAGGTGATTCACTACCCCTTCGGGATGGTCCTGGTCACCGGCCCCACCGGAAGCGGCAAGACCACCACCCTTTACTCCGCGCTCAGCACCCTGAATAACGCCACAAAAAACATTTGCACGGTTGAAGATCCGGTTGAATACAACCTGCCCGGGATCAACCAGGTCCAGATACACGAAGAGATCGGCCTGACCTTCGCGCATGTGCTTCGGGCCTTTTTACGCCAGGACCCCGACATTATCCTGGTGGGAGAGATACGCGATTTTGAGACGGCTGAAATCGCCATAAAGGCCGCTCTGACCGGGCACCTGGTATTAAGCACCCTCCACACCAATGACGCACCGAGCACGGTGAGCCGGCTGATACAGATGGGCATTGAACCCTACCTTATCGCCTCCGCCCTGACCCTGGTTGTGGCCCAGCGGCTGGTGCGAAAAGTCTGCCCTCATTGCAAAACCCCTTTGAGCCTGTCCCTGCCGGCGTACCGATCGCTGGGCATGGCCGCCGGGGAAGGCGGCGCCGACCCGCTGTATAAAGGCGCCGGCTGCAGAAGCTGCAACAGCACCGGCTTTAAAGGCCGCGTGGCCATCTACGAGGTAATGCTCGTCAATGAACAGAGCAGGGATCTTATCCTGAAGGGGGCATCCTCCGGGGATTTCAAGCGGGAGGTTATGAAAAACGGCATGTCAAGCCTGCGGGACAGTGCTGTCAAAAAATTGAAACAGGGCCTTACGTCACCGGACGAAGTGCTGCGCACGACCCCTGCCCCGTAA
>CAZWCD010000110.1:0-2368 GCA_964632275.1 uncultured Thermodesulfobacteriota bacterium
TGACGAAGGATGAGCGTAACGCAGCAGATGGGTGTTTTTCAACAGCCTGCTAGGTTTGACGAATCTGCCCGCTTCCATACACCACAAACTTCAGGGTGGTCAGCTCCTCGAGCCCCATGGGTCCGAAGGCGTGCAGCTTGGTGGTGCTGATGCCGATTTCCGCCCCCAGGCCGAGCTGGTTCCCGTCATTGAAACGGGTTGATGCGTTGACCAGGACCACCGACGAATTCACCCGGTTCAGGAATGCTCGCGCGTGATCGTAATCCCGGGTGATGATGGCCTCGGTGTGCAGGGAGCCGTAGCGGGCTATGTGCGCTATGGCCTCGTCGCCATCGGCGACGATTTTTATCGAGAGAATGAGGTCCAGGTATTCGCTGTACCAATCGTCCTCCAAGGCGGGCTTGAGGCCGGGCAGCATGGCGCAGCACTGAGGGCACGCGCGCACCTCAACCCCCTTCGCCCTGAGGCTCGCAACAATCCGGGGCAGGAATGACGCCGCGCAGTCCCGGTGAATGAGCAGCGTCTCCAGGGCGTTGCACACCCCCGGCTTTTGCACCTTGGCGTTGAGCGTGATCGCCTCCGCCATGTCCTGGTCCGCCGACTCATCCACAAAAATATGGCACACCCCCTTGTAGTGCTTGATCACCGGTATCTTGGAATGCTCGACCACCGCCCGGATCAGCTCCTCCCCCCCGCGCGGGATAATCAGGTCAATGTACTCGTCAAGCGCGAGCAGCGCGTACAGCTCCTCCCGTTCCACCGGCGGGACCAGCTGCACCAGCGCCTCGGGCAGGCCGTTTTTCCGGAGCGCTTCATGCAGGATCTCGGCCAGCGCCCGGTTGGAGTGATGGGCCTCCTTGCCGCCCTTGAGGATGACCGCGTTTCCCGACTTGAAGCAGAGCGCGGCCGCATCGAGGGTCACATTGGGGCGCGACTCGTAGATGATGCCGATGACCCCGAGCGGTATTCTCACCTTGCCCACCAGCAGATCATTGGGACGCCGCCACATCCTGACCACCTCGCCCACCGGGTCGTTCAGTGCCGCGACCTGGTGCGCCGCGTCAATCATGGCATCGATGGTGCCGTCGCCGACGGTAAGGCGGGCGTAGAGGGCGTCGCTCATGCCCTGCTGCCGGGCGGCCGCCAGATCCCTGGCGTTCTCCTGCTTGATGAACTCCCGGCGCCGATCCAGCTCCCGGGCGACCAGGCGGAGCACCTCGTTCTTGCGGGCGGTTGACAGCGAGGCGGCGACGGAAGCGGCGTCCCGCGCGGCCCGGGCAAGCGGCAGGAGGGTTGCAGGGTTATCCATGATGTTCGTCCTCGATCACGACCAGATCGTCGCGGTGTATGATTTCATCGTAGTCCTTGTAGCCGAGCGCCTTTTCTATCTCCCGGGTATGCAAGCCCTTGAGCTTGCTCACTTCCTCGGAGCGGTATTTCACCAGCCCCCGCGCAAACTCGACCCCGCTTTTGTCACGGCAACTCACCGCATCCCCGAATTGAAATGAGCCGCTGACCGCAATAATCCCGGTGGACAGCAGGCTCCTTCCCTTTTCGACGATGGCCCGCTTGGCCCCATCGTCCACGGTCAGGGTCCCCTTCGGTTTCAGATTAAAGGCAATCCAGTACTTGCGGCTGGACAACCTGGTTTTGCGGGGAAGAAAGAAGGTGCCCACATCCTCGCCGGCAAAAACCCGGCTGATAATTTTGCGCACGCGCCCGTTGACAATGATGGTGGGAATGCCGAAGAGCGAGGCCTTTTTCGCCGCGTCCACCTTTGAGCGCATGCCGCCGGTTCCCAGACGCCCGGTCCCCCCCTTCGCCGAATCAATAATGTCGCCTCCCACCTTTTCAACCAGCCTGATCAGCCGGGCGTCCTTTTGCCGCCGGGGATCCTGTTCATAGAGACCGTCCTGGTCGGTCAGGATGAGCAGCAGATCGGCATCCACCAGGTTGGTGACCAGCGCGGAGAGGATGTCGTTGTCGCCGAACTTTATCTCATCGACCAGCACCGTATCATTCTCATTAATGATGGGGATGATGCCGCACTGCAGGAGCGTGAACAGGGTGTTGCGGGCATTGAGAAACTTGCGCCGGTTGCTCAAATCGTCGCTGGTGAGCAGCACCTGGGCAATCTGCTGATCATGCTTCCTGAAGCACGCTTCGTATTTTGCCATCAGCCGGACCTGCCCGATGGCGGCGGATGCCTGCTTCTCGGGAATGCTGGCCGGCCGCTCGGTGCAGTGCAGGCTCTTTTTCCCCGCAGCGATGGCGCCGGAGGAGACCAGCACCACCTCGTGACCGGTCTGGCGAAGCCGCGCCATGCAGCCGGTGAGATTGCTGAACACCCCGCCGTCAAGCTCGTCCA
>CAZWCD010000110.1:2468-9207 GCA_964632275.1 uncultured Thermodesulfobacteriota bacterium
CCGCTCAGTCATCGGCCGCAGTTTCAAGCAGCCGCGCCACTTCGGCAACCAGGGGTTTCAATCCTTCCCCGGTAAGCGCTGCCACCGGAAAGGTCTTTATCCTTTTTTTTCTGAAGTGCTCCCGCACCGCAGGATATCGCTCCCGCGCCCCGGGCTGATCCATTTTGTTGATGGCGACAATCCGGGGTTTTGCAGCCAGGGCGGGATTATGCATCGTGAGTTCGCTGGAAATAACGGCAAATGCTTCAGCGGGTTCATGGTGCGAGGCAGTCGAACCATCAATGAGATGAATCAGGACCCTGGTTCGCTCGATGTGTCGTAAAAATGCCGTGCCCAGCCCGCGCCCGGAATGGGCGCCTTCAATCAGGCCCGGTATATCGGCAATGGTAAATGTTCGCTCAGCCGCCGCGCTGACCACGCCGAGCACCGGCCTTACGGTGGTAAAGGGGTAATCGGCAATTTTGGGCTTCGCCCCGGAAAGTGCGGCCACCAGGGTTGATTTGCCGCTGTTGGGCAGGCCGACCACTCCCACATCCGCAAGCAGCTTCAGCTCCAGGCAGATCCAGCGCTGTTCTCCGCCTATTCCCGGTTCCGCAATGCGCGGAGCCTGACGGGTGGAGCTGACAAAACGTGCATTGCCGCGGCCGCCTTCGCCGCCGCGGGCAATAACCATCCTTTCCTCCGGCCGGCTCAGATCACCAAGCAGCTCGCCGCTTTCGGCATCAGTAATCACGGTGCCGACCGGAACCGGGATGATGAGGTCTGCGGCGCATTTGCCGTGCTGCTTCTTACCCCGACCGTGTTGGCCGGAGGCGGCCTTGTAATGGCGCCGGTAGCGAAAATCAATCAGCGATTCAAGCTGGGGCTCAGCGACGAAAATCACGTCGCCTCCCTTCCCCCCGTCCCCTCCGTCCGGCCCGCCGCGCGGAACATATTTTTCCCGCCTGAAGCTGACGCATCCGCGTCCGCCCGAGCCGGCGCTCACCTGTATTTTCGCTTCATCAATAAATTTCATCAAGCGCTAACTGGCGGCATAGACACTGACCCGCCGGCGATCCTTCCCCCATCGTTCGAACGCAACGATGCCGTCTATTTTGGCGAACAGGGTATAGTCCTTTCCCGTGCCCACGTTCTGGCCCGCATGAATGCCGCTTCCCGCCTGTCTGACCAGAATGCTTCCGGCCTTGACCGCCTGACCGGCGGCCCGCTTCACCCCGTGCCGCTTGCCGCCGCTGTCGCGTCCGTTGGTTGAGCTTCCTCCAGATTTTTTATGCGCCATTGCTATGTTCTCCTCTCATCGCATTAGATATTGATGTCATGGAAACGACTCCAAGAGCATGCGTCTCTCTTATGTGTCCTGTCATTCCCGCAGCCGGCGCTACTGAACGCCGTACTTTTTTAAATATTTCATAAAGTCGCTCTTGGTGCTCAGCATCAGCCAGGTTTCTTTATCCATTGATTCCTTGTAAATGGACAGTGTATTGATAAATGAATAAAATTCCGGATCCTTATTGAAGGCGTCGGCATAAATCCTTGTCGCCTCCGCATCAGCCGATCCCATTATTTCTTGAGCCTTCCGGTAGGCTTCAGACGTAATTCTCTTCAGTTCCTTTTCTCGATCACCTGCTATTTTAAAACTTTCACCTCTGCCCTCGGAGCGGAACTTTTCTGCAACCTGTTTACGCTCGGCAATCATCCGGTTATACACTTCTCTTTGAACCTCATCCACATAATTGATCCGCTTGATCCTGACATCCACCAGATCAATTCCGAACTGCGCCATTTTGGGCTTTGCCTGCTCCATGATGCTCCGTGCTATCGCCTCTCTCCCCAATTTTACGGGTTTTTTAACTATGGCCTTGGTCGTTTCATCCATCTCCACTTCACCAATCTCCATCTCACGATCGCTATTTCTCACCGCTTCAATCAATGAATTTGACGTAATCAGGTTCCTGGTGGCTGATTCAATGATATTGTCAAGCTTTGCCTGGGCCGCCGCTTCGATACGGACCGTCTGAAAAAAGGTGAGCGGGTCAATCACCTTCCAGCGGGCAAATATATCGAGCGAGATAAAGGTCTTATCCTTGGTAGGCATCTGGCCGGGTTCACCGTTCCACTCCAGAAGATTCTTGGGAAAATAATTGGTATCCTGAATGAAGGGAACCCGGAAATACAATCCGGCATCCTTAATGGCTGCGCCCACCGGTTTTCCGAATTGGGTGATGACCACCTGTTCAGTCTCATCGACTATAAAGGCCGTGCTCCTCAGCAGCGTAACCAGTATAAAAAGCATAACCAGCGATATTCCCAAGCTCCTCACTGTCCGCCAGCCTCCTTGTGCAGGTTTAGCAGGGGTAGCAGTCCCTGCTGGTCAGGATCTATGATATATTTGTTGCCCAGCTTGGGAAGCAAAACCGCCATGGACTCCAAATAAAGCCGGCGACGGGTTACATCTTTTGCCTTGTCATATTCCTCAAACAAGGCAAGGAACCTGTCGGCATCACCCTTGGAACGATTCACCCGGTCGAGCGCGTATCCTTCAGCCGCCTTGACGGTCTGCTCCGCTTCTCCCAATGCAGTAGGAATGATCTTATTGTATTGTTCCTTCGCCTGATAAATCAGCTGCTCCTTTTCCTGAACCGCCTTATTGACTTCATTGAAGGACGGCTGCACCGGCTCGGGCACATTTGTTTTTTGCAGTTCAACATTGACCAGGCTTAAACCGGTGTGCGAATCATCGAGCGCTTTTTGCAATTTTATTTTAACTTCGCTGGCGATATCCTCTCTTCCGCTTATGACCTCATCAATACTTCGATCACCGACCACAGCCCGCACCACCGACTCCGACATGTCCCGCAAGGTAGAGCGGACATTTCTCACCATAAAAAGAAATTTGTAGGGATCCTCCACCCTGAACTGCACCACCCAGGGCACCAGGGCGCAGTTGAGATCACCGGTCAGCATCAGCGATTCGTTGAGATAGCGGCTATCGGCTCCATACTCCGACTGAACACCGGCACGCAAGGTGCGCTGTCCGAATTCCTCGGTATACACATAACTCACCTTTACCTTGGTCATTTTTTCGATGCCGCTGGGAAGTTTAAAATGGAGCCCCGGCATGGTCGTGCGGACAAACTTACCAAAACGCTGAATGACGCCTACCTCATCAACCCCGATCGTATAAACCGTAGAAAACACAATCCAAATCGTTGCGATAAGAGCGACAATAAAAAGAATGCTAAACCTGCCCCCCTTAAATCCCCGGGTAATGTTTTCTATTATTTTTTCAAATTCAGGCGGCAGTCCGCTTTCACCTCTGGACCACGGATCCCGCTGTCTGCCTTCTCCTCTCCATTCCATCAGGCAACTCCCCTGTCAATACATGCTGTTTTCCAGCAATTCCGCGATATGCGGGGATAAATAAATCGCAGCACTCCATCACCGCGAGCCATAAAGCGTTTCACTCCTGGAAGCACTATTCTCTTTCAGACCGCCAGGCAGCCGGCTTCGTCATTATCATGCCGCAAAAACAGCAGTAACATATCTAAATTCAAGGACTCTGTCAAGCGCAATCACGACCGCTGCAACGTCTAAAATGCAATCTCCGTTTTGAAAATACTTGACTAAAGAAAATCTCAAATGCTATCGTCTGCCCTGCCGGTACAAGCAGCGTCCGCCGGTGCGTTTACCGGCTGCTGGCGTTCGGCGCCAAACCGTACCTTTGCAGAAAGGCAACCTTCATGGAACTTGTCACGCTTGAGGCGACCACCCTGCCTGATGCCTGGTTTCAGGCCCTGTGGCACATTTTAAAGGAAGGCGTTCCGGAATATACCATCGATCTGGGGAGCTATGCCGGCCAGATCCGGCGGGAGTTTGATTACATCACCATCCGCATAAAATATCCGGGGGTCAAGCCGCACATTCCGGACATGCCGCCGGGCATGGGCGTACCCTCCCCCACCACCCAGGAATATGTTGACAATTACGCCGCCCGCTATCTCATGTCAGGGATCAAGGAAGAGAATGAGCAGTATACCTACGGCGAGCGGCTGATGATTTCCCTGGAAAAGGTCATTGATCGCTACAAACAATACGGCCACGGGACCAACCAGCTCATAATGCAGGTGGGACAGCCGTCGGACATCGATCTTGAAGATCCCCCCTGCCTCAGGCACATTGACACCCGGATTCGCGACAACAAGCTGCACTTTATCATCTATTTCAGAAGCTGGGATTTGTGGGGAGGATTTCCGGCGAATCTTGCCGGCTTTCAACAGCTGAAGGAATACATGGCCCAGCAGATAGGCGTGGATGACGGTGAGATGATCGTGTCCTCGAAGGGGTTGCACCTCTACGGCTACGCAAAGGACCTGGCGAAATTGCGCACCGGCCTCAAGGACTACTGGAAGAAATAGCCGACTCCTCAGGGCTCCCACAGGTACATGAAATGCAGGCCGGCTTCTCCCAGTAGCCACGACAGGTCCAGATTGATCAGATTGACGTTCTCCACCTCAGGCCTGAGCAGTTGCGAGTATATGTTGTTTTTATAGCCCCAGGGCCGGTCATACATGACCACCCGCGCGTCCTTAATGCCCACCCCCTTCTTGACCACGGCAATCGCGTCGTCCAGATAGCCAATCTCATCAACCAGCTTGTTGGCAAGCGCCTGATCCGCGGTATAGACCCTCCCGTCGGCCAGCCGGTCGATGTCAGCCGCGGTGAGCGAGGGCCGTCCCTTGCGCACCAGGTCCTTGAAGCGCTGATGAAAGCTGTTGAGCATGGTCTGGATTATCTCCCGCTCCTCGGCGGTCGCCGGGCGCATGGGGGAAAAGAGATCCTTTTTGTCGCCCGCGGTAAAGGTTTCATCAACCACCCCGATTTTTTGCATGAGGCCCTGGGCGTTGAACTTGACGGCAATGACACCGATGCTTCCGGTTACCGAGGTGGGATGGGCAACGATGGTGTCCGCGGCAACCGCCACGTAATAACCGCCCGATGCCGCCAGTTCGGTTATGGCGGCAACCACCGGGACCTTTTTCTCTTCCTTAAATCGCTTGATTTCAGTGTAGATGATATCGCTGGCGGTGACTGTCCCGCCGGGGCTGTTAATGCGCACGATCAGCCCTTTGATACGCGAATCCTCGGCGGCCCGGGTAAGCTCTTCGCGCACCCGTGATACAATGCTGTCCTCTGACCTGAAGGAAAGCGCCCCCCGCTTCTCCTTGCTGCTGATGGTTCCGGAAAGGTCCATCAGCAGTATCTTGTCCCTGCCCTTGCCGGAGATAACCGTTTCTTGAAGCTCCCGGTCGCGCTCCATGAGCGGTATGGAAAAACAGGTGCAACCGCCGATGAACAGCAGCGCCGCCGTACCTACAATCCGCATGAGGCGCCGCCCGATGCTGCAGGCCGGCTTGTTGGTGGTCATGGGTCTCTCCTGATCATTTTTCAGTGATGGTTTCCTTTATTTTCATCCCGAAATGCCGGCCGGCCTCTTCCAGAAAGGCCTGCACCTTGCTTCCCTTCTTCAGCTCCACCACTGAAATCGGCGAGCCGTTGGGCTGGGTCAGCCGAATGGTTTCGGCATTCTGCAGGATGGTGGCGATGGTCTTCCGGTGGTACTCGGCTTCGATAAACATGAGCGGCCGCTTTTCCACCTTGATTCTCCCCACGATGGAGTTCTGGCAGTGACCCTTGTAATTGACGATGGTCACCTCGTCGCCCGACCGCAATTCGGAAAGATACCTGGTTTTTCCCTCCGGCACCCGCACGTAGGCATGCACCGGCCCTGCGTTGACCCGGAAGGGCCGCGGCGCCACGTAGGGGTTCTCGACCGATTCCGCATGAACCAGGAAGAGCCCGCTGCTGCTGTTTCCCACCAGCATGCCTTCTCCGATGGCCATGTTGCTGCAGGTATCAATGCAGACCCGGTCCCCCATGCCCAGCGTTTCCACCCGGGTAATCTGCACCGTCTGCAAGGCGATGCGCTCCGAACTTTCCTTGATGCGGGCTACCGTCTTCTTTATTTCCGACAGGTCCCGGGTATTCAAAATGACCCCATCCACTCCCTTCTCCAAAATCTTCAGCGCTGTTCGGGCTTCCCGCGCGTTCCTGACCTCCACGATAATGTTGGAGGTCTGGGCAATGAGATTTTCCAGCGGTATCACCGTCCAGTCACTGGTCCTGACAATCACCTTGCTTTTCCGGCTCAGGGCAATAATTTTCTCCTCATCGGCCTTTGAGCGGATCTCCCACTCCACCACATCCTTTCCCAGCTTAAGATCGCCGTCGTCGGCAATGGTGGTGATGACCCCCAGCTTTTTCACCTTGTCGCTGCATCCCCTGGGCACCAGCACCGCATCAGCGCCGCTTTCCAGGGCAGTGGTCACCAGCTCCTTCTTCCAGGGTACGGCCTTGATCCAGACGGTCTTCATCAGTTGACCTCCGCCGTTTGCAGCGCTTCGTCAACCGTCGCGCCTTTGTGAACGATGCTGGCCATGGCCTTGACAATGCGGGCGGGATCCTTGTGCTGGAAGGCATTTCTGCCGATGGAAAGACCCGCGCCTCCGGCCTGGATCGCGCCGCTGACCATGTCGAGAATATCCCGGTCAGTGTCCATGCGCGGCCCGCCGGCAATGACCACCGGCACGAAGCAGCCCTCAACCACCTCGTGAAAGGTCTCGGCCGAACCGGTATAGGATACCTTCACGATATCGGCGCCCAGCTCGGCGCCCAGCCGCGC
>CAZWCD010000111.1:0-9146 GCA_964632275.1 uncultured Thermodesulfobacteriota bacterium
CCCTTCTTGTCCGGCTTGACCGTGCCGAGATTGCCGACGATGACCATGTATGCCCCCGGCCCGCCGGGGTTCGCGACCACCCTGCTCATGGCATTGTCCCAGGGACCCGGCTGTGCCGTGCCGTCATAGACATCGATCTTGACAATGTTTACCTTGGAGGTGTCATAGGAAAGCCAGAAGCCGGCGGTGATTAATGCTTCGGGCACATCCTTAACCCAGACATCAACCGAAATTTCTTTGTCCGCACCCTTAACCCCCTTCTGGTCAAAGCTTTTCAGACTCGTCGCGGCGCCGCCCGGGTTGCCTTTCTCAAGCTGGTCAGCGGCATACTCGATGCCTGACGCAATCGATGCCGCCACCATCAGGCAACACACCAATAAGCCGTTCATGGCCGCTCGTTTCATGTCAGTTCTCCTTTCGGGTTATTCATAACCGCACCGTACATAAAAACCCGGTTACACCAAACAAGCGACTTGATCTGACCAAGCCGAAGTGTGCGGACATTTTTCTGTAAAACGGGGCGCACGCGTCACGGGGCAGACAGCAAAAAAGCCGGTATGATGGGGGCGATTAAAAGAGGCTGCGACTTGTCATAGCCGCCCAGCTTAAAGCCATACGTGTTGTTCTTGCCGATGGCGTATGCGACGTCAACCAGTTTTCGTGTCTCGCCGATGAGTTGGTAGGCATGGGGTGGGCCGAACTTTACCGGCCCCTGTTTGGTGGCGATTTCCAGTTCGCCGGCATCATTGACCTTAATGCCTTCCACGCCCTTCAGCGTGACCGCAATGCTGCCGGGATCGCCGCCGGGGGCAACGGTGAAAATCCTTTCCAGGGTGTCCGTGAACGCCAGCAGTTGCAGGTCAATGCCCTTAGAGATTGCGCCGTAAGATATGCGGTAATAATTAGTATTGTCCCCGGTCAGTTGACCTCGTTTCCGTAAAACCCTCAGCGCATCCTCAGCAGGAGGCTCAAGCGCGGCAATGGTGATTTTTTTTTCAGTAAACAGCTCATTGAACACGATGCTCTTTTTATCGGGAAGGCGATAATTGTGGATGACCATGCCGTTCTTGTCAATATAGATGGATTCGTTGATGAGTCTCGCAAAGTAGGCCGCCTCTTTATTTTCTATCTGCCCTTTGTTGATGATGAATGGCACCTGAAGACGGGTAAAGCTTTCCGGCCGGTCCGCCGCACCCGTTTCCTCCGCCGCGCCGTAAGCAGGCAATGAGGGGCAGAAAAAAAACACGGCACCCACCATAATGATTACTATAGTCCGCAAAGCGCCCATTACACCAACTCCATCGAATAAACGTTTAGTATTGAAAACGGATGCCTTCTGTCCGCATCCGTAGTCATCCAACCGCTGAATTTATAACAAATGTATAGGCTTTTGTAAAGACAATTAATCTTGAGCGGCGCCCCGCCGGTTGGGGCGTGCATCAGGAAATCAGAATGCAAAGGTCATAGAGGTACTTTACCAATAATAAAAAGTATGATAGAAATAAGCTTTTATTGCAACGCATCTGGGAACGAAGCGCAGGGAAGGAGGAAATTGGAATGGCAAGGATCGCAGGTAAATGGACCGCACTGCTTGCAGGCGTGGCGTTGATTGGCCTGATGCCGGCCGGGCCCGGTATGTGCGCCGGCGGGGACAAGGCGGGCACGCCTGCCGACAGACAGATGGCAGAGACCATTAAACAACAGGAGGAACAGATAAAGCAGTTGCAGGCCGAGATCAACCGGCTGCGGGGGGATGGCTCGACAACCACCGTTCGGGAGCAAACGGATAATACTTCGACGGTTGTTGAGCTGGCGCTGCGTGACAGCTGGGGTGGCGGCGGCACCGACTCCCGGGAAATAAAGGTGCATGACGGTACGGTCGCAATTAAATTCGGTAATATCTTTGATCTTATAGGATTCTTTGATTCGGGCGCCGAGGGTCATGCGCGTGCCGACCACGCAATTTTTCTTAAGTCAAGCGGACTGGAGCGCGGCGCCATTGAATACTATTCAGGCAAGAAGAAGCTGTATTCAATTTCAGGCAGCCTTGCCGAAGCGAAGGTCGTTCAAAATTATTGAACCGGCAGGGGAAATAAATCCGGCGGCTGAGCAAGGGGAGGGTGCATCTTTTTGTGTGGGGGATGGGAAGGGCGCCGCTTACATAAATTCCACATGCCTGGTCGCCGAGGCAACCACGAAAATGCGATTGTTGTTGCCATTGGCGTCGGCCGGCGCCATGATGAAACCCGGACGGTCCGGAGAATATCCCAGGACATATCCTATGATAACCTCGCCGTCGGCGAACTCCACCTTGATTTTCCTGCCGCCCCCCTGGATGATATCGTTGTAGGACTCCCGGTAATCCTTGTTGCCGTCAATGTCTTTGACGAAAAAAAGTGCCTTCAGTGTGTCCACATCCACTGCTTCGGTTGACCCATCCATGCAGGTTAAATGGAACCGCGCTTTGTTGGGGAGGAAATCGTTGGTAATACCCTTGCGCACGGTACCGTTCTTAAGCTGCATGACCACCTTGTTCTGCTGCATGACCCGCCTCCCGCGTCTTACACCGGATACGCCGGCGTAATCCCAGGCTGTTACTCATTGTTGCCGGGGCGCCTCCCGGAACGCTGTGCCACAAACTACCCACCGTATCGTCAGCTCTGCTGAAATACATGAGCAAAAGTTGCGTGCATGCATTTCGGCCTGACAGGCGTGAGCGTTACTGGGCGAAGAGAATGTGCGCGTTGGGCTGGTTGTCGGTCAGCACAAATTTCACCGCATCGGCAATGGTGCTGTACGAGCCCGGCGATTTTACGGTTACCGCACATGCGGTGCCCGGCTCCAGCTCATAGGAACCGAGCAGATTCCACTGGCCTCCCCCCCTCTTTTGATTGACGAAAACCGTGTCCAGCACCTCCCCGCCGCAGGAAACGGTAACCGGGCAGCTGCTGCAGCTTGAGCGCAGGGAACTCCACCACACATATACTTCGTAATTGCCGGCAACCGGCAGGTATGGACTCCAGCGGTAGCTGCCGCTTTTGGTGGACACGAGCGAGATTTTGTTGAAGGCAGTTGAGCTGTTCAATGTCTTCCATGTGCCGGTTGATGACGTGCATGTTTCTCCATTATCACAGACAATTTCAACCCCGCCGATGTACAGGGTCTCGCTTACCGGGAGGGACCATGCACCCTCCTCATCCTGCACGCTGAAGCTTATCTGGTGTTTTCCCTCCGAAAGGCTGGACAGGTATAAGACATCAACGCTGCCGATCTCGCCGTCGCGATCGGAGACCCAGCGGTAGCCGACGATGCTGTTCCCGGAGGGGGAGGAGCCGGCGCCTTCAAGATAGACTTCCTCATTTACCGCCGCGGGATTAGGGGCAACGCTGTTGATCCGGGCCTCCGGCAGCGTTTCACCGCGATAGACAAGCTTTACCGCATCGGCACAGGTTTTCTTGTTTAATCCCTCTGATTTAAGAACGACACTGCATACGCTGCCCTCTTCAAGATTGTACGTTCCCAGCGCGTTCCACTGGCCGCCCTGAGCCTGCTGGTTTACGGAGAACGATGCCACCGGCTCTCCATTGCAGAGTATCTCGACCGGGCATTTTTTGCAGCCTGTCGGAAGAGCGCTCCACCACATGGACACATCATAGAAACCTTTCTGGGGGAGTTCCGGCGCCCAGCTGTGAGTCACCATCCTGCTGGAAACACGTGCGGTTCCCTCAAAGGCGTCTTCCCTGGTGGTGGTACTCCACGCGCCGCTGTATGATGCGCATGCATCGGGGTTGTCGCAGACAATGCCCACCTCTTCGCAGATGTCGGTTTCCTCATTGCAGGTGAGCTGCTGGCAGGGATCCCCGGAATGAACGCTGCAGCTGCCCTCGCCGCAGGTATCGTCGCCGTTGCAGAAGAGCCCGTCATCACATGCTGCCGTGTTGTTGGCGTATACACATCCGGTTTGGGGGTCGCACGAGTCATCCGTGCAACTGTTTTCGTCATCGCAGCCCGGCGGTGTTCCAGAAACACAGGCGCCATCGATGCACCGCTCAATACCGGTGCAGAGATTGCTGTCGCTGCAGTCATCATCCCCGTCGCACCAGCAGCCGGGTGTCGCGGTGTGCACGCAGCCGGTCTGCGGATTGCAACTGTCGCCGGTGCAGCCGTCCCCATCATCGCAGTTGAGCGGATCGGCGCCCTGGCATGTTCCATTCATACAATAACTGGCGGCGGTGCAGGCATTGTTGTCGTCACAGGAGGCGGTGTTGTTGACCCGGACGCAGCCCGAAGCGGGATTGCAGCTGTCAGTGGTGCAGAGGTTGCCGTCATCGCAGTTGAGGGCGGAGCCGCCGACGCAGATGCCGCCGGTGCAGGTGTCGGAGGTGGTGCAGGCATTGCCATCATTGCAGGAGGCGGTGTTGTTGACCCGGACGCAGCCCGAAGCGGGATTGCAGCTGTCAGTGGTGCAGAGGTTGCCGTCATCGCAGTTGAGGGCGGAGCCGCCGACGCAGATGCCGCCGGTGCAGGTGTCGGAGGTGGTGCAGGCATTGCCATCATTGCAGGAGGCGGTGTTGTTGACCCGGACGCAGCCCGAAGCGGGGTTGCAGCTATCAGTGGTGCAGACATTGCCGTCATCACAGTTTATCGCAGTTCCGACACATATCCCACCGACGTAGGTGTCAGCGGTGGTGCAGGCATTACCGTCATTACAGGACCCGCTAGGTATGTATTGCGGAACATCGGCTTCAATCTCGTTTGACTTCTGGCTTTCATTAAGGGAGGTGTCAAATGCCGTCATTACTATATAATAAGTTGTGCCCTCATTCAGATTGGGCAGTGTATATATGGTAACTTTTCCTGGCTCCGCGGAGGCCGTGTAATTCCCAGATGAAGTTCCATAGTAAATGCGGTAGCCGGCGAGATCCGATTCGGTATTGGCATTCCAGGACAAGTTCAAGGAAGCGGCGAAAGCAGTTTGCGATCCAAATATCAAAAAAAGAGAGATAAAAAATACATAACAGATATTGGCCTGTGGTTTATCATATATTTTAGTACGCATAGCATTCTCCATTTTTGCGATTTTTTATATTTGAAACAATATTAGCAAAAATAATGCCATGCGGACCATGGGTTGTATCAATATAATATTTTGAAAAATATAGATTATTTTATTTGCGGGGATAAGAGCAGCGTTATGCGGACCGGATGTAGAGTAAAAAATAGCAATCGCGTGTATGAAAAATTGAAACTAAAATGGCTGCCCTCCCGGGCATGTTTAGCTGTTGACACGCTGCGGAAAAAATTATATAGAGGCTTGAAAGCTGTCTGAGTGCTGATTGCCCACTCGTAAGTACCGCAAGGGTTGAGGGTGCGGATATGGAAGAGAAGCGGTATACAGATCTCAAGAAGCTGAAAATAGACCATCCCGCTGCGCGCGGCTTTTCGCTTCCCGGGAAAATGGCGCTTCTGTGCGGCGTCCTTGCCGCGGCCGGGGGCGGTATTTTTTTGCTTACCGGAAATTTTGAGAGCGCCGCGAAACCGGTGGGGGTTATCACCGTCAATCGTCCGTCGGCGGGGGATCATCCGGTTCTGATGACGGCAGGGGGATATGTGGTGGCCGAAAGCGAGGTCACTGTGAGCTCCAAGGTTGCCGGCAGAATCGCCTCGCTTCCGGTGGCCGAGGGCGATCTGGTGCGCAAGGGCGACATCATCGCCGTTCTCGACAGCGAGGAGTTGCAGGTGCAGCAGGAGGAGGCCGGGGCCAACCTGGAAAAAGCCGCGCTCAATCTCAAACACAAACAGAAGCTCTATGAAAGGGATGTCGCCGAGGTAAAGCGCCGCAGGGCGCTTTTCAAGGAACGCCTCATTTCACCGGCGGAGCTGGACCGGGAAGAAAAGGCCGCGGTTGTTGCCGAACTCGAGCTGGACCAGGCGCAGTCGGAGGTTGAGGTGCGTGAAAAGCAGCTTGATCTTGCCAGAATCCGCGCCGCCGATGCAATGGTCAGGGCGCCGATCACCGGTACGGTGATTGACAAACTATCCGATGTGGGAGAAATGCTCTTTCCCATGAAGACCTTCGAAGGGATATCCGGCTCGGCGGTGGTGACGCTGGCCGATCTCGCGGTGATGAATGTCGAGGTGGACATCAATGAAGATGAAATAAAAAAAGTTCACATCGGCGACCCCGCCCGCATTACCCCCGACTCCTTTCCCGAAAAAACCTATGAGGGGGAGGTGGCGGCAATTTCGCCCATGGCCGACCGGCAAAAAAACGTGGTGCCGGTAAAGGTCAGGATTAAGAATCCTGATGCCTGCCTCAAGCCCGAGATGAGCGCCAAGGTGGCGTTCATTGAGCAGGCGTCCGTTGCGCCGCGGGAGGAAGCGGGGATCTCCATACCGCGTGACGCGGTGATCGAGCGCGATGGAAAATCCATTGTCTTTGTGGTGGAAAACGGGGAGGCCTGTGAGCGGGAAGTCTTGCTGGGCGCGCCGCAGGGCGCGTGGGTGACGGTTGAGGGCGTGCGGCATGGGGAAAAACTGGTGGTTGAAGGGCATGCTCATTTGCGGCCGCATGAGAAGGTGAGTTTTCAGGAGAAGACAGCGATCGGATTGTAGTGCAGCGCAAACCGATTTTGATGAGGTGATGCCATGAGCAAACTGTGTGGTGCTGTAGGATTAGCCGTGCTGCTGTTGCTGGCCGGCCCCTCGTATGCGCAGGAAACCAAGGAGGAGGGCCGCAACCCGTCTCCGCGGGAGATAGAGGCGGCAAAAGAGCATTCCAAGGGCACTGAGCAGATGCTGGCGAAGAAGTACAAAGAGGCCATCGTGTTTTTCAGACGGGCCATCGATTTGAATCCGGACTTTGCCGAGGCCTATTACAACCTGGGGGTTTCCTATGAGGAGCTCGGGAAGCACGACGATTCAATCGAAACATTGAACAAGGCCATCCAGCTTGCCCCGCAAAACGCAAATGCCCACTATGCCCTGGGCTACGCCTATTGCCAGCTCAAGCGCTATAAGGAGTCAATCGGTGCCTTTGAGCGTTCGCTTGCCCTAAAGCCCGGGAATGCCTTTGCCCGTAAAAAGCTTGGCTCTGCCTATCTTGCCATGGGCAACAAAGAGAAGGCACAGGAGCAATATCTCCTGCTCAAACCGCTCAATAGTGCCCTGGCGGACGAGCTCTACCGTGAGATGGAAGGCAAGAAGTGAGTTGTCTCTGCGCCAGCAAAGGCGGGGAGCGAATGCCGCCGGCATGATAACCACATGCAGGGGAACCGGATGAAAGGAACAGCGATGGGGCCTAAGAAGCGGAAACTGGGCAGGGGAGTGGCGATAGTCGGTGCGGGCATGTCACGGTTCGGGGTGTTTAAGGAAAAGGCCTCACGGGATTTGTTTGTTGATGCCTTCCTGGCCATGAAGGCGTCGGTGGACAAAGGGCTGGATGTGAACGCGATTGATGCTCTCTATCTGGGCAATCTTACCAGCGACCTGTTTGAGGGGCAGTGCCATCTGGCGCCGATAATGGCTGACTGGGTCGGCATGGTGCCAAAGCCGGCGACCCGCTTTGAAGATGCCTGCGCCAGCGGAGGGGTGGCCATGCGCGAAGCAATCATCGCCATAGCCTCGGGCTTTTATGATGCGGTCCTGGTCGGCGGCGTGGAAAAAATGTCCAACCTCCCGACCTCGCAGGTGACCGATACCCTGGCTGCCGCCGGGGATGTCCTCTATGAATCGCCTACCGGATTCACCTTCCCCGGATTTTATGCGGCGATTGCCACGGCATACATGCATAAGTATGGGGCGCAGGTGGAACATTTCATGAGCGTGGGACTTAAAAATCACCGCAATGGCGCCCTGAATCCCAAGGCCCAGTATCAGTCCACCATAGAAGATTTGATGGCGAGGAGGATTGCCAGGCTGAAGGAAAGAGGGGGCGCGGCTCCCGCCTGGCGGGATGTCTGGGATTTCCTCAGGGACGAGGAGGCCAATCCGGTGGTGGCATGGCCGATGCGGCTTTTTGACTGCTCTCCCATCACCGACGGCGCCGCCTGCCTGCTGCTGGTGGCCGAAGAGATGGCCGGCAGCTTTACCGACCGGCCGGTCCATATCATCGGCACCGGCCAGGGAAGCGGTTCCGCCATGCACGGCCGCGCGGATGTGACCTCGCTCGAAGGCGCGCGGGCGGCGGCGGCGGAGGCATTCCAGATGGCCGGGGTGACCCCGCAGGACATCAAAATCGCCGAGGTGCACGATTGTTTCACCAGCGCCGAAATTATTGCCAGCGAGGACCTCGGCCTGTTCGGGCGGGGAGAGGCATCACGGGCCGCGTTGGAAGGAGTAACTGCACTCACCGGCAGGAAGCCGATCAATACCTCGGGGGGGCTGAAATCGAAGGGGCATCCCATTGGTGCATCCGGCGTGGCGCAGGCGGTGGAGATTTGGACGCAGATGCGGGAGGAAGCCGGCAGGCGGCAGGTGCAAAACGTCGATCTGGCGCTGACCCATAATGTGGGGGCAACCGGCGGCACCTGCGTGGTGCATATCTACGAGAGGAGATAAGCTGATGGCAGCCGAGAGGGAGTTTACCGCGGCATCGTTTAATGCCTTCCTGAATGAGCACAAACTGATGGCATCTCGATGCGCGAAGTGCAATGCCGTGTATCTGCCGCCCCGCCCGTTCTGCACCTCCTGTTACACTGCCGACATGACGTGGGTCCAGCTGAAGGGACGAGGCAGGCTGACTGCCTATACGGTGATCGCGGTCGGCCCGACCTTCATGGTTGAAGAGGGGTATGACCGGGAGCACCATTACT
Organism: uncultured Thermodesulfobacteriota bacterium; assembly: GCA_964632275.1. Taxonomy (GTDB): domain Bacteria; phylum Desulfobacterota; class WTBG01; order WTBG01; family WTBG01; genus CAZWCD01. The sequence continues at coordinate 8,814 of CAZWCD010000111.1, forward strand.
GCTCGGGCATTGTCCAGACGGAGGAAGGACCCAGCATCAGCGCCCGCATTCTGGATGTCGAGGTGGAGCGCCCCGACGCCATTATGATCGGCACGCCGCTGGAAGTTTGCTTTTTGAGCAGTGGCGAAGGCGACTGTAAAAAAACATTTCTGGCCTTCAGGCAGGTCGGTTGATTAATGTTCCATTCCATGCGGTGATTCCAAGCTCCCGGAACCTTTCCCGTGAACCTTCCCTTTACGCTGCCGTTGCACAAGCCGTTTGATGTGGTTGGCCTGGGCTTGAATGCAGTTGACTTCCTCTGCGTGGTTCCCCATTTTCCGCAGTTTGATAGCA
>CAZWCD010000112.1:0-9061 GCA_964632275.1 uncultured Thermodesulfobacteriota bacterium
AAGATTCCTCACATTCGTTCGGAATGACAACAACCCCTATTACGACACAGTCTCTTGGGGGAGAGGATTGAGGTGAGGGGAAATGAAAGCGCAAAATCCTCTTTTCATTTTTCATGATGCCCAATGGCGCAGTGGGATTTTGATTATCATTGCCCTTTGGAAAGGTTGAACCGCGGTGGACAGATCCATCGGTATTTTTGATTCAGGCATCGGCGGACTGACGGTGTTGAAGGAACTGTGCCGGGTGCTGCCTCATGAGAAACTCGTGTACCTGGGGGATACGGCACGCGTCCCCTACGGCACCAAGTCTTCGGAGACCATCAGGCGATATGCCCTGGAGGATGCGCTTTTTCTGGTCAAACAGGGGATCAAACTCCTGGTTGTCGCCTGCAATACCGCATCGGCCAACGCCACCGCCTATTTGAAGGAGAAGCTTTCCATACCCATCGTTGAGGTCATCGGGCCGGGCGCCCGGCAGGCGGCCCGCTCCACCCGCGTGGGCCGGGTCGGCGTCATCGGCACCGAGGCAACGGTCAGGAGCAATGCCTACGCGGCGGAGATCAAGCGGATTAATCCGTCGATTGAGGTGCTGAGCCGGTCATGCCCGCTGTTTGTGCCGCTCGCCGAGGAGAACTGGGACACGGCAGCAGATGAAGCATATCTTGAGGAGCTGAAGGCACTCACCGCCCGGCGCTACCTGGGAGTTTTCAAGGAGTGGGGCGTTGATGCCCTGGTCCTGGGCTGCACCCATTACCCCCTGCTCAAGGAGACCATCGCCCGCTTCATGGGCGCTGATGTGTCGCTGGTTGATTCCGCCTGCGAAACGGCGCGCGAGGTGTGCAGCATCCTGCAGGAGACCGGCCTGATTGCGGACGGCGGGAGCACGGTTCCGCCGCGCTTCTTTGTCACGGATGCACCCGACCGCTTCATGCGCCTGGGAACGCGCTTTTTAGGAACCGGCGTTGAAGAAGTGCAGCAGGTTGAGATATAACCCACCCCGCAGGGAAGAGAACGACCGCTGTGGCACGAGCCAAACGCAAGGGAAAGGGCGGCAGATCGGATAACCGGAAGGATGCCCGCAGGGGAATATCCTGGGGGAGGGTCATCATCGGCATCATTATCATTGCCGCGGCCGCTGCCTACACCTGGTTTAACTATGGTCCGCTCAACCGGCCTTCGGCGGAGCGTGCACGCGACGCCTACCGCAAGCCGCGGAGCAGCACCATCAGCCTCTACTTTGCCGATGCGCAGGGTGAACGCCTGGTTGCCGAGCAGCGCTCCGTGGCATCAGCCGCTTCCCTTGAAGAACGAATCGAGGCGACGGTGAAAGAGCTGCTGAAGGGGCCCCGCGGCGGGCTGGGCCGCACCGTACCCCAATCGGCGGCGCTCAAGGATGTGCGGGTGGAGGGCGACCGGGTGGCGTGGCTCAACTTCAGCCCCGCACTGGTGTCGGAGCACCCGGGGGGCAGCACCGCCGAACTCATGACCATTTATTCAATCGTGAATACGGTGGCGCTCAATTTCCGCGAGGTGCACAAAGTGGGCATCCTGGTGGACGGGAAGCGCATTGATACGCTGGCCGGCCACCTTGACTGCCGGGATCCGATTGCGCCGGACAAAACAGTGATCCAGCAGGAAAGTTTTTGAAAAAATATTTTCCGCAGGCTGTTCAACAGACTGCCAGGAAGCGATGGCTGCAAAACCCAGGTTAGCCACCATCAGGAATATCGGCATCATAGCTCACATCGACGCAGGGAAGACCACCGTCACCGAGCGGATGCTCTTTTATACCGGCCGGTCCTACAAGCTTGGTGAAGTGCATGACGGCGAGGCGACCATGGACTGGATGCATCAGGAGCAGGAGCGCGGCATAACCATAACCTCCGCCGTCACCACCATCAACTGGCTCAAGCACGATATTCATTTGATTGATACCCCGGGGCACGTGGATTTCACCATCGAGGTCGAGCGCTCGCTGCGGGTGCTGGACGGGGCGGTGGTCATTTTCAGCGGCGTTGAGGGGGTGGAGCCCCAGTCCGAAACGGTGTGGCACCAGGCGGACAAGTACCGGGTGCCGCGCATCGCCTTTGTCAACAAGATGGACCGGCCCGGAGCCGACTTTCTCAATACCATGGAGATGATGGTGCAAAAGCTCGGCGCCCGCCCGGTGGCGCTGCAGCTTCCCTGGGGACAGGAGGACGGCTTTCAGGGGGTGATCGACCTGATTGGAAACCGGGCGCTCATATGGCAGGATGATACCCTGGGGGCCACCTTTGAGCAGATGCCCATTCCCGATGAATTGCTGGAACAGGCGCGCCACCACCGTCAGCTGCTGCTGGAAGCCATCGTGGAGCAGGACGACGGCATTATGGAAAAGTACCTTTCCGGGGAGGAGCTTTCCCGGGAGGAAATCCAGTCAGTCCTGCGCAAGGCGACGCTGGATATGAGCGTTGTGCCGGTGCTCTGCGGCGCGAGCCTGCGCAATAAGGGCATTCAGCCCCTGCTTGATGCCATTGTCGATTATCTGCCTTCCCCGCTGGATGTGCCGCCCGTGGAAGGGGTTAATCCCGCCACCGGAGAAAAGGAATACCGGCGCAGCAGCAGCGATGAGCCGTTTTCGGCGATTGCTTTCAAGGTTGCCATGGACGAGGGACGGAAGCTGACCTACCTCCGGGTGTATTCGGGGGTTCTGAAAACCGGCGAGGAGGTGTATAACGCCACCCGGCAAACCAGGGAGAAAGTCGCGCGCCTGTTTAAGATGCACGCGAATAAAAAGGAGCGGATAGCGGAGGTGCGGGCGGGCGATATCATTGCCGCGGCCGGGCTGAAGGATGCCACCACCGGCGACACGCTGACCGATGAGGATCATTCCATTGTGCTGGAGCCCATCGGCACCTACAAGCCGGTGATGTTCATCGCCGTCGAACCCAGGGCAACGGCCGACCAGGAAAAGCTGGCATTCTCACTGGCCAAGTTGGCTGACGAGGACCCGACCCTCAAGGTCAGCTTCGATCAGGATTCCGGGCAGACCATCGTGTCCGGCATGGGGGAATTGCATCTGGAAGTTGCCATGACCCGGCTGTCGGAGGATTACAACCTGACGGTGAAGGTTGGAAAACCGCAGGTGGTGTACCGGGAGACCATAGCGGATACGGTGGTGACTGAAGGGAGATTTGAACGGGAAATTGCCGGTGAAAATCATTTCGGCCATGTGTCGCTGCGCTTGAAGCCCATCGGCAGGGGAGAGGGCATACGCTTCAGCACCGATATCAACGAGGACAAAATACCGTCCCAGTTCTGGAGCGCCGTTGAAGAGGGAGTGCGGGAGGCAACCTTGAGCGGCGTTCTTGCCGGCTATCCCCTGGTGGACGTGGACATCTGCCTGATCAACGGTTCATGCCGCGAAGGAGCGGCAACCCCGCTGGCCTATAAGATTGCCGCCTCGATGGCCCTCCGCGAAGGCTGCCAGAAGGCACACCCGGTGCTGCTCGAGCCCATTATGTCCATTGAAATTGTGGCGCCCAATGAATTTGTGGGCGAGGTGATCGGCGACCTTAACGCCCGGGGCGGCAAGATAGGCATGATCAGCGCCAAGGGCACCATCAGCATAATCGATGCCCATGTTCCGCTCAAGCCCATGTTCGGCTATCCCACCAGCCTGCGATCCCTGACCCAGGGGCGGGGAAGCTTCTCCATGCACTTTTCTCATTATGACAAGGCTGCCCAGTAGGAGCGGTTGAACGCTAGACGGGGATGGCGTAGGGTATGGGGTCGGTTATTCCTGCTTCATGAAACCCCTTCAGGCGCAGGAGGCAACTGCTGCAGCGGCCGCAGGCCAGCTCGCTGTCCTGGTAGCATGACCAGGTCAGGTGCAGGGGCGCATCCAGTTGGGTGCCCAGCATGACAATCTCTTTTTTGCCCAGGTTGATCACCGGCGTTTCGATGGTGATTCGCGTTTCTGGTTTGGTCCCTTCACGGACCAGCCGGCTGAAGGCATCGAAAAACGACGGCCGGCAATCGGGATAGCCTGCGCTGTCCTGTTCCACCGCGCCGATGAAGATTGCCCCGGCCCCGATTACTTCCGCCCAGGATGCGGCGATGGCCAGAAGGTGCGCATTGCGAAAGGGGACATAGGTTGAGGGGACGACTTCCGAGGAAGATAAGCCGGTTTCAACAGGGAGCGCCGGATCGACCAAACTTGACCCCCCGATTTGTTTCAGGTAGCTGATATCGGTTGCCAGACGCAGCGCGACGCCATAGTGATCGGCAATGGCGTGAAAGGCCCGTAATTCCCGCCTCTCCGTCCTTTGTCCGTAATTGACATGCAGGAAGGCTGGTTCATAGTCCTGACCGGCGACGGCTGCAGTGACGCAGCTGTCCAGTCCGCCGCTTACCAGAACCACTCCCGGTTTCTTTTCCATGGTGTGTGAGTCGTGGATTAAAAGCACCGGCCTGAAATGAGGTGACAAAAAAGGATCAATACGTTATAGTAGAGTAACTCAATTAAAGCAGATAAGCAATCCTAAAGGAAAGGAGCCCATTGGATGAGAGAGCAAGTGGAAAAAGTAATAGCCAGAATAAGACCCATGTTGCAGGCGGACGGCGGTAACATCGAGCTTGTCGATGTGGTTGACGGCGTCGTATCGGTGAGACTGAAGGGTGCGTGCGCAGGCTGCGCGGGCGCTCAGATGACCCTCAAGATGGGAGTCGAACGGGCGCTCAAGGAAGAAATCCCCGAGGTTAAATCCGTGGTGTCGGTGTAAAGCGGGCACCGTACAAGGCTCAGGCCGGCGCAGCTGTGGTGGTGACGGACAATTATTCCCCCTCGCCTCGTTCTTTCCCCTGCGGGAAACGGGACCGGCGAGGGGATTTTTTTGAAGCGAAATACGTCTGCAGTATGGTTTCGTGGTCAAATGCAAGAGGGGCGGGGAGGTTCCCTCTGGTGAAGATCCCGATTTCCTCGGCGTCATCGGCGGCGGCAGGCGTCCCCTCCGCCCGGGCAAGAAAAACTGTGCTGATGGTGTGCTTGCGGGGATCCCGCGCCGGATCTGAATAGGTATGAAACTGCGATGTCAGGGTGATGTCAAGCGAGGTTTCTTCCTTTGCCTCCCGGACCGCGGCCTGTTCCAGCGATTCCCCGTACTCGACAAAGCCTCCCGGCAGCGCCCAACCGTAGGGAGGATTCTTTCTTTTTATCAAGATGATGCCGCCTCCGGCCATTTCAATAAGCATGTCAACCGTCGGGACGGGATGCAGGTACTGCTTGATCTTCTGGCCGCAGTGGGGGCACCTTTTATATTTGACCGGCATGGTTGCTCTTGGCAGTTGAGTTCATGACGGTATATCTATCAATAAAGAGCGCATGTGTAAAGAGAAGACTCCTCCCGATGAGAGTCAGCTCCATCAATCCATGCGACTATTTACTTGACAGGTGAGGAATAAATTGTTAGAAATACCGGACTCGGGCGGGTAGCTCAGCTGGGAGAGCATCTGCCTTACAAGCAGGGGGTCGCAGGTTCGAGCCCTGTCCCGCCCACCAGAAATTAATACAGTGGTGCATTGTAAGGAAATCCGACCGGTGGGGGCGTGGTGTAGTTGGTTAACACACTGGCCTGTCAAGCCAGAGATCGCGGGTTCGAGTCCCGTCGTCCCCGCCACCGAAATCAAAAGGTTAGCTGATCTTCGCATCGGCTGACCTTTTTTAACGGCTTATCTAATAAGATTTACTTCTCCGGCTTGTCCGCCCAGACTCCGCGCTTGCCTTCCCGCGCCTGTTGTTCATACTCCCGGTACGTTTCCACGTCGCCGGAGGTACATGCTTCGTCGGCGCGCCCGTAGCCCTGCTTGATAAGTTCGGCATTAAGACACGTGCCGTCCAAAAGATATACCGCGGCCAGCGTCCTTCCCTCCGCAGTATCCTGTTGAAAATAATATGTGATCCTGATCTCTTTGCCTTCCACCATGTCCTGGGTGTAATCGGCAGCCGCCATCCCGGACTGTCTCACCTCTTTTTCCGGATCATTGGCATCAGGCGTAGTCACCCCGATGAGCTTGACCACCGTTCCATTTTCAAGGAGGAGGGTGTCTCCATTAATGACGGTTTCCACGGTGGCGCGGCGGGGAATGAACTCATACAACAGGAGCAGACCGATAAGGGCAGCAGCGATTATCAGCAGCTTGTATGTAAATGATATTTTTCGTGAACTGGCCATGCCAATATATAGCACAGACCGCCTGTGAGGTAAAGTACCCGGTACGCAAAGAGAAAGATTCATGATGGTTCTCTAGGACCGGAAGGACTCGAAATAAATTACCCCGCAAAGCTAACTACTTGACAAAAACATAGTTTTTTACTAAATATACTATAACCAGAACAACTGAATACTATCATTCGAAAAAGCCAAACCCTGAGTGATCAGGGGACGGAAAGCCACAGTTCTATGGCGGTATGCTCATCGTTGTCGGAACGTGCTTCTCTGGTGGATTTCGTAGAAGGCTGGACTGCCGGAACTTAGTTGGGCAGTTTTTTATTTTTGCGAAGGGGGAGGTGTCTATGGCTGATACGGTCGAGTTACGGGAACCTGTCGCTCAGACAGATCTGTTGTACCGGAGGGGGCAGCACATTATGTATAAGGGCGAGGATGCACAGGTGCTGGAAGTGAAGCCGGTTTTTACCATACGGATAAGCGGCAGGAGTCATGTGATTTGCGGAAACATATTTAATGACTTGAAGCCATCGGCGGGCGACAACCATTGACCGCCGGGAACTCACCAGCGGGGACACGCTTTGTCCGCTTAAGAAGGATGGGTCTATGCACGCCCTGTCTGCGGTCCAGATACAGATAGAACAAGCAGTTTTGAGCGCGACGACCAGATGTGCGAAGGGATTTGCATGCCTCTCCGGTCACGCCGATTGCATGTGCTGGCCGGCCTATGGCAGCAGGTATCCGTTTGTTGAAATAAAGCCAAAATCCACTGAGCCCTGCTCCTATTTACTTCACTACAGCAGTGCCGCGTGCTGCCTCTGCCCCACCCGGAACGCCATTTATCATCAATACCGTGTTTGATCATGGAATCCTGCGGCACTCATGGAGGCGGCAGGAGGCTGCGGCATGGCCGGGCGCGCCGGGCAGCGTTGGAGATCCTTATGAAAATGCATTAAAGTTTCCCAGGATTATGACCGATAAGCTATGACAGGGGAAAAGAAAGTCTCGTTTTTCCCTCCTCCATGGCTGGGGAGCAATGGCTTTCGGGGGTGATGAACCTCCGGGACACATCGTTGCTCCCCGGTTTTTTTTTGCAGGGCGGTTATCGATCGGGCGCCTTCCTGAAGATAGCGAATGAACGTTTCGATCGGGCGATGGTGGCGGCCATCAATACCAGAAACGCGGCATCGACGGGGTAGCGAAACCGGTTGTTTTCACCAAACTCAATCAGCGAGGATACGCACAGCGTGTACGCGTGAATCAGAACGCAAAACAGCGACAGGAGTAAGACCGGAATGACGGAAGCATCGGCCTTCCGCAACAATCCCGCCAGCGTGATGAGGTAGAAGATGAGGAAGAGCGCACTGATGCAGCCCGTCCGCACCCACCACATATAATGACTCGCCTGCTTGCTTTCTATGCCAAAAAATCCGAAATAGAGGAATCGGTATAACCCCTCAAGCCGCTCAATCACCGTCTCATTCCCGTAAAAGAGGGCGTTCACCGAATCTGATGCATGCCAGAGCATCAGGCAATACGCCCCGGCGGTGTAATAGGCAAAGAGGGCCGGATCCCTTCCGATGAGCGCGACCGCGTCCCGCCAGAGCTGTTTTGAGAGCGGAACGTAGCCGCTGTGATTGAAATTGGGCTTGCCGGTGCTCCGCATAATGCTGCAATCGGCAGGGTGATGACAGGGTATCTGCGCAAGCTCGCGCTCATTGAAAAAAAGGTCCACCGGCTGAAAGGGGTCATAGCCTGCCTGTAACGCACGGGCGCTGATCACGCCCTGCTGCTGAAATTGCTCGAGCTGCTCGGGAGCATACCCGTTGGCCTTGATCCACAGGCTCATGCCATCCCAGGATGATGTTCCAAAGAAGCGGTACAGGTAAAGATTCTTGCAAGAGACCAGGATCATGGGTATGAGCACGATAAGCGAGCAGAGCGCGAATTGCCTGGCGAGATGCCGCTCGCGCAGCCGGAAGGCGAGATAGAGGAACATGAGCAGGGTGGTAAGCAGAAAGAAAAGGGTGTGAAAGAGTGAGCGGATCATGCCCAGGCAGAGCAGGGCAAGAAAAAACAGCGCCAGAAAACGCAGCCGGCGCTCGATACCCCAGCGCAGCAGGCTGAAGAGGGACAGCAGAATCAAGAAAGCCTCGACGTGCGTGTAATAGAGCAGATTTTCATAGAGCAGCAGCGTCGGGTTGCACATGAAGATGACGGTGGCGATGAAGGCGATGCCCGGCCTCATGGCAAGGGCGGTTAGGATGCCGTAGAAGAGCAGGGGCATAGCCACGCCCATGGTTTTGAAAACCAGTTCAAACGTCAGGGGGGGATAGGGAGACAGTTTCAGTATCAGGCCGAGAAAGGCATTGAACAGGGGAGGCTGGGCATGGAGATAAAAAAGGCTTCGCAGCAGATCGTTTTCGAGAAGCACCGGGTCAAGGTACTGTTTGGCGAAATCAATCGGTGAGGCAAGAAACTCGCCGCCCTTCATCGCAAAAATGATGCGGGAGAGAATAAACAGGGCGGTGAGGCAGAGCAGGTATGCGCCTTCGCTCGATCGCGGATCGGGTTGTCGCGTTGATTGCAGATAACGCATGGACGGACAGGAGTTGCTGGGTTGCTTTCAGATCTTATTCCACTGACGCGGGAGGCGCGCTGCATCCCGAAACGGTATGGTGGCAGATTATATGCGTTTAGCAACGGGCAAGCAACCCCTTTTTCTTGCGGAGGCTCTTGTCAGGAATCAGTTTGTGTGCTATAGAGAGATACGCGCGGATGTGTGCGCGAGGAAAAACCTGATACAGGAAGCAACAAGGAAAGAAGCCGGCCCTCGTTTTTGGTCCCTCCCGCCA
>CAZWCD010000113.1:0-2082 GCA_964632275.1 uncultured Thermodesulfobacteriota bacterium
TTTTTCCGGTTTCAGCTGGCCAACCTGAGCGATCCCGCATCCGCCCCGCCGGGGAAAACGGCGCTGGTCATCCATGCCATACCGGCGCCGGCTGAGGGATGGGAAGATCCCGATTTCGAAAAGCGGGTGGCGGACGTGCTGATCAGGCGGGCGGAAAAAAAGATTCCCGGCCTTGCGCAGCACATTGAATACCGGGAGTTCTGGTCGCCGCGAACCATAGACACATTAATGTTGAGCGGCGAGGACGCGAGCATCGGCTGGGCGCTTACGCCGCGGCAGATCGGGCCGAGACGGCTGGCACAGCAGACGCCGGTTAAGAATTTGTTCTTAAGCGGCCACTGGACCCGCCCGGCGCTGGGGATTATCGGGGTGACCGTATCCGGGTTGCAGGCGGCGCGCGCCATTCTTTCCCGGGAAGGCGTACGCGAGCCGTTGTCGGCCATCGGCATAGAAAAAGGGATGCACGTTTCGTAATCGGGCGCAGAACATCATGACCACAATGCCCCGGAATTTTTTTGGGCCGGGGCTTTTGTGTCGATAAGGAGGCTGTCAGCGGGCGCAGCTATTTCTTTGCGTTACGCCACATGTCTTGAAACATCGCCTTCATGGTTGCAGCAAGGGCCGGCGATATAATGGAAAGGCCGTACAGCTTTGGTTCCCGGAGAAAAAAGACCACGTGGTCGTCGTGTATCATGACCGAGCAGTCCATCTTTACGTCGTCAGGAAGCGCCCGGGTTTCGCGGGCTTCGCCGGCATCATTCTTCTGGTAGGCGCGCATCACCCCGGTGTCCGGGACCAGCATTTTCACGAAAATGCCCAGCTCGGTTCGGGTGGGGATATAAAAGCCCTGGTCATAGGTGCGTTCATAGGCCTGCATCAAAACTTCCACGCTGCCCACGTAGTAAATGATCTTTTCCCGGCTGGTCAGGGTCCGCTCGGCGATCGCTTTCAGATCCTCCGGTGTCTCGGCAATCTCAACATGGGGTAGGGATTCGATGTTCTTAAGCACGTCGCGCATGTGGTTTTGCTCCTTGTAGCATGAAAACGGATTGATGATACCCCCTCACCCTAACCCTCTCCCCCGTTGGGGCGAGGGAATCTTTTTCTCTCGCTGCCCTCATTGAAAAGAAAATCAACAAGCCCCCCCTCTCCCCTCTGTGGGAGAGGGAGCTTTCATTTTAATAGTTTGTTGCACCCGAAGGGGCATAGGGGTTTGATTCAAACATAAGATCTCCGTAGGGGCGACCGGCTGGTCGCCCATGCCTTTGGATGGGCATTACAGGAAGGGACGCGCTCCGTCGCGTCCGAATAGTGTATGCGGCCATGACGGAGCATAGCCCTCCCCAGGGTTTTAATGGGTGGGTCGATGGTGCAATGCCCGACATGCTATCTCGCAAAAAAGAGGTCATTGACCCGCTCAATCCCGCCGGTCTTGCCGAACAGTATCGAATATAACTTTACCGCCGGATCATGATTGATGACGGTTTGATGATATGCCTCGAAGTCCTCGCCGGCCTTTGTCAGGTCTTCCGCCGCAACCGGAGTTGCCGCATCGACCAGCGCCAGAAAGAGGTGGAGATAGTCATTGAACAGGGAAAGGGCCCGCCCATCCAGCTCCGGCGGCACCTCAACATAGCAGTGGGCTTTTGACATGATGTCGTTGATTTTCCCCTTGAGCGTCAAAGGCCTTGCCGTCAGTTCCGGGTAGCTCTTCCTGATGGCCATCATCCGCTCTTCAACCTGCAGCGCGCTCCACCGCTCCTGCCGCACCGTCGGATGAATGTCCACCAAAAACGCCCGTTTCGCGCCCATGAGAATGGTCTCTGATGAAAATATGGGAAGATACAGCTCGGGGCGCGGCCCCAGGAAGATGGAACGCGAGCAGCGGGAACCGGAGACGAATTGCGTGGTGAGCACCATCACCCGCATGAGCTTGTCCGTCTCGTGCACGCTGCCGTCAATTTTGATGATGCCCAGGGCGCGCAGGGGGCGCTCCGGGAACGGGCGCCGTAAGGATACCGGTTTGAGACGGTAGCGGCGGGAGAGTGTGTCACGGAAACCCAGATGAATATTTTTCAATTG
>CAZWCD010000113.1:2182-5850 GCA_964632275.1 uncultured Thermodesulfobacteriota bacterium
GCCGGACCGCTGCGCAACACCGGCATACATTACCTTTTCCGCTTCCGGATTACAATATTCTTCTGACGTAATTTTCTCCCGGGGTCCTTTTCGACAAAAAGGGGCCGGCCGCTAAAGGGGTCCGTCTCCGTATAATACATCAGGCTGGAATAGGTGGACGGCGTCGGGGTGAAGATCTGCAGCTGTTCCGGGCTGATCCTGAGCGTGCGATCGGCAAACTGCTTAAGCCGCTGCATGTCAGGTTCGCCGCAGCCGGGATGGGCGGCAATCAAATAATAGGTGAGGTGGTTTTCTTTGCCGGCGGTTTGCGACATCCGGTAGAACAACTCCCTGAATTGAACAAGGGAATCCGTCCCGGGTTTCCCCATCATCTTTAAGACTGTATCCTCGCTGTGCTCCGGCGCCACCTTCATCTGACCGGAGACATGATGCTCAACCAGTTCCTGCAAATACGCCGTGCCGTATTTCCGGTCGCTTAAAAGAAGGTCGTAGCGGATGCCGGAGGCTACAAATGCCTTTTTTACCCCCTTGACGCGCCGGATTTGCTTCAAAAGATCGGTCTGCCGCCGATGATCTGCCTTCAGCGAGGGACATGCGTCCGGATAGAGACAGCGTTTTTTCGGACACGCTCCCCGGGACAGTTTTTTGTCACATTCAATGCCGTACATGTTGGCCGTCGGGCCGCCCACGTCCAGGATGTAGCCCTTGAAATCAGGATGGCGGGTGAGCTGCGTCACTTCAGCCAGGATTGATTGGGGGCTGCGCCACTGAACGCGCCTTCCCTCGTGCACGGCAATGGAGCAGAAGTTGCATTCCCCGTAACAGCCGCGATGGGTGGAGACCGAAAACCGGATCGTCTCCAGCGCCCGCACTTCCCCCTGCTTCTGGTAATAGGGGTGCTGGGCCCGTTCGAAATCAAGGGCATAAAACGAATCGAGCTCGGCCTGGGTGGGGTAGCCGCCGGGCGGGTTTTGTACCAGATAGCGTGCACCATGCTTCTGCAGCAGACCTTTCGCGGTGATCGGATCGCAATTTTGATAAAAGGTATGGAACATGCGGATAAAGGCGGGCTTGCTTGCTGCGACCGTTTCGTAAGGGGGGAGTTCAATGAAGCTGTCCTTTATCGCGGCGCCATTATACTCTTTGGATATATAACAAAGACCACGAATGCTCCGAACGTCGTTCCCGGTGCGCAGGGCAGCGGCAAGCTCGATGATCGCCTTCTCAGCCATCCCGTAGAGCAGATAATCCGCCTTGGCGTCAAACAGGATGGAGGCGCGCACCCGGTCGGACCAGAAATCATAATGGGCGATGCGCCGCAGGCTTGCCTCGAGTCCGCCGAGCACGATGGGCCGGGTATTTTTGAAATAGCGGCGGATGAGATTGGCGTAGACAATGACGGCGCGATCCGGGCGTCGGTTGTTGATGTCGCCGGGGGTATTGTCATCGGTTTTCCTTTTTTTCTTCAGCGCCGTATAGTTAGCTACCAGTGAATCAATGCTGCCGCCGGATACCCCCCAGAACAGCCGGGGCTCCCCCAGCCGGGAGATGTCGCGGCCGCTCTGCGTATCCGGCTGGGCAACTATACCCACCCGGTATCCGGCACGCAGGAGCACCTTGCCGATCAGGGCGACGCCGATGAAGGGGCTGTCGATGTAACTGTCTCCGGTCACCAGGATGATATCGGCCTGATCCCACCCCAGCGTATCCATTTCCCGGCGCGTCGTGGGAAGAAACATTGCTGACCTGCCTGTACCTGCTATCCCTTATTCATAAATAGTATTGAGTGAATGCACCTGTCGTGCTAGAATGCGCTGTATGACATCACATACCATAAACAGTTCGTCGCTGGCAAGATATGCCTGGCTTTCCATTGCCGCGGCGATTATAACCATTGGCCTCAAGGCCATCGCATACCTGGTGACCGGTTCGGTCGGTCTGCTGTCCGACGTGATGGAATCCTTCGTCAATCTTGCCGGTGCGCTGATGGCGCTGACGATGCTGACCATAGCCGCCCGGCCCGCCGACGATAACCACGCCTACGGGCACAGCAAGGCGGAATATTTCTCAAGCGGCGTGGAAGGGACGCTGATTCTCATTGCCGCACTGGGCATCGGTGCGGCAGCGGTTCACCGGTTCATCATCCCCAAGCCGCTTGAGCAGGTGGGGGTGGGAATCGGGGTGTCGATCGCGGCATCGCTGGTGAACCTGTTTGTTGCCCGCTTGCTGCTGCAGGCGGGCCGGCAATACAGCTCAATCACCCTTGAGGCAAATGCCAGGCATTTGCTGACCGATGTGTGGACATCAGGAGGTGTGGTGGCCGGGGTGGGAGCAGTTGCCCTCACCGGCTGGCAGTGGCTGGACCCGGTTGTTGCACTCATGGTCGCCGCGAACATCGTGTGGTCGGGCGGGAGGATTTTCTATAAGTCGGTATCGGGATTGATGGATGCGGCCCTGCCGGCGCAGGACCGGGATATGTTAAGAAAAGTACTGGAGCCGTATATGCAAAACGGGGTTGAGTGCCACGCCATTCGTACCCGCCAGTCGGGCAGGCGCCGGTTTATATCACTGCATGTCTTAGTGCCCGGCGGGTGGACGGTTCATGAGGGACATTGCCTGCTGGAGGTTATTGAAGCATCCATTTGTCAGGCGTTACCCAACGTGACCGTCTTCACCCACCTGGAGTCGCTTGATGACCCGGCGTCCTGGAAGGACACCGACTTGGATCGCTAGCGCCGGCGCGCCCCGTTCTCTTCAAGGCAGTGCCCACCATCGGTTTTGTGCTTGACAGCGGTCATGGCATACTATATAAGCGCGGCAGAATGTACTGAGACAACTATTATGGGTGCCTGCTAACCGGTTGCGCATCATGAAACATATGAAACTGTTTCATCAGGTTATTTATCTGTGCGCGTTTCTCTTTATGATTTTATGTCCCGCGGTGCATCAGGTCAATGATGCCCTCGGACATGACATTGTTATAAAAAACGGAACCGGGACGCAGCAGAGAACGAAGCGAGAAAAAGCGGCCAACCATCCGATACGGGTACTCAATGCTTACCCGGCAGCATTCAAAAGTCCTGCCATGCCCGCAGCGCGTCATACCCACATCCCGCTGCCGGTCACCTCATTCAATCTTTCAGTGTTGTCCACCATACGACTCAATCTATAAGCACTTTCCGCGGCAGGTATTCCATTTGCTCCTGCTGGTTATGTCTTCTATGGGTTGGGACTAGGGTTTGCTTGTCGTGCAGCACGGAAAGCTTTTCCTTGCAAGAAAGCAGCATGGGCATGGGGCGGCAGGTCCAGGGTACAGATTATGTTTGCCAATGGTGTGAACGGTACTGCCGTATATCAGGCAGGATGGGCTTGCGTCTGAAACAGATCTGGATGAAATTGACATATGGGAGGTGTGCCATGACGCGTCGGCTTTTCAAATGCGCAGCGGTGATGCTTGTATCGTTGTATCTCTTATGTTGCAATGTGTTTCCTTCGCCGGCGGAAGAACCGGCCGGCGGCAAGACCCTGATTCTGTATTATTCGCTTACGGGGAACACGAAGGCAGGTTGTGAGGCATTGCAGCAGCAGCTTGGTGCGGATATCATGGAAATAAAGGATTTGAGAAAGCGATCCGGCAAGTGGGGCTTTTTCAAAACGGCAATCGGCTC
>CAZWCD010000113.1:5950-8861 GCA_964632275.1 uncultured Thermodesulfobacteriota bacterium
GAGATACAGGGATTATTGTCAGTTGCTCCGTAAACCGGGGATGATAGGGCCGCGGGAGAGAATGCTCAAGCGTTGTGCCGGAACGAGGAAGTGAACATTCAGGGAGCAGGTTTCCGCTGGGAAGGATAGTAGAAGGATGTGCCATGGAACAGGCTGATGTAACCATCATAGGGGCGGGGGTAATCGGACTTTCCGTTGCCTCCTGTGTAGCCAATGGCAGCAGGAATGTGGCCCTGATTGAACGGCATGCGTCGTTCGGGCAGGAGACCTCCAGCAGGAACAGCGAGGTGATTCACGCCGGCATCTATTATCCACAGAACTCGCTCAAGGGGCGATGCTGCCTCGAGGGCAATGAGCTGATGTACGAGCTGTGTGAAAGGCATTCCATCCCGCACCGCCGGACCGGCAAGCTGATTGTTGCGGTCAATGAACAGGAGGAGGCACAGCTTCCGCAGCTGCTTGAGACGGCGCGGGGCAATGGGGCGAAGGGAGTGCGGATCATCAACGCGGAGGAAGTGAAATCCCATGAGCCCAATGTCACCGCGCGGGCGGCGATACTCTGTCCCACCTCGGGCATCGTTGATTCACACAACCTGATGCGCTACTATGAGCGGTCTGCCCTTGAGAAGGGCGCCTCCATCGTTTACCATACCGAGGTGCAGGCGGTGGAAAAAACAAGCGGGGCCTATCTCTTGCGGGTGACCGATACTGCCGGGAGGGAATATGACGTTAGGACCAGGGTGCTGATAAATTGCGCGGGACTCGAGTCGGGAAATGTGTCGGCAATGCTGGGCATCGATATTGACGCGGCGGGCTACCGGATCAACTATTGCAAGGGGATGTATTTCCGGGTGAGCGGCAGCATCAGCCGGTTTCCCGCAATGCTCATCTATCCGGTGCCGCCCTGGCCCGGTTTTGTGGGAATTCATACGACTCCCGACCTTGGAGGCGGCATGCGCCTGGGGCCGTATGATGTATGGGTCGATCAGATGGACTATACGGTTGACGAATCGCTGCGGGAGTTTTTCTACCGCTCGACCGTTTCATTTCTGCCGTTTCTAAAAAAGGAACACATCAACCCCGACATTGCGGGCGTGCATCCCAAGGTGCAGAAAGAGGGGGAGCCCATCAAGGATTTCATAATCAGGCACGAGGCGGACCGTGGTCTTGAGAATTTTATCAACCTTGTCGGCATCGAGTCACCCGGGCTTACCTCATCTCCGGCAATCGGACGATACGTCGCGGCAATGGTAGATGAACTATCGTGATGTTTGTCGACGAGAACCGTGATCGCCCGATGGTGAAGGTATCAGAACCGCCGGGGACATGGGCAAGCGAAACAGAAACGAAAAGCAGCAGTTCCGGCAAGGAACCGCTGCTTTTTCTTCGGGCACAGAGCGCTCTTTAGTGCATGATCATTGCGTTGCCGTATTATTTGCCGGCAGCGCAGGCCGTGCTTATTTCAGGCGCTACTTTTAATGCTTCCGTGGTAATCTGCTCCTTGGTCCTTTCTACCTTCTTCCCCTGGATCGTATCCTGGGCCAGAATTTCGTAGTATCCCGCCGCGATGCCCCCCTTGGCCGTAATCAGGCTTTTTATCTTTTGCCGCTGCTCTTCATTCAAAGAGGCGTTGGTGGTGGTTAGCAGGATGACCTTTTTGCCGTCGAACCGGTTCAGCTCTATAAATTTGCGCATGGCGGGAGCGAGCGTTGCCATCCAGACCGGTGACGCGAGGATAACACAGTTGCTGGCCGAAAGGTCTGCGCTCTTCGGTTCTATCTCGGTGTCCAAAACCCATTTGGGTTTTACATCCTTTTCCATTTTCAAGTTTTCCGGGGGATTTTTTACATCCTTCAGCGCCACGACCGCCGCCCCCAGGCTTTTTTGCAGCGCTTCACAGGCAACCCGGGTATTGCCCGTGTATGAAGCATACACGATAAGGATGTTCCCGTCGGCGGGCGAGGAAACGACCGTCGCAGCGCCTAACGTACCACTGCTCAACATGGCGATGATTAAAAATGCTTTTGTGAGGTTCGAGCAATGCATGGCCTTGGTCCTCCTGAGTGCAGTGTGATGGAAATGCTTTAATGATACCATGCGGGCGCCGAAGCAACAAATCAAAATGTCATTATTTTTCAAAAGAATGATCGGGCAGGAGAGAGGGTTCGGTTGTGTCCTTCTCCATTGCGATAACCTGAGGCAGGTCATTCTTGGGATTATTCACCAGCGTGGAGACCGGATACATCGTCATGTCATCGGCCGGATAGGGGCGCAGCATCTTCAGCGCCTTCGTTATATCCAGGCCGGGATCGAGCCATACCTTTTCATCCTGCGGCAGCAGAATTACCGGCATCCGGTCATGGATTGCAGCAATAAGCGGATTGGCATCGGTGGTTATGATGGAAAAAGATTTAAGCGCCTTCCCCGTGTCGTCCTTCCAGTAATCGCATATGCCGGCGAGGGCAAACGGCTTTTCGTCCTTGAGCACCACCCGGTAGGGAACCCGCCGGGCCCCTTTTCTGTCCCATTCGTAAAATCCATCCGCCAGCACCAGGCAGCGGTGTTTTTTTAAGGGGGTGCGGAAGGCCGGCTTTTCCGCGATGGTTTCAGCCCGGGCGTTGATCAGGCGGGTGCCGATTTTCGGGTCCTTGGCCCAGAAGGGAACCAGCCCCCAGTGGAACAATTGTGCGTCATGGGGGGTCTCTTCCGGTATGACCCACAGTTCCTGCCCCGGCGCCGCATTATAGCGCAGGCGATAGTCATGAGCCGGTATAGTGACGTCAAACCGCTTTTTGATCAGTTCCCAGGGGGTGGTCAGGGAAAACCGGCCGCACATGTTTGTATCCGTCCTCCGCTGCTTTTATTGAAGGAATGTAACTTCCTGCTTGACAGGTGAACATTTGTTCACTAT
>CAZWCD010000114.1:0-1396 GCA_964632275.1 uncultured Thermodesulfobacteriota bacterium
GCGCACACCAGGAGGAAGAGCGGCAGGAGAAATATGGCGTTCCGCGCCGTAACCACCCGCGTGGCATAACTGAGGGCGAACAGCAGGCACAGCATGACGGTGAGGCAGACCACGACGGTCAGCACCCGATGCTGCCGGTTGCGCCATGCGTATGCGGCGCCCGCGACAAACAGCAGCAGATACCCATAGAGCCATCCCCGGTGCCCGCCCGCCGTCGGGGCAAAGGAGGAGATGATGGATTTGAAGAACAGCGGGTCCGCCCGCAGGGCATACCCCGCTTCCCCCCCGGTATACTCAAGCTGGGCGATGAAATAAGGCAGCCAGGGCAGAAACATGGCCAGGGGAATGAGCATGGCGACGGCCATGAGCGCCGCCCGCCGCTTCCGGCCCTCCTTCGACCGCATCCCCCATAACAGGATCATCCCCTCACCGGCAATTACGAAAACGCCGAAATAATGGGTCAGCAGCAGCAGGCCGTTGGCGATGCCCAACCAGGCGCCGGATGCCGGATCATTCCGCTCGATGAAGCGGCGCGCCAGCAGATAGCTCACCAGCGAGAGAAACAGAAAGAGCGAGTACATCCGCGCTTCCTGGGAATAGGAAATCGCCATGGGCGAAAAGGCAAGCAGCGCCGCCGCCGGCAGTCCGCTTTCCCTGTCGGTGAGCGAGCAGGCGAAGAGATACAACGCAGCGATGGCTGCCACGCCGAACACCAGGGCGGGCATGCGCACAACCCAGTCCGCGGTTCCGAACAGAAGCATCACCAGCTTCATCAGCACATAGTCCAGCGGGGGAGAGGAGTGGCGGGTGATCAGCGGGAACATCTCCTTCCAGGCGGCCTGGGCGACGGCCGCCTGCGCCATCTCATCAAACCAGAGCGATTGCCGATTAAGAAACAGGCCGCGAATCACAAGGCCCGCTGTAATGATAATAAGCAACATAGCATGTTCCCTCTCGTGCACCTGACTCTAGAGTATCTTCGGTTCGGTGTCAAGCCGTCTTGAGGGCCAACGATCAATGGTTCGACCCGCCATCGCCTATTTGAACTGTTGATTTATATTTGAAAATCATTTAATATGGCGCAGTCTTAAGCGCCGGAGTCAGCGCTGCGTTTACAACCTGACCACCCGGCACAAATTCTCAATCGGATAATAACATTGACGGCTCTGCTTGCAGTTCTTGCCATCATCTGCATTGACCTGTTTCTGTTACCGGCGCGCCTGTACACCGTCCCGCCCCACACCCCCCGCTTTTTTTATAACAATATCACTCAACATCCGTACTGCGCCGGTTACACCGAAAACGATGATGATGATTCCCTGGAATGCGACGGCTACTGGTCGGGCGGGCCGGACGGCTCCTCGTGGGAAAAACTTTATCTGCGAAAGGCAACCAC
>CAZWCD010000114.1:1496-8800 GCA_964632275.1 uncultured Thermodesulfobacteriota bacterium
AACCAGCTGGATTCCCGGACCGGACTCTGTGATTCCGGGAGCGCGAGCCCCTGGCTCTGCAGCGGTGAAGGGGATTGCGGCACTGACGGGGATGATGCCGACAGCAATCCCTGGAATAACGAGCCGGGATTCGGTTACGCACCCTATTTCATTAATGCCGACGATGCCGATCAGTATTATGAGACGGTGGGTGCGGTGACCGGAAGCTCAGCCCAGGTTGAAGTGGTTACACCCTATGAACTTGACCGCTTCTCCGTCGAATACGGCACCGACAGTGGCTATGGCGATGAAACCGTTCCGCTCACCGCTGCGACCGGACCGATCAGGGCGACCCTCGCCGGCTTGCGTCCGGACACGGTGTATCATTACCGGATTACGTGGACGGAAGACGGGGTAACACGGTATGGCAGGGACCGAACATTCAGGACGGCCCGCACCACAGGCAACCCTTTTACCTTTGTTATTACCGCCGATACGCATTGGCTCGATTACAGCGACTATTACGACAAAATGGCAGGCACCTTGAAACCCGCGCTCGAATCGGTTGGCGCCGATTTCTGGGTGGATCTGGGGGACCTCATAGCAGCCGACCTGGGCGTGTACTGGACACAGGACCATGCCAATGCCCTTTATACTCGGGCGCTCCGGGGCATCAATCCCATCGCCCACTCCCTGCCCTTCATCTCGGTCGTCGGCAACCATGAAATGATTAACCAGTATTACGGCGCCGACGGCTGCCCCTTCGGCGCCGCCCTGCTGGACATCCGCTGTCAAGACGCCACGGGGATTCGCTACGGCCAACCGCTCTATGCGTTTCAGGGGAATGCGCGAACCAGTTTCTTCCCTTCATACAGCCATGGGATTGAATCCCTCAGCCCGGATTTCAAGACATTTTTTTCATGGGAATGGGGTGACGCCTTATGCATTGCGCTGGATCCTTTTTTGTATACCACTGAGTATCCAACCCGCTGTGATGGCGTCAAGCCGGTCTTTACCCTTGGAGAAGCGCAAAAAACCTGGCTGCTGAACCTGCTCGCCAACGACACCCACGCATGGAAATTCATTTTCATGCACCAGCATGGCGGCCAGCCTACCGATACGCAGCACATTTTGCTCGGGGATCACTGGGAAGAAGAATGTTACGGCAGAGGCGGCGCCGCTTCAGTCGAAAATTCCATCGAGTATCACGAATGGATACAAGCAGCCTCAGGCTATAAAAATGTGATCATCTTTCTCGGCCATGACCATGTTTTCAGCACGGGAGTGCATGAACATATAAGATACTTTTCGTGCCCCATGCCGCAGACAGACTACAATTGGGCGTTTGACGAATTGGGCTTTCGAGGCGAGGACTGGATGTATCAGGAGGAAGCTACATTCTCCGGCACGGTGGCCGGCATCGGCATGGGCCTGGGCACGGTTTATGTAAAGGACTACATCTTTCCCCCGCCGGCATCAGAGATTTACAAGAACTTTACCGGTTTGTTATTAAGAAACTATGGACAGCAGGGAAAACCGAAACGCTTCCAGCGGTATCTCAAACAAATCGATCCCGCCAAACCGAGCGCGGGTTTTGATAATGGTTTTTCCCCGACCGAGTATGGCGGATATGTCAGGGTCGCGAAGGATGGCGAGAAACCCGACATCGGCCATTCCCTGAAAGGATGGGAGGTGGGTGATCATGTCGCGGTGCACCGGGTGGCGAGCGGCGTGTTGCGGGTCGATGTTTCCCCGCAGAAAGTGACCGTCAGCATGCTTGACACCAGGGGAAGGCCGATGGTGTTTCCGAACAGGTATGATCGCGCGGGTCAGGAAGTGAAGTACACCATCTGCTCCGGGGAGCTGGAGGCGGACGATCGCGGCCTCTGTGATAACCGTTCAACCCGGTCGCAGCCCCTTCAGACAGAAGCGATCCCCTTCAAGAAGAGCAGCTGCGCCGCGAGCTGTGGGTGCAAGGGCAACTTCGATAACGATCCGGATGTTGACGGCAGCGATGCCGCAACCTTCAAGGCCGATTTCGGAAGAGGATTGCTCCACCGACGCTGCATTACCGGAGACCCGTGCAACGGCGATTTTGAATGCGACGGCGACGTGGACGGCACCGATGCCGCGGTTTTCAAGCAGGACTTCGGTCGCAACCGGTACCAGAACCCCTGTCCGAAATGCCCCGGGCCGTAGGCCGGGTTGGCCGCCGCCGGGCGGCTTCCGGCACTTGACATGCCTCATGTCAAGCTGCGCTGAAGACCACCAACCCATTGTGTTCAAAACGGTCTCCTGTCATGAGCCGGACGTTTCTCGCAGTATCTCTGCCAAGCCGTTGCGTATCCCGGGCCGAATGCACGGATGTTCGGCAAGATATTCCCGGTCGGGCGCCGGCAGTTCCCCCTGCTCAATGCGCCTGCTTATTTCCGGCACCAGCCCCTGCAAGACCATCCACGCCTGCAGGCGGGTGCCCTTTTCGTTAAAATGTATGGCATCGATAAAAAGATCAGGGTCCCTCGGAAAGCTGCCCGCCACATCAATAAAGGTAATGCCGTGCGCGCCGGCATAGGTTTGGAAAACCCTGTTTTGAAAATCCGACAGTCGTTTACAATCAGCATAGGTAAGAGGCCAGTGCACCTTATTCACATAATGAAAGATGGACTTGTGGCGCACCGGATCAAGCATCAGTCCATCGTAGGGCAGCCATACGAAGGACAGGAGATACAACCGGCACTGTATTGCCTCCGCCTGCCGGCGAATCGTCTCAAGGTCTCGTATGATTTCTGAAAGATTCAGCGCAAGGTCCGGCCGTGAAATATCCGGTTCCTCCGCATCAATGCCGGCGCCGGTGTCTAAAACATATGGCGGTTTAGGCGGCTCGGCGCCGGGGCCGGTCCCGCTCATTTTTTCAGCGAGTTCACCCGCGCGCCGCGCCGTTGCAGAGTAGCGTCCGATGGAATTGAGCAGGCGCGCCAAGCCCCGCTGCTCAGCTTGCGAGGGGGAGGGCATGCCCTGCAGATGCTTAATGAGCGGCCCATAGGCAAATTGATTGGCGCCCTCATAATACACCACCACATCAGGCTCCAGCGGCAGAACCTCCTGTCGGAAAATAGCGGCGATATCAGAAGATGCGATCCCCTCCCGCGCCGCATTGATGACTTCAAACCGGACGTTCCACTTGTTTTTTTGCGCCAAAACATTCAACCATGCCCCCACATATTCCGGATAGCTGAATCGCAAGGAATGCAATCCAAGGGTGGTCGATGCGCCTAAAAAACAGAGGCGGATGGTGCGGCGCGGCTTATTCAGGTCCAGATCTTGTCCCCGCCATCCGAAATTATTGGTTATCAGCCCGCCGGGCAGGGTTACGCCGGGAGGAAAGCGATAGGCCGGATGAGTGCTGTTCTCGCACGGCTCAAAAACAACCGTTTCTTTGGGAAACGTCATAAAGCTTTCATATAAAGGACCTTTGCCCTGTATCTGGTTGAGCAAATAATTCCGGTTTATCTCCCGTACCGCGTTGCCCATGGCATACGCTTCCGTCCCCCTTGCCTTATTCATTAAAAAGGACAAAAAAGGATCGGCCGGTTTGGGGGGCACCGGCTGCGGGTCAAGCAGGAACCACTCGGCTTCAACCGTATCCGCGAGCGGCATCTTTGTGAGATACGAGCTCAGGGGCTTTTGCGTGGACGGCACTGGAGGGGAAGGAAGTTTGGCGCCCAATGCAACAGGCAGCAGCGGGTAGCCGTCAATTTTTCTCACCAGTATTTCAATGATGACAAGCGACAGCAGGGAACTCAGCACCAGCACAATCAGAGAGCCCAGCAACAGGGGTTTTCTCCGCATTCGATCCACCACCTTTCTCACGCGTGCTGTTTTTGGGAACGTCGGTTCTGACAACAACGCATTGCCTGGGGAGGCATTTGCTTATTCCTCAAGCACCTGCAGTCAGCGCATGGCTGCAGTGCCGGTATCTGCAAGCGGCGCGCTTTTGTTCTCAGCTGACAAGTTGTCCTGAGAACCAACGTCCCCTGTTTTGAGGGAGCGGCAGCGTTCACCTTCCATCTCCCGGCTCTCACGGCAGCGGGCAGAAGAGTCATCGCCGGCATCCAGCAGGGTCCGGCGGAAGCGGTCGACGGTTTCAGCAAAACCCGTCTCGACACCCGCATAAAACGCCTCCCGCAAAGCGCCTTCAAATATGGCACCGGTGCGGCTGTCCAGGGGATAATCAGGGCAAAGCAGTGGGTCAAAGCACATCTCCGCGCCCACCAGCATGCCGATGCCTCTCACCGTATCAGGCCGATACCCATCGGGCACGTTATCGAGGTCGCGCAACAGATTTTCTTTTCCCTGGACTCCCCGGGAGCCACTGATCTGCCGCTCGAATGCCTGCAGGAAATTTCCAAAAAACCATTTTTCCATCGCGGGGATGGAGGCAACGATCATATCCCGGTTCAGCAGAAAGCCGTAATGCTTATACCCGAGATGGCGGTATCCCCACTGGGTGTAGAACATCCGCGGGTGCATGCCGGCCACTGCCGCCCCCACCGGCGCAAACGCATCTTCAGCAACATGCTGGGCGGCCCGCACGATCCCGTACACCGCATCAGCGAGGTAGGGCGGGGGAACGCTCGTAAGCCACCCTTCCAACTCCGCAACTTTCTCGTCTCCGGCGATCGCACGCAGGGCGGCATCGGTCCCCAGACACCGGTATGCCTCGCCGAGATTCTCCTCCGGGTAGGCGCTGACCAGGCGGGCACGCGAGGACGGCGTCAAGGGATTCACATCGCTCAGCAGAAAACGGGTGCTCATCCGGTCATAGCTGTATCCCTTGTAGCACAGCAGCCGGTTATAATCATCCCGTGAGCAAAGCCGCAGGGCGCCTGCCGCGCCGCAGGCGAGAAAAAAAACCAGCAGCAGTCCCATCGCCGCGGCCCCGCCTTTTCCCACCATTCCTCCGCGCAACCCGCCGGTGATGCCCGCGGCGACAATGGCAAAATAAAAAGGGTAGAGCAGGTGCAGCCAGCGGTAGCGGTACACATCGGAGACCGAGAAGTAGCCGAAGAAGCCGATCGACGGCCAGTATTCAAACGGGGCAATCTTCATCGGGGAGAGGGAAAGGCAGAGGAGAAAAAAGATCGGAAAGCTCAGGAAAAACAGCGCCGGTGCGGCAGGATAGACCGGCCCGCGCAGTTCCCCTCCAAGCCCCCTGGCCTTGTCCGTACTCCGGGACACAGCGCTTCGCGCAATACAAAACCCGCAGGCCGCGAGGAAGAGCACAAACAGCACTGACACCACGCTCATCGCTTTCGCCGGATAGCCGTAGCCCAGCGAGTGGGGCAGGTCGAAGAAAAAATTTTGGATGAAGCTCCGGCCGTCCACCCGAATGTTTTCCAGAATCGCCGA
Source organism: uncultured Thermodesulfobacteriota bacterium (assembly GCA_964632275.1). Taxonomy (GTDB): domain Bacteria; phylum Desulfobacterota; class WTBG01; order WTBG01; family WTBG01; genus CAZWCD01. The sequence continues at coordinate 6,885 of CAZWCD010000114.1, forward strand.
TAAGTAGCGTACTCCCGCGGGCGAAGTCATGGCGCGGAGCGCCCAGGGGAGCGCACCCGCAGCGAACCCCAGAACGTAGCCGGGCATGCCCTTGACGGCAACGCGGAACGGCACGGCGAACATGAGAAACAGGAGGCAGAAGGCGCTGAGGATCATGAAGGTATAGAAGGCATAGGTTCCCAGGGCAGACAGCAGGCCCAGGCCCAGCCACCAGCGCATCCCCGCCCTGCCGTCCCCGCCTTCGGTAATGCGAAAGAGGCACAGGAGCTGAAGCGCCGCGATGGGGTTGATCACATGGTGGGAGGCGATGGTCCCCATGAGACCGAGCCGGGCAAACATGGGGGGCGGGAGGGTGAAGAGAGCGGCAAAGAGCGCGGCAGCCCATGCCCCATAGTACCGTCGCAGCAGCAGCATCCAGCAGAGAAGGGTGACCAGCGACGAGGCGAGGGCGCAGAGCTTGAAGGAAAGGAGGGAGCGGCCGAAACAGGTAAAAAAGGGCGTCAGCAGAAATCCCTCGATCAGGCCGTCGCCCGACCGCGCCTCATACTGGTATGCCAGGAGCGGGGCCCGCAGCCCGCCGTCAAGCAGGTCACAGGCCAGCACCCCGCTGGCGGTCTCGTCAAACGCCGGATGGGCGATATGGGAACAGCCGAAGAGGAGCAGGCTGCCCCGCTGCGCCAGGAACAGGCACGTGACGGCCAGCAGCAACATCACCCATTGCGCGCGGTTATCCTTCGCCACCACCACCCCCATAGAATAAAGAAACATAACAGCGGCACCAGGCTCAGCAGGCTGTGAGGAAACAGCAGTTCGCCCAGGTTCCAGGAGTTGTTATTGGTTATGGCCTCCCAGTACTTGATGTCCCCCAGTTTGGTAATATCGTACTGTTCAAAATGGGAAAAGGGAATCGGGTTGATGGACACCTTTCCCGCAAGCAGGTTCCTTGCCACCACCTCCGCCAGGGGATTGCGAACGTCACGGGGAATCTCGTTGCCCACCGTCGTAATCGAAAGATTGATAAGCAGGGAAGCGGCGCCCAGCAGCAGATAGAGTTTGGGAAACCGGGCAAAGGACATGCCGGCAACAAGATACAAGAAGGGGAACATCGGCAGCAGGTAGCGGGGGCCCGCGGCGGACCCGCCGTGCCAGGCATGGAAGCCGGCAATGAAACATAGAAACACCGCGGAGATCAGCGCGCAGATCAGAAGTGAACTCCGCCACTGCCGCCTCCCCAGGGAGAGAAAAAAGCCGGGAACGGCCATCAGCAGCACCGGCGAGCTGAAAAAGAGACCCCGGTAGGGCGAGGCAAGCAGTTCGTAGAACCGCCGGAGACCGGGCATGCCGAAGAGCGTTCCTTCCACCTTCCACATCACCAGGTCATTGGAGTAGTTGTAGCTCGAGGCCAGGGGGTGACCGAAGCATGCGTAGTTATACCACACCTGCAGGGCGCCGGGCAGCATGCCGCCAAGCACGAAGAGCGGGATATAGCTTCGCCCCTCCCGCACGCTGACCAGGCAGAACGCCACCGCGGCAAGCATGATCATGGTGGAAGGTTCAATGAGCACGGCCAGCGCCGCGGAAAACCCGGCGAGCGCCGACAGCATGTTCTTGCGGGATGACCCGCCGTACCTGATTTCCATGGCAAGCACAAATGAAAGCAGCGAACAGCAGGCCGCCGGCTGGTGGCAGTAGAAGGTGGTGCTGTAGGAAAAGGCCAGCGTTCCGAAGCCAAAAAGAACCGTGAGTGTCATCGCCGCGGTGGCGCTCATGGCAAAAACCCGGTGAAAGACATAGAAGATGAGCAGGCAGAGAAGGGCGGACAGCGCGCCCACCGTGCATACGGTGCTCACGTAGGCGCCCGCCAGGATCTGGCGACCGGGATCACCGGGCATGAAGCGGGCGGCGATCATGCGGGA
>CAZWCD010000115.1:0-5248 GCA_964632275.1 uncultured Thermodesulfobacteriota bacterium
GTGAGAAATCTTATAAGATTTCTCAGTCGCTGAAGCTCCTTCGAAATGACAGTGATGATATGATTATTCATTCAACAATTGTCCTCGACTGAAATGAGTCATGAAATATATCAGCGCAAGCGGAACCGAAGTGTGTGATCAGGCATTTGCCAGGCGGATGAAAGAGGCGAGCCATGCCGATCTGACCCGGTGTTATCAGTGCTATGTCTGCACCTCATCCTGCCCGGTGGCCTATGCCATGGACTACTATCCTCACCAGATAATCAGGATGGCACAGCTCGGGATCAAGCAACCCCTCCTTTCCTCCTCCGCCATCTGGCTCTGCGCCGCCTGCGGTACCTGCGTGGCGCGCTGTCCCAATGAGGTCGATGTGCTCAAGGTGATTGATACCCTGCGTGAAACGGCCCTTCAGGAAGGGGCGAAAACAAAAGAGGGCGCTATTGTCACCATGCACAAGACCTTCTTATCCTTGATTGCAGCGCTGGGGCGGCAGCATGAGGCCTCCCTGATACTGCTGCTGAAAATCAAAACGGGGGAATTTCTCAAGGATGTGCCCCTGGGCATCAAAATGTTCCTTAAGGGCAAGCTGGGAATAGTTCCCCGCCGCATCAAATCGGTACGGGAACTGAAGGCGCTGTTCGCAAGAAGCAGGAGAGCAGCAAGCAGGGGCTGAAATGAACGCTAAAAGGATGAGGTCGTGAAATTTTCGTACTATCCCGGGTGTTCGTTGCATTCAACGGCGCAAGAATACGAGATGTCGATTCATGCCGTCTGCAACGCGCTGGGGGTGGAGCTGGAAGAGGTTCCTGACTGGAGCTGCTGCGGCGCATCCTCGGCCCACTGCACCGACTTTAAGCTCTCTTTATCGCTGCCGGCGAGAAACCTTGCCATTGCCGAGACGCTGGGGCGGGACGTGGCGGTGGGTTGTACGGCCTGTTTCCTCCGCTTCAAAACCGCTGCGTATGAATTGCGGAGAGACGAGAAGCTGAAACAGGAGATTGTGGATGCGGTGGGCATGCCCTATCAGGGCACCTACCGAACCAGGCATCTCCTGGACATCATCTGCAACGATATCGGTGAGGCTGCCATCAGGGAAAAGGTGAGAAAACCGCTGGCGGACCTGAAGGTGGTATCCTACTACGGTTGTCTGCTGGTGCGTCCTCCCAAGGTGACGGAATTCGGCAACCCTGAGAATCCGGTGCTGATGGATGGCTTGATGGAATGGCTGGGCGCTGCGCCACGCGACTGGGCGGGTAAAGTTGATTGCTGCGGCGGGAGCCTCGCGCTGACCAGAACCGATATCGTGTACAAGCTGGTGGGTGACCTGATGACCTACGCGCGGCGGTCAGGTGCAGCGTGTATTGTTACTGCCTGCCCTCTTTGCCAGGCCAATCTGGATACCCGGCAGAAAACGGCCGCGCATGACGCGATGCCGATATTTTATTTTACCGAGATTCTGGGACTGGCCATGGGGCTCCCCGATACCGACACGTGGTTTAAGAAACATATCATTTCACCATCCGAGCTTTTGAAATCGTTGGGATTGCTATAGACAGATTGCCGAAACTGTGTTGAGCACATGGTCCCGGAATCCATTATATGATGGGCACATTGATGTGAGTCATTGCGAGCAGTGCGAAGCAATCGACTCATTTTTTTGCTTTTTACATAAGGTAATCCCGGGAAGCAATGAACCTGCTCCATAAGCTGAAATGGCGGTGAACGATTATTAATCCATACTGAGATGAGAGAATGAAAATTCATGAATTTCAGGCAAAGAAGATTTTGAAACAATATGGTGTTCCCATTCCCAAGGGCGGCGTGGCCAAATCGGCGGCGCGGGCAAAAAAGATTGCCGAACAACTGGGCGGCAAAATAGTGGTCAAGGCCCAGATCCACGCGGGCGGGCGCGGGAAGGGCGGGGGAGTGAAGGTGGTGTCGACCCCGGAAGAAGCTTTCGCCGCGGCCAAACAGATTATCGGTATGAACCTGGTCACTCATCAGACCGGGCCTGAAGGCAGAAAAGTAAAGCAGGTGCTGGTTGAGGAAGGGCTGGACATCGTCAAAGAGCTCTACCTGGGCATCGTGGTTGACCGGGCGCAGGCGGTGCCGGTGATCATGGTTTCCGAGGCCGGGGGCATGGACATCGAGGAAGTGGCGGCGACATCGCCGGAGAAGATACTGAAGGTGGGCGTCCATCCGGCGACCGGCTTCATGGGGTTCCACGCCCGCAAGCTCTCGTTCGGCCTGGGATTGCCCAGGGAGCTGCACGCTCAGGCCGCGACACTGTATGAGCAGCTCTTCGCCATTTTTATGGAGAACGACGCGACCCTGGTGGAGATCAATCCGCTGGTGATCACCGCCGACAGCCGCCTGATTGCCCTGGATGCCAAGATGACCTTTGATGATGATGCGCTCTTCCGGCATCCCGAGATCAAAGCGTTCTACGACGTGAATGAGGTGGACCCGCTGGAAAACCAGGCGTTACAGCACAAGCTCAATTATATCAAGCTTGACGGCAACGTGGGCTGCATGGTCAACGGCGCGGGGCTGGCCATGGCCACCATGGACATTATCAAGCTGGCCGGCGCCAATCCCGCCAACTTCTTGGACGTGGGCGGCGGCGCTTCCGCCGAACGGGTGGAACAGGCCTTCAAGATCCTGCTGGCGGATGACAAGGTGAAGGTGGTGCTGGTCAACATCTTTGGCGGCATCCTGCGCTGCGAACGCGTTGCAACCGGCATCGTTGAAGCAGCGAAGAAAGTCGGACTGCACCTGCCCATGGTGGTTCGACTGGAAGGCACCAACCTGGAGGAGGGGAGGAGAATCTTAAAGGAATCGGGGCTTGCGTTTCAGGTGGCGGTGGATTTCCGTGACGCTGCGGACAAGGTGGCAGGTATCACAGCAACCATGGCGCGCTGACAGTGTTGCGCGGGATCTTCTGCTAATGAGCAGACTGTTAGATGTGTGGAGGGACGCGCTCTGTTGAGTCCGTTCGGCCATGACATAGCATGGCCCTCCATTATTAAAAAAGTCATCCTGCGACTTGATCGCAGGATCCATTTGATAATAGCAGCTGTTAAATAGCCTGCTACATCTGATAAGGAGCACGCGGTGAGCATACTAATCGATAAAAATACCAGGGTGGTTGTCCAGGGAATAACCGGAAGCGAAGGCAGCTTTCATGCCCGGCAGATGGTGGAATACGGCACCAGGGTTGTGGCGGGGGTAACGCCGGGAAAGGGAGGGCAGGCGGTCGACGGCATACCGGTGTTCAACCGGGTGGAGGACGCGGTGAAGCAGGCGGGAGCCAACGCAGCGTGCATATTTGTGCCGGCGGCGTTTGCCGCGGACGCCATTGTTGAATCGGTCGATGCAGGCGTCGAACTGGTGATCTGCATCACCGAGGGCATCCCGGTGCTGGAGATGGTCAGGGTGCGCAGCTGCCTCAAGGGCAAGAAGACCAGGCTTATCGGTCCCAACTGCCCCGGCCTGATCAGCCCGGGCAAAAGCAAGATCGGCATCATGCCCGGCCCCATCCACCGCGAGGGATCGGTTGGATTAATCTCCCGGAGCGGGACCCTGACCTACGAAGTGGTCTGGCAGCTGAGCCAGCGCGGCATCGGCCAGTCAACCTGCATCGGCATCGGCGGTGATCCGCTGGTGGGCACATCATTTGTCGATCTGCTGAACCTGTTCAACCAGGATGCGGCGACCGAGCTGATCGTGATCATCGGGGAAATCGGCGGCACCGCCGAGGAAGAGGCCGCGGCATTTGTGAAGGAGCGGGTGAAGAAGCCGGTGGTGGGATTCATTGCCGGACAGACCGCACCGCCGGGCAGACGCATGGGACATGCCGGCGCCATCATCTCCGGCGGCAAGGGGACGGCGGCGGAAAAGAATGCCGCCTGGAAGCAGGCGGGCATCTCCGTGGTTACCAACCCCGCCCTGGTGGGAGACGCGGTGGCGGCGATGCTAAAAAAGGGGTGAGATAACAGGGTTCAGGGGCCAGGGTGTAGGGTACAGGGAAAAACGACGTGATGCTGGATTCTAGATACGGGATTCTGGATACAGACTCCCAGCTAATGACCTGGTTCGCCGCAATTATTTCTGATCCGGAATGTGTAGGGGCGTATTGCCATACGCTCTTTTTGTTTCTTTGTTCTTCACCACGAAGAGCACGAAGAGGAAAAAAAAGAGAACACGAAGAAAAACCAGATAAACATCACGTAGGGGCGACCGGCCGGTCGCCAAAACAAAGGGGGGACGTTCGTGCAGAAAGTGCTTAGAGTCGTTTCCACTATTAACTACAGCCGGTAGCAGTGATTCAAAAGGAATCCTTGAATATCGAGGCATAGCGATCCCCGTAACATTACTTCTCTCACAGAAAGCACGTTCTGCACGAACGTCCCCCGCGCGTACGTCCGTCCTCATCCAAACCTGCCGGTGATGTAGCCCTCGGTTCGCTTGTCCTGGGGGGAGGTGAAGACGTTTGGTGTCTTGTCGAACTCGATGAGTTCCCCCAGCAGCATGAAGCCGGTGTAGTCGGAGACGCGGGCCGCCTGCTGCATGTTGTGGGTGACGATGAGAATGGTGTAGTGCTTTTTCAGCTCGGCCATCAGTTCCTCGATTTTCAGGGTGGCGATGGGATCGAGGGCGGAGCAGGGCTCATCGAGCAGGATGATTTCTGGTTCCACGGTGAGCAGGCGCGCGATGCAGAGCCGCTGCTTCATCTCCTCGGAAAGGCTTAAGGCCGGCTGCTGCAGCTTGTCCTTGAGATCGTCGAGCAGGTCAACCGCCGTTAGGCACCGCTCAACGATGTCGGGATACAGCTTTTTTTTGATCCCATGGGTCTTGAGCCCGTAGATCATGTTTTCATAGACCGAGGCCGGAAACGGGTTGGGCCGCTGAAACACCATGCCCACCTGCTTCCTCAGCGAAATGACGTCAAACTCCTCGATCCGCCGGCCGGTCACCAGGATGGTTCCCCTGATTTCCACATCGTCAATCAGGTCATTCATGCGGTTGAAGCAGCGGAGCAGGGTCGATTTGCCGCACCCCGAAGGGCCGATCAGCGCGGTTATGGAATTGGCGTACACGCAGAAGTCCACGTCCTTCAGTCCCTGGAAGCTTCCATAAAACAGGTTCAGCCCTTCAGTCTTGAGCGAGCAGTCAGGCATTATCCGAATTTCCCCTGGATGTAATCTTCGGTCTGTTGCACCGCCGGGTTGGTGAAGATGGAGGAGGT
>CAZWCD010000115.1:5348-6487 GCA_964632275.1 uncultured Thermodesulfobacteriota bacterium
CCTGGTAATCCCCTGCAGCCGCAATCCGAAGGCGACATTCTCGAATATGGAGCGGGGCAGGGGCAGCGGCACCGCGAAGACGGTGCCCACCCGCTTTCGCAGGCTGATTGCGTCGGTGCGGGGGTCCAGCACGTTGCTGCCGTCAATGGTCACGCTTCCCTCAAGCGTCACGCTGTCTTCAAAATCGATCATCCGGTTGACCAGCGAGATGAGGGTGGACTTGCCGCTGCCCGATGGCCCCATGAAGCCGGTGACGCTGTTCCGGCAGACCTGGAGATTGATGTCCCGCAACACCGCGGCGCTTCCGAATGATACCCTGACGTGCTCAAAATGTATCTTGCAGTCCATGGGGGCGGTCATGAGTACTTTGAGGTTATGCGGTGCATGAGATAATAGGCCACGGCGTTGATGGCCAGGATGATCAGCACCAGCACCAGGGCGGTGGCATATGCCTTTTCCATGGAGATGCCCTCGCGCGCCAGGATGTAGAAATGCACCGCCATGCTCCTGCCCGAATCCATGAGCGAGGTGGGAAGCCGGAGCGAGCTTCCCATGGTAAAGATCACCGCGGCGGTCTCGCTGATGGTTCTGCCGATGCTCAGCATGATGCCGGTGAGAATGCCCGGGGCGGCGCAGGGCAGCACCACCCGGGTGGTGGTTTCCCAGCGGGTGGCGCCCAGTGAATAGCTCACCCGCCTCAGGTTTACCGGCACCGACTTGATGGCCTCTTCGCTGGTACGGATGATGGTGGGCAGGATCATGATGGCCATGGTCAGCGATCCTGCCAGCAGGGACCAGCCCATCTTGAGCTTGATCACGAAAAAGATGAAGCCGAACAGGCCGTAAATGATCGAGGGCACGCCCGCCAGCGATTCCACGCCGAAGCGGATCAGCGTGGTGAGACGGGACTCCCGGGTGTATTCGGTCAGATAAATGGCGGTGCCCAGCCCCAGCGGCGCGGCGAAGAGCAGGGAAAGCAGCACCAGGAAAAAGGTGCCCACGATGGAAGGGAAGATGCCGCCGTGCCGGCCCATGTCCTGGGGAAAGGTAAGGATGAATTCCAGGTTGACGTTGGCAATCCCCTTGATGAAGATGATGCAGATGATCACCACCAGGATGCTGACGGTAAAGAGCGCCTG
>CAZWCD010000115.1:6587-8776 GCA_964632275.1 uncultured Thermodesulfobacteriota bacterium
GCGGAGGGAATCACCACCCGGTAGACCGTCTGCCATTTGGTTGCGCCCATGGCCAGCGACCCCTCGCGGTAGGAGCGGGGCACCGACATGAGCGCGTCATAGGATATGCTGATCACCGTGGGGAGGATCATGATCCCCAGCACCAACGAGGTGGCGAGCAGCGAAAAGCCGGAGCCCCCCAGGTATTCCCGTATCACCGGAACAATGTAGACGACCCCCAGGAAGCCGTAGACCACCGAGGGTATGCCGGCCAGCAGCTCCAGGGATGGCTTGAGATACGTCCTGCCCTGTTTGCCGGCGTACTCCGCCAGGTAGATGGCGCAGCCCAGTCCCAGCGGCCCCCCGATCACCAGTGCGCCGACGGTCACCATGCATGAGGAGACAATCATCGGGAAGATGCCGAATGAACCCCTGGTGGGCGCCCACGTGAAGCCGAGGATGATGTGCTTCAACCCTACCTTGAAAAAGAGGGGGAGGCCCTCGATGAGAATAAAGAGGAATATGAGAAAGAGAAAGACAAGCGACGAAAAGGCAAAGATGGTGAGGGTGATGCTCACCACGCGTTCTTTGATGGCGGTATTAGGAAAAGTCATAGGCAGGTATCAGCCCCTCTTTCAATAAAATAGATTGCCCTGCGTCCGAAAGCACATAACGGATGAAAAGCTGTGCGGCCTCGCTGGGTGTGCCCATGGTGAGGTATAAAAAAGGGCGAACAATCTTGTATTGCTTTTCATGAATGGTTACGGGAGAGGGCTTTACCCCATCGATAGCCACGGCGGTTACCCGCGCATCGACTATCCCCAGGGAAATGTATCCTATGGCATAGGGGTCGGTTGCCACCACCTCCCGCACCGAGCCGTTGGAGTCCTGTACCATGGTGGATTCAGCGATGGTGTCAGTTCTCATCACCAGTTCCTCAAAGGCGCCCCGCGTTCCCGATCCCTCCTCCCGGCTGACCGCGTCGATGCGGCGGTCAATCCAGCCGAGTTCTTTCCAGTTGGTGATGGATCCGTTGAATATGCCCCGCGCCTGGGACAGGGCGAGCGACGTGACCGGGTTCAGCGGGTTGACCACGATGGCGATGCCGTCATAACAGATTGGTATGGCGGTGAGCACCTGCTCATCGCCCTTCAGCTCGCGGGAGCACATGCCGATGTCCACCGTGTGAGTGATACAGGCCTGGATCCCCGCGGTCGATCCCCCGGCCTGGACGTTGATGGCGAAGGTCGGATGCTCGAGCATGAAATGTTCAGCCAGCTTTTCGCTGAAGGGCATGACCGAGGTGGAGCCGGCGATGTTCACGATGAACCGTTCGCCGACCGCCGGCTGCCGGGAACCGCCGGAGCAGGCCCCAATGATCAGTGCGATGAGCGCAAGCAGGATGGGGCGACAGCAGGCCACTTCCTTACTCTCCCTTGTTATCGCGTAAATGCCGGACGATTTTTCCCTCTGCCATGAAAATGACCAGCTCGGCAATGTTCACCGCGTGGTCGGCGATCCGCTCCAGGTGCCGGGAAATAAGCAGCAGGCGGGTTGACCTGGTCACCGTGCTGAAGTCGCGGGTCATGTAATCCAGCAGCTCATGGAAAATCTGTTCATGGAGCCGATCCACCTCCTCGTCGTGTGCGATTACCTGCCGGGCAATAGCAGGATTGGCGTTCACGAAGGCATCCATGCACTGCCGGAGCATCTGCTGCGTCAGGGTGGCCATCCGGGGCAGATCCACGTAGGGCTTCAGCTGCGGCTCGAGGTTGAGCTCCTGGACCAGCTCACATATGTTGACCGCCATGTCACCGATGCGTTCCAGGTCATAGTTCACCTTGATGGCGGTGATGATAAATCGCAGGTCGCGCGCGGCCGGCTGGCGCAGGGCAAGGATTTTCAGGCAGAGCTCATCGATCTTCAGCTCCTGCCGGTCAACCTTATCATCATCAGCGATAACCGCCGCCGCCAGTTCGGAGTCTCCCTCTCCGAGGGAGGTGATGGCCCGGCTGATGGCCTTTTCCACCAGTTCCCCCATGAACAGGAGATTTTCCTTCAGGTCGTTCAGTTCCCTGTCAAACGGTTTGTAAATGTGCCCTTCCATTGCTAGACCCCTCCCCAGGGTTAGTAAGTGTTCACACTATAGTTATTTTCAGAAGGCTTTACAATATTTTTCGCAATAGATGTTTTAGCGAATGTAGGGGCGA
>CAZWCD010000116.1:0-3415 GCA_964632275.1 uncultured Thermodesulfobacteriota bacterium
TTCGAAAAACCTTACTACAACTATTTAAACTGGGAACTGGGAAGCGAGGCAATCGGCAGGTAAAGCAACGCATGAGGAGCAACCGCAATGATCGCGCATAAAAAAGCGAAGGCCGATAACCACATAGGAGGGGGCCAGAGTAGTTATCGGCTCTTCATCACCTCAATTAAGAGGCTGGAAAACTTATAGCACAAACAAAAATACAATGCAATAAAAAGATAAAAAAAATTTTAACCCCGGATTCTAAGCCGGATTCTAAAAAAAATATAATAGAAATTAATTTGTACCAACGAACTATCCTTAATACTCAATTAATACTGTAATTTTACAGCCCGCATAAATATATAATAAATTCTTATATGACTATACTATTGACAAAAATTGGGTTATCTGTTATCTAGTAATTCAGTAAAGAATGGAGCGATTCATTCTTTCACCTCCGAAGGGGGAATGGTTACTTGTGACCATTTCCCTTTTTCCATTTCCCAAAAACCACGACTGCTGTTTTATTTATTTCCTTTTAATCACGCTGCCTTAAACTGTTCTTTTAAGAGAACGCCTTCTTTAACCAAACCCAAAACCTGCTTTACCTGGAATGGTTTCTGGATAACAAAACTAATCGCTTTATCTCTCAGCTCTGATTCCATGATATTCACGTCCCATCCGGTAATAATCGCCACCGGCACCCTTCTGCCGATGCGCTTGATTTCTTCCGCCACCTGCCAGCCTGAAACTTTCGGCATGCCCAGGTCAGTGCACACCAGATCAAAATCGCTGCCCCTGAAGATATCCAGCCCCTGGATTCCATCGGAAGCCACCTCTACGTCATGTCCCTCGCTGCTCAGGATATCGAAGAGCAGTTGACGCACATCCTCCTCGTCTTCGATGACCAGGATTCGCGCCTTCCGGTTTTTCTCTGCTTCCGGTTTTAGCGAAACATTCACCGGACATGGTTCCTGAACAATGGGCAGTTTAATGGTAAAGGCAGAACCCTTCCCTTCCACGCTGTCGACCGCAATAGCGCCGTGATGGCGATTGACAATCCCATAAGAAACGCTCATGCCCAATCCGGTTGATTGCACGCCCTTGGTGGTGAAGAACGGATCGAATATCCGGCCGCGAATGGATTCCGGTATGCCGACCCCGGTGTCCTCTATTTTCACGCAGATCTGATCGCCCTCCCTGAAGGTCCTGATGGCTATCCGCCCGCCATCGGGCATGGCATCAAGCGCATTATTGATAATATTGGTGAATACCTCGCGTATTTCCGAGGCGCTGCCGAAGGTGGCGGGAAGATCCGCATACGATTTGTCAATGGCAATGGTGCTCCCTTTGGTCTCCGCATCATTCTTCCAGCGAACCTGGGTAAACTCCAGCACATTATCCAGCAATTCATTAATATCAATCCGGCCAAAATCCCGGTCGTCGGTCCGCTTGCGGGAAAATTCCTGGATCCGCTTTACCACTTGGGCGCCGTCAAACGACGCTTTCTCAATAATGTCAAGGCTCCTGAGCAGATCAAGCAAGAGCTTCTGCCGTTCCTCCGGCGAGAGCGGCGGCTCAAGCTGCAGATTTAAAAGCTGGACCCTGCCCAGGATGGCCGCCAGAACATTATTAAACTCATGGGCCACTCCTCCCGCCAGCTCCCCCAGGGATCGTAATTTTTCCGACTGAGTAAGCTGCTGCTCCAGTTTCTTGCGCTCGGTTACATCCCGCAAAATTGCCGTGATGATGCTTTTTTCCTTCGCACCGGAAACCGACAGGGTCGCCTCTAAGGAGACCCTCCTGCCGTCTTTGCGCAATCCCTCGCGCTCGATGGTTTTGACAATTAATTCCAGTTCGCCGGTGGTTTTGAATTGTTCAAACATTTTCATGTCCCCGTTTCTTTCTTCTTCCGGGAACAGGAGAAACACCGGTTTCCCCATGACCTCTTCATGGGCATAACCGAAAATATCCTCGGCCTTCTTATTAAACCCGATTACGAGTCCCTCATTGTCGATTGAAACAATCCCGTCATTGGCGTTCTCTATAAGGCGCTGATACCGTTCCTCGGAAAGTTTTACCGCCTCCTGAGCCCGCTTCCGCTCATTCACGTCTTTTAATAAGAGCACCGCTCCTTCCCGATTGCGCAGTTTGGCGGTAATTATCTCAAGCCCGAAGATTTCTCCGCTTTTCCTCTTCCCCATGGCCGATTCCCTTTGGAATCCCCCATTGCCCGGGGATTCAGGCCCGGCCTGCGAATCCGCGGGATACGCTTCCCGATCGCCGAACAGGAAGTCGGTATGCTTGTTGATGATTTCCGCCGCCTCATATCCGAACATGTGCCGCACCGGAGCATTACATAAAATTATTTTTTGATTGCCATCGATCACCATGAGCACATCGGGATTGATGCTTGAAATGGTATGCTCCAGCTCCCTTTGTCCCTGCAACGCCCGCTGCCATTGACGATAGGTCATCCAGAGCAGCCCGATGAGCCACAGGAACACAAGATTGATGACAAATTCCGCGGCCGGGTAGTGAGTGATGACATAAAAATATTTGTACATCGTATCGATGAAATTGATCGACAGGCTGATGAACGTGAAGACGATCGACACAACCAGCACCAAAAACAGATCGACCCACTCTCTTTTCCGGGCATATGCCAGCTTCACGTGTTTCCCTCCGGCCTATAAGTATTTAATAAGTATACGGCAACTGTGCCTGCCTGCATTGCAGCTTATGTCCTCGCGCATTATGAGATTTGTATCGAAATTCCACCAAAAAGCTTTAGAACTTTCTTGCGCCTATCAATAGGCCATTGCCAGCACAATAAAATACCCCTTCAGTGCGGTGGGCTGAAGGGGGTGACGGTTACCAGCAATATGCTGTTTTATTATTTTTTATAGGCAGGGTTCCGCATGGACTATTTCATCGGTTCCAGGGCATCTTCGCCAGAAGCATGCCCATGGCGCAGGTATCGGTGATCCCGGCGAACACCAGGCCCGCCCCGACAAACGCCGGCAGCACCAGAAATGTCTGATTGAAAAAGTATCCGGCGAGCGTGCCGATGAAAACCAGACTGCCTGCGGTGATGCGCACCTGCCGTTCCAGACTCATCACCGCCGCGCCTTTTTCCACCGGCAACCTTTGCTCATTCCACAAATCGGTGCCGCCCTCTACCACCAGCACCGGCGCCGTGGTTCTGCCCTCAATCAGTTTCGCCGCCTGTGCGGCGCGCTTGCCTGATTTGCAGAGTATGAGCAGCGGCTCCGCCGCCCCTGTGGCAAGAAGCGTCTGATCAATATAGGCTTCGCTCAGCGCGCTCAGTTCGTGGTGTTCAGCGCCGGCCGCGCGCAGGGTACGGTATTCGGCGGGCGTGCGGACGTCGATGAGCCGCGCGCCTTCTTTGCTAACCTTTGCCAGGGCTTCC
>CAZWCD010000116.1:3515-8662 GCA_964632275.1 uncultured Thermodesulfobacteriota bacterium
TCCCTGAGATAGACGGTGGTCGGCTGCTGTATCAGCGGGGATTCCCCCCGTTCCAGCACGTTGATCACCTCCCGCAGCGGCCAAACCGACCTGCGCAAAAATATCATCTCGCTCTTGAGCCGGTGAATGGCGCGCAGGCTGTCCGGCGTGGGATGGTTGACCAGATTTTCCTCGACCGCTTCAATCCGCTCGCCATAGTGCTCAAGGATGGCAAAGTAATCATCCACGATGGCGTCAATCAGCGCGTAGGCCAGATAGTCCGCGCCCATCCGGCGGGAGCGGCCCTTGCCGGTCCTGATGCGCTCGCGCACCGGATCGAAGACATCCCCCGGCTTCTCCTGAAAGGTGATGACATACTGCGGGCCCACCACCATGCAGAGTTGCTCCGCGTCGAACAGGTCGCTCATCCTGCCGTGGTGGAGCATTTTCAGCACGATGAAGAGATAGTCCCCGTAATCCTCCAGCTTCGGACGCTGGCCGGTGTTGGCAATGTCCTCGAGCACCAAGGGGTGCAGGTTAAAATGCGCCCCCAGCTTCTCGATGAGCTCCACCTGGTGGACGCCGTCGATGTTGATCCAGCTCACCCCCGGCAGGTCCCGCACAAAGAAACAGTCCTCGACGCCCGGCACCTCCTTTTCCACCAGACGGGATTCGTCATAGTTCATAAAGGTGATCAGCGCCTTCTCCTCCCGCTTCGTCCCGATGTGGACGAGCGTGCCCGGCGGCAGTCCGGATTTGCGTGACCTCTTTTGTACGTATCGCTCCATGGCCGTGCTCCTCACGAGACGATTTCCGGTTGGCGCGCCTTCCCCGATTTTTGTTTTTTCTTTTCCGGTTTTTGCGCAGTGTCGACGATCTCCCGTTCCACCCGTATCCGGGAAGGGGATCCCGGCGCCAGGGAGACCGATGCGGTCGGCAGGATGATGGCCGCCTCGATGACATCCGACTCCTCGATACCCGACAGGTCAATGGGCTCCGTTTTCATGTTGGTGATTGCCTTTAAGACCGAAGGCGCGCCGAACACCTCCACCCGGTCCGGCGTCAGGCGAAACGAAACCAGCTTTTTATCCTCGGGCAGGGTTCCCTCCCACTGGGGGATCACCTCCACCGTTCTGGTTTCCCGCTCCTCCATGACCACGGCAATCTCATGGGGATTAATCTTGATGACATTGAATCCCGGCGGTACGGAAATGTTGTTCCGGGTCAGCGCATAACTGTTCTTGCCTGGCCGGCTGTTTGCCAGGTTGAGCCAGAGGCTGATCTCCTCAGGCTTCAGTTGCAGGATGAGGCGGCGGCTGCCGGCAACCTGTACCTCCGCCCGGTCATCGGAAACGCTCATCAACTCTAGCGACTTGGGGAGATTTCTGAATTCGATGGGGGCGGTATAGGATATGACCGATTCCTTCTCCCCCGCGAAAAAGAACCAGATAACGATTGCCAAGATGAGGAACGAAGTCTTAACCGCAACATCCAGCACCGTTCGTTTCACCGTGCCGGCGGCGCCGGACTTCCTGGGCTCTCCCTCAATGAGGTTCCTGAGCCGGCCGGACAACTGATCCGGAGTGGCGACCGTGCTCAGACTGCCGCCGCAGGCCAGGGAAACCTCACCGCGCTCCTCGGAGACCACCGCAATCACCGCATCGGAGCGCTCGGAAAGGCCCAGCGCGGCGCGATGCCTGGTGCCGTACTTCAGGGGCAGCGACCCCTGCATGGTCAGCGGCAAAAAGGCCGCGGCAATGGAGATCCGGCTGCCGTCCATGATGACCGCTCCGTCGTGGAGCACCGCTCCGTGGTCAAAGACGCTGAAGAGCAACTCCCGGCTGAAGTGCGCGTCCAGCCGCACGCCGTCCTGAATGAGATGATCGACGTTTGAGGCCCTGGTGAACACCACCAGCGCGCCCACCCGCTTTTCGGCCAGGGAGAAGAGCGCCTCGGATATGGAATGATAATCAAAAACCCGCTTCCTGCGGGGTTTCCCCCAGAACAGGTTGAGGGGCGTGGTGCTGACGATTACCCCGCGAATTTCATTTCTGAATATCACCACCACGATTATAACGATAATGGCCCCGATGCCCCTGAGGATGAGGCTGGTCACGATCATGCCCAGGGTGTTGGCCACAAGATCAAACACCCAGAGCAGGGTCACCCCGATGATGGCCCGGAACACCAGGGTTCCCCAGAACAGCACAAAGCAGCGGTACAGGAGAAAGGCCACGATGCCTATGTCCAGCCAGTCATGCCAGCGGACGGTCTGAAAAATTTCCGAAATGTATGAAACATAGTTACTTGCCATTGCCGTTGCCTTCCCGCCGCTGCTTGTTACCGCTTGTCTTCTTCCACGCCGACCGGAACCGTGGCACATGCGCTCAGCAGCGCATCGAGCATCCGCTCGGCCGTGTCCGCCGTTATGGTGCAGAGGATGACCCGGTCATCCGGTTGTATCGCGAGCGCCCGGTACGTTTCCTCGCGCGCCGGATCGCCCTTGACCATGGTCCCGGCGAAAGGAAGGCTGCCGGATGACGTCGTCGCATCATTTGCCAGGCACACGACCTCGTCCGCCTGGCCGGTAAGGTCCGGAAGCTGGTACAGCAGAAAGGTATGTTCGGGAATTATTATATAACGCACTATGCCGCTGCACCTGGAGGTGGCATGGGGGTTATAAAAGAAATGTAGGATGCCCCCTCACCCTAACCCTCTCCCCCGGCGGGGCGAGGGAATTATCTTTACCTTGCTGCCTCCATGGAAAGAGATAAGCAAGAACCCCTCTCTCATGGAGGGAGAGATTATTTTCCCTTTATCCCCTATGTGAAGAAAGGCTCAAAGATCCCCCTCTCCCATCGGGGGGAGAGGGATGGGGCGAGGGAGAAATAGCGTACAACGTTCATGGACTGTGATAACCGAAAGGAGCATGCGGGAGTGCGCCTGCGATCATACGGCGCGCGGCAGCTCCAGCGCAGACTGGTAGAGCTCACGATAGCTGTGCGCCGACCGGTCCCAGGAAAAATCAGCCTTCATCCCGTTGGTCCGCAGCCTCTTCCAGTTTTTGGCATCGCTGAACAGATCGACCGCCTCGCTGACCGCTGAAAGCAGCGCCTGCGGCCGGTACGCGGAAAATTTAAAGCCGTTTCCTTCTCCGCTCTCGCTGCGGTAGGGCACGATGGTATCATCCAGTCCGCCGGTCGCCCTCACCACCGGGATGGTGCCGTAGCGCAGCGCGTACATCTGGGTAAGACCGCAGGGCTCGTAGCGGGAGGGAATCAAAAACATGTCGGACCCGCCCATGATGCGATGGGCAAGCGGATCATTGAAGCCGATGCTGAGGCCCACCCGTCCGGGATGGTCCCGCGCCGCCTGGCGCAGCGCATCCTGGATTGACGCATCTCCCGATCCCAGGATCACCACGCCCGTATCGAGAGCAAGAATATCGGGCAGGGCCGCCACCAGCAGGTCGATGCCTTTCTGCGCGTCAAGCCGGGATATCACTCCCAGCAGCGGCCGGTTGATGAGCGCAGGATCAAGGCCGGTCTCCTTGATAAGCGCTTTCTTGCAGTCGTTCTTTCCCGCCATCTTCCTCGCCGAATAGGCGGCCGGCAGATGAGCATCATGCGACGGATCCCAGACGCCGTAGTCCACCCCGTTTAAAATGCCGGAGAGCACGGATTTCCGCTGCCGCAGTATGCCCTCCATGCCCAGGCCGTAGCTTTCGGTCTGGATCTCCTTCGCATAGGTCGGGCTCACCGTGGTGATCATGTCGGCATACATCAAGCCCGCCTTCAGGAGGCTTATCTTCCCCCAGTACTCAAGGCCCTCCATGTGGAAATACGCATCCCGGGAAAGCCCGGTCAGCGGCAGCTTGTCCGGTGAAAAGATTCCCTGGTAGCCCAAGTTATGGATGGTAAACACCGTCCTCGCTTTTCCGGCACAGGCATCGCGGCGGTATGGACCCTTGAGCAGTGCGGGAACCAATCCCGCCTGCCAGTCATGGCAGTGGATCAGGTCAGGGCGGAAGGAGATCGCTTCGGCGAGACGGAGCGCGGCATGCGCGTAAAAGGAGAATCGTTCCAGGTTGTCGTAGTAATCGCCGGCAGCGGTTCCGTAAAGGCTCGGCCTGCCGTACAAATCCTCACGCTCCACCAGGTAGACCGGAGTGCTTTCAGCAGACTGCGCTTCCCATATGCGGGCGGTCAGCAGGGCATCGCCCAGGGGAACCTTCAGATCCTCGCAGATCAGCTGCATCTTTGCCCCCGAACTTTTCACCATGGTGTAGAGCGGCAGAACCACCCGCGCGTCCATCCCCAGCCTGCGCAGGGCCGGAGGAAGACTGCCGGCCACATCGCCCAGGCCGCCGGTTTTGGCGAAGGGCACCGCCTCCGGTGACAGGAATAAAACCTTCAGCTGCTTTTCCATGTTCTCAGCCCTCAGTGTTGCGTCCGCGGCTGAAGCGTTTCCGCTCCTCGTCCATGGCCTTTTTACCCTCTTCAATGGCCTGCAGCAGGTCGGCCTTTGTTTCCCGCGTAAACGCGCTCCCGCTCTCTATCAGCTGAGCGGTTATTGCCCTGATTTCGGCAATAAAATGTTCCATGCTTTCCTTGATGTCCCCGGTCATGACGCCGGCCCTTCTCCGCGCCTGCTCCCGCTTCATACGCAGATAGTGGCGCGTCCGGTCGCCGCTCGAGGGGGCGTAGAGCAGCGCCAGTCCCGCGCCAAAAAGGCCTCCCAGTATCATAAACGAGAGAGGTAGGGTAATCTTTCGTCCGCTCCTGCCCGCTGCCATTTCTGCCCCCTTCGGTTTGGTTGGGTGATCGCCGGCGATGATATATATATCAGGCCCGACATATAAAATGTAACGAAAGAACGCCCATAAGTCAAACCAAAACATGCGGTGTGGCGACAAGCCGGGAATAACCGATTGTTTTTTATACGCAGCAGAAAGGAATGATTCCACGTGCGTAAAAAAATCTCCTCCCCCTCGATGGGGGAGGATGAAGGTGGAGGCAACACGATTGTTTTCCCTAAACGATGCTGTCGTTCCCGAACTGCCGGTCAGGGCAACATCACCACGCAGTTCTCGCCGCCGAACGGATTGGGCGCACGCTCCCCGCAGCGGGGGTCTTCCTGCCAGTGCCCGTCGACAACAAATTTATATT
>CAZWCD010000117.1:0-8267 GCA_964632275.1 uncultured Thermodesulfobacteriota bacterium
CCGTCAACCGTACACAGGGGGGAGCTATCATGGATATCATAGGGAACAGGAACATCCGCTGGCTGGTGGAAAAGAAGGCAACGGATTTTGCCGACAAGGACTTTATTGTTTTTGAGGACCGGGCAGGGAACGTTCAACGCTATACCTACCGGGAGTTTAATGAACAGGTGGACAAATATGCAACGGTCCTGCACAAGCTCGGGATCAAAAAGGATGACAAGGTCAATGTCCATTTGCTCAACTCCCCCGAGTATCTCTTCTCCTGGTTTGCGCTTGCCAAACTGGGCGCGGTCATGATCCCCACCAACGTCCTCTGCGCCCCCTTTGAGATGGAGTATTTTGTCGATTTCGCGGAGTGCGTTGCCGTTATTACTGAGCCGGGTTACCTGGATATGTACCGCGGCATTCTGGACAAGTGCCCGCGGGTAAAGCATACCATCCTGACCCGCACCTCCCCGCTCTATCCCAATCAGAAGCTGTATCCTGAGGCGGTCATTATGCAGGATGTCCTCAAGGACACGGTGCCGTCGGTGCCCCGGGTCGGGATCGGTTCCGAAGCTGACCTGATGATGCTCTTTACCTCGGGAACCACCTCCCGGCCGAAGGCGGTGCAGCTGACCCATGCCAATGCCCTGTTCGCGGGCATCTTCGGCGCCCAGGGATACAAGGTGGTGCCGGAGGACCGCCATTTCATGGTGCTCCCCCTTTTCCACGTCAACGCGCAGTTCATTTCAGTCATGCCCACCCTTACCGCGGGCGCGACCCTGGTGATGACGGAGCAGTTCAGCGCCTCAAAATACATGGAGCAGGCGCGGCGGTACGGCACGACAACTACCAGCCTGGTCGCGGCTACCGCCAAGATGATCCTTGCGCAGCCCCGGCATGAGCTGGACGGGCGCAACTGTTTTCGCCTGGTCATGTATGCCATTGCCATTACCGAGGAGCAGTGGACGGAGTTTGAAACGCGATTTAAGGTGAAATTGAGCGACCTGTGGGGCCTGACGGAAACGCTGGCGGAGACCACCATGAATCCGCCGGACCTGGAGATGAAGCGGAACTGCATCGGCCTGTGCCGCCCGGGAAATGAGATGAAGGTGGTTGATGACGAGGGGAACGAGGTGCCGCCCGGAGCGGTGGGGGAGATTGTGGTGCATGGTGTGCCGGGCCGCACCATCATGAAGGGATATTATAAGAACCCGGAGGCGACCGCCCAGACTATCCGGGACGGCTGGCTCTATACCGGCGACAACGGATACATGGACGAGGACGGCTATTTCCATTTTGTCGACCGGAAAAAGGACATGATCAAGCGGGGAGGCGAGAATGTGGCGGCGGTGGAAGTGGAATATGTCCTGAGCCTCCATCCCAAGGTGCAGGAGGCGGCGGTGGTAGGGGTGCCGGATCCCGTGAGAGACGAGGCCATCATGGCGCTCATCGTTTTGCAGGAGGGGGAAACCTGCACCGATGAGGAGATCATCAACTTCTGCAAGGAGCGGCTGGCGAAGTTTAAGGTGCCAGGTTTTGTGGAGTTTAAAAAGAGCTTCCCCAAGACTTCCATCGGGAAGATTCAGAAAAATCTCCTGCGCCAGGAGGCACTGGAGAAGTTCAAAAAGTAGGCGGCACGCAGAAAGCCCCGCAGCATAACTGCGGGGCTTTTAGTTCTGACTGAGGTTTTTTTCAGGGGCGTATAGTGCTACGCCCCTGCGCGGTCGTGCGCTGCATAAGGCGTCTTCAGCAACCGGTCGCTCATACTTCGTCAGCTTACCTTCTCCATGCGGATGGCGCACACTTTGAGCTCCGGAATCTTGGCTACCGGATCCAGGCTGCTCCCGCTGGTGAGCATGTTGGCCGCTGATTCGGCGAAGTGAAAGGGGATGAACACCGTACCGGCGGGGATGATGTGGGTGATGCGCGCCTTGACCGAGATTTCCCCCCTGCGTGAAACGATGCGGACGGTTTCGCCGCCGCTCACCCCCAGCTTTGTCGCATCGTCAAAATTTACTTCAACGTACCCTTCGTTGAGCTGCGCGGTGAGGGTGGGGGAGCGCCGGGTCATGCTCCCGGTATGATAATGGTAAAGCACCCGGCCGGTGGTGAGGGTCAGGGGATACGCGTCGTCAGGCAGTTCAGCGGGGGGAACAAATTCCACCGGCGCGAACTTGCCTTTGCCGCGGGAAAATCGGTCCTTGTGCAAAAACGGCGTCCCCGGATGCGTCGGGGTGGGGCAGGGCCAGGCAATGCCTCCCTCCTCAAGCCGCTCGTAGGTGATGCCGCCGTACGACGGGGTGACCGAGGTGATTTCCTTCATGATCTCCTCGGGCGAGCTGTAGGTCAGCCCGTCATATCCCATCAGCCGTCCGATCTCTCCGATAATCCTCCAGTCCTCGCGGCATCCGGCGAGCGGCTCAATGGCCTTGCGCACACGCTGCACCGTTCGGTCGGTGGAGGAAAAGGTCCCGTCCTTCTCGGCAAAGCTCGACGCGGGGAGCACCACATCGGCGAGCTGCGCCGTTTCGGTGAGAAACATGTCCTGCACCACCAGAAACTCCAGCGACTCGAGTGATTCTTTCACGTGGCGCAGGTCGGGATCAGATACCATGGGATTCTCGCCCATGATGTACAGTGATTTTATGGTGCGGTGATGGGCGGCCGCCATCATCTCGGTGAGGGTAAGGCCGGGCTTATCCGAAAGGCCTTCCACCTTCCAGGCGGATTCCATTTTGCTCCGCGCCTCGGGAGACGCCACCTGCTGATAGGCGGAAAACACGTTGGGAAGCGCGCCCATGTCGCAGGCGCCCTGCACGTTGTTCTGGCCGCGCAGGGGATTGACGCCGGTGCTTTCCTTGCCCACATTGCCGGTGACCATGGCGAGGTTGGCAACGGCCATGACCCCGTTGGTGCCGCTGGCATGCTGGGTGACCCCCATGCAGTAGATGATCGATGCGCGCTCAGCCGTGGCATAGAGACGGGCGGCCTTGCGTATGTCTTCCGCGGGAACGCCGGTGATGGCCGACACTTTGTCCAGCGGGTAGCGCGCCACCGTTTCCTGCAGGGCATCAAACCCCTCGGTGCGCTGGCCGATGAACTCCTCATCATGAAGGTTTTCAGCGAGGATGACCCCGATCATCCCGTTAAGCAGGGCGATGTTGGTCCCCGGCTTAAGCTGCAGGTGGATGCTGGCGAACCCGGTGATGTCGATGGCGCGGGGATCGGCCACGATGAGCTGCGCGCCCCTTTCCCGTACCGCCCGGAGGATGCGCCTGCCCACCAGGGGATGCTGTTCGGTGGTGTTGGAGCCGATGATGAAGATCACCGGGGCATGTTCTATCTCGTCAATGGAATTGGTCATCGCCCCGGAGCCGAACGCGGCGGCCAGACCGGCCACCGTGGAGCTGTGTCAGAGGCGGGCGCAATGGTCGACGTTGTTGGTCTTGATCACCGCCCGGGCGAACTTCTGCAGCAGATAGTTTTCCTCGTTGGTGCATTTGGCCGATGAGAAGAAGCCGATGGCGTTGCCGCCCTCGCGGGCCTTGATGTCCGACAGGCGCTGCGCCACCCGCTCCAGCGCCTTTTCCCACGTGGTTTCCTTCAATGGGTCGGATTTGCCGTCGCGCATGAGCGGCGCGGTGAGCCGTTCGGGATGGTGGATGAATTCGTGCGCGCTCCAGCCCTTGATGCACAATTTGCCCTGTCCCGCGCCCCGCGGGCTGGGGATCACCCCGACCAGCTTTCCGTCCCGCACCCGGAAGTAAAAATTACAGCCGGTTCCGCAATAAATGCACGTCGTCAATACTTTTTTATCAGCCATTACGTTCCCTTGCAGGCGGCTTCAAGCGCAGCGCCCTTGATTTTGTGGGTGTCATAGTACACATCTTTGAGGCTCATGCCCATGGCCATTCCCAGAAGCTGCAGGTAAAAGAGCACCGGTATGGAATAATCCAGCTTGAGCCGGCGCACCGCCATGAGCTGTCCCAGGTCGAACTGCTGATAACAGAAGGGGCATACCACCGCGATGCAGTCAGCGCCCTGCCGCTTCATATTGACGAGCTTGTCTTCAAGCAGCTTGCTCGAGCCCTGCTGTTTCCCGGAAAGGATGAGCGAGGAACCGCAGCACTGGGATTTCAGATCGTAGTCAAGCGCCTCCGCACCTAATGCCGCAACCATCTCGTCGAGAATAAACGGGTCAGCGGGATTGTCAAAGTGCATGACCTCGTGCGGGCTAAAAAGATGGCAGCCGGTATGGGCGGCAATTTTTAAATTCGAAAGACTATTTTTTACCTTGCTTTTTATGGCACTTAGACCGATTTTCTCATAAAATACCTTAAGAAAATGCTCCACCTCGATGCTGCCGGTAAAACGGTGGGGCGTGTCCCCGAGCATGTCGTTCACCTTGTCCCGGAGCGGCTCTGACGTAACCAGCGCATGACGGGCTTGGGCCAGGGTGTTGACGCACCCGTTGCAGAGGGTGATGATATCCAGCCCCTGTTCCTCCGCCAGGCACAGATTGCGCGCGGCGATGGTCGTCCAGGTCAGTTGATCGGCGCCGCTGAAGTTGATGGGGTCAGGGCAGCAGGAGAACCCGGGAATATCCACCAGCTCGATCCCGAATTCAGGGAATATCTTTCGCGCCAGCGCCTCCAGGTGGGGGAGCTTGGTCGGGATGAGGCATCCTTTAAAAAAAGCGTATCGCATGGTGAGGTTATCCGCCTATCTTTTTTATTTTTTCTTCCAGTCCGGTTTTGGCGACAATCAGTTTCAGCTCTTCCTGTGCGGTGATGGCAAACGGCGCAAGCCCCAGCTGTTCCCGCAGCCGTTCGGTCACCGAGGTGATGGGAAACGAGCTGCCGGTGGTGACGATGGTTTTAATCAAGGCGACGACACCCTGGGGCGCCAGGCCCTGCTCGAAGGAATGCTCCTTTAAATTGAGGAAGACATGCGCCGGATTCACATCCTGGGGGCATATCTCGGCGCACCGGTGACAGCTGGCGCATGACCAGAGGTTGGGATTGGCCAGCACGTTATCGCAGGTGAAGAGGTCATACACGTAGCTCTGGGTGGGGCTGTATTCCTCCAGGTACTGAATGGGGCATACCAGGGCGCAGACGCTGCACTTGAAGCAGCGCTCCACCAGGGGCTCGCGCTCCATCAGGCTGTTTCGCGCTTCACATTCAATGCTGATCAACATGGGGACCTTCGCTTCCGCGTGACGATTTGTCCGCGGGAGGGTGCGAGTGGTTTTTATATGGTTACTGCCTTCAAAGCGTGCTAGTGTAGAAAGGTTCGCGCCGCATGTCAACTAAAAAAATGAGCCTGCTCAGCCATGCTTGTCGTCACCCGGGGTCGGGAGAGCTTGACAAGTCGGGGATCATCCGCTACAGTCAGTGCGCCGCACCGATTTGCAATAGTGTGCGTGCCGCGACCGGCATGGGGGGAACGCCCGGCGGATGAAAAGGAACCATGAGAATTCTCGGACTTGACGTGGGAAGCAAAACCATCGGCATGGCGGTGAGCGATGAACTGGAGCTTGTCGCCAACACCCTGGCCACCCTGCAGCGGAAGGGGCTGGAGCAGGATCTGCGCAACCTCGCCGCGGTGGTTGCCGAGGAGGCGGTCGGGGCGATCGTGGTGGGCCTTCCCAAAAACATGAACGGATCCCTGGGCCCCTCCGCCGAGATGGTGCTCGAACTGGTTGAGGAGCTCAAGCGGACGATTGCCCAACCGGTGTTTACCTGGGACGAACGGCTCACCACCGTGGCCGCCGAGAAGGCGCTGCTCGAGGCGGATATGAGCCGGAAGAAGCGGAAAAAGGTGATAGACCAGGTTGCCGCGGTGCTGATTCTCCAGGGATACCTGGACAGCCGGGCACACCTCAAAAACCGGTCGTGAGCTTATGAAAAAGAAGATTCGCATCCTGATGATTGCCCTGCTGATTGCCGCTGCCGCAGCGGCGGTGGCCGCCGCCGGCATATGGCGCTACCTGGACACCCCGGCGGGAAGCGACCGCAGTGAGAAGTATGTGGAGATTCCTGCAGGGGCGCACTTTATGGAAGTGGCCGGCATTCTCGAGCGGGAGGGAATCTTAAAGGGGGTCAGGCGCTTTCGCTGGCTGGCATGGTTCAAGGGGAACGAAACCAAAATCAAGGCCGGGGAGTATGCGTTTTTTCCGGCCATGCGACCGTCCGAGGTGCTCGACCGGATGGTCAGGGGTGAGTCCCGCACCATCCGCGTCACCATACCCGAGGGCTTTACCCTGCGGCAGATTGCCGATCTCCTGCAGGAAAAGGGTGTGGCGGATGGGGGCGCGTTTGCATCCCTGGCGTCGGACCCGCAGTTTGCCCGCTCGCTGGGCATCCGGCGGGATACGCTGGAGGGTTTTCTCTTTCCCGACACCTACCACTTTACCCGGGGCATGGGGGAAAAGCGGATTGCCACGACCCTGGTCAACCGCTTCCAGGCAGTGTTGAACGACGAGTATCGAGGGAGGTTGGCGGAGCTTGCCATGACGCTGGAGGAGCTGGTGACCCTGGCATCGATTATCGAGAAGGAAACGGCGGCGCCCGACGAGCGCTACCTCATCTCAGCCGTGCTGCACAACCGGCTGAAAGCGGGAATGCCGCTGCAGAGCGATCCCACGGTCATTTATGGCATCCCCGGCTTCAACGGGAACCTGACCAAGGAGGATTTGCAGAGGGCGAACCCCTACAACACCTATCTCACGAAGGGTCTGCCGCCCGGTCCCATCTCCAATCCCGGTGAGGCGTCGCTCAAGGCGGCGCTGTATCCCGCCCCGGTGTCCTACCGCTACTTTGTCTCCCGGAACAACGGAACCCATCAGTTTTCCACCACCCAGGCCGAACACGATCGGGCGGTTGCGCTGTATCAGCGCAAGCGGCAGTGAAGCGCCGTTCTTTCAGCACATCTTTCGCCGCATTGCCCGGAGCGTTTCCCGGCAGTCGGCGCTCTTGAATACCGCCGACCCCGAAACAATCACGTCCGCTCCCGCCCGGGCGACGTCAGCGATATTGTCCAGGGTGATCCCCCCGTCCACCTCAAGCTCTACCTGAAGCTTCTTCCGATCGATGAGCGCGCGCGCCTGTTCTATCTTTTCGCGCATGGCGGGGATGAATGCCTGCCCCCCGAACCCGGGGTTGACCGTCATCAGCAGGAGCAGATCCGCATCGCCGAGAACGTACTCGACCGCAGCGAGCGGGGTTGCCGGGTTGAGCACCACCCCCGGTTTGGCGCCCCCCTCCCGGATGAAGCATAAGGTGCGCTGGAGGTGAAGGCATGCCTCGGCGTGCACGGTGAGCAGGGTGCTGCCCGCCCGGATGAAGTCGGTGACATAGCGGTCGGGATCGGTGATCATCAAATGCACATCGAGCGGGAGGCGGGTGATCTTCCTGACCGTTTCCACCATGAGCGGCCCGATGGTGATGTTGGGCACGAAATGGCCGTCCATCACATCAACGTGAATGTAATCCGCCCCGCCTTCCTCCGCCGCCTGCAGCTCGTCCCGCAGCCGGGAGAAATCCGCCGATAAGATTGATGGTGAGAGCTTTTTCATGGTTCCTCCTCAGGGTGCTGATGTCGCTGGGGTAGTGTCCCAGAAATAACTTATCATAAAAAGTCGTTGCGAGGAGTCCCGCCTGGCGGACGACGAAGCAATCTCTTCCAATAAAAGCAACATGTTACAGCGCATGAGATTGCTTCGCGGAGTTTATCCTGAGCGAACGCGAAGGGCTCGCAACGAGGGTGTATATCGTGACCTCTTATGGAATGCACTTCTGGGACACGACGCTAGGATCCGTTGCGCGGTCAGACCAGCCGCGTCCCGGCGGGGAGCGGGTGGCCGCGTACAAAGTCCCCGGCCTGCATGGCACTCCGGTTCTCCAGCTGCACCGCAGTAAGCGCAAGACACCCGCCGCCGGTTGCCACCCGGATGCCTTCCGGACCGGTCCGGACGACCGTACCGGGCGGCAGCGCAGCGCTTTCCTCGACGATGGCGCTCTTCAGAATCTTCAGCCGCTTGCGCTCAAGATGAGTGAAGGCCCCCGGCCAGGGAACGGCGCCGCGCACCAGGTTGTAAATGTCCCGGGCGGTCTTGGTCCAATCGATCACCCCATCATCCTTTTTAAGGGGCGGCGCGTACGTGGCCAGGGAGCCGTTCTGCGGTTGCGGAGTCAGCACGCCACGTTCAAGCCGGCTCAGGGTTTCAACCAGCAGTGACGCCCCCACATCGGACAGGCGTTTGCCCAATGAAACGGCAT
>CAZWCD010000118.1:0-8216 GCA_964632275.1 uncultured Thermodesulfobacteriota bacterium
TAAAACCCGGTGATGGCCTGATCATTCAGGGCAGGCACGGGGGCCTGCCCCTACCGTTTATTATCAGGTGACGGTACTTTTGAAGGACGCTCCTCTCTTTTCCCCTT
Organism: uncultured Thermodesulfobacteriota bacterium; assembly: GCA_964632275.1. Classification (GTDB taxonomy): domain Bacteria; phylum Desulfobacterota; class WTBG01; order WTBG01; family WTBG01; genus CAZWCD01. The sequence continues at coordinate 108 of CAZWCD010000118.1, forward strand.
CGGGATCAATACACTTCCGGCAGGTGGGCGCCCGCTTCTTTCAGGGATTTGACCGTGCCTTCATAAAACATCTTTTCCCGCAAGGTTTGCGCAAGAAAAAGGAGTTCCAGGCCAAGGATGTATGTTCCACTGCGGGGACCCCGCATGCGCTTCATAAACGCCGGATAGCTCCACTTCCCGGTCTTAAGATAGCTTTTTGCCCCCATGAAGTCCCTGCCGGGTATCAGGCGAAGCACTGCCTCTATTGCTTTCCGCAATGCCCTCCCGTAATTTCTCAAAACCGGCTTTCTCGCAAGTTTCTGTTCGGCTACCATGGAATCCATAATACTCTTGATCTCATGGTGCATGACCGTCACCAGGTTCCACCCGTGCTCCTTTATCCCCGTCTCCGCCCCGAAAAACCCGATGCTCGCATCGGCGTGTTTACTGGTGATCAGATCATTGCAGACAAGGCATCCGCTCGCGAGCACCAGCTCACCCATCCGCAGCACATCATACCGGTTAACCCGGCCATCGCGGGTTACCGCGCAGTTCTGGATAAACCACCGCCAGTCATGTCCGTTGTTGAATGCGTCAGCGAGGAGATCCTTTGACACGTTTTCGTTAAACCTGACGATATCCTCTTCCCGAATCTGCAGCCACTCGTAGACCCTGTCCATGCTGGTGTGGTTCAAAAAGCAATTTATGGAGAGGGCGAACCTCACCCCCCGGGTGAGTTCCTCCGCTCGGGCGGAGAGCCCGCCCATCGCCGTCCGGAACAATTGATCCCGGCTTATGAGCTGGAGCTTGCGAAATGCCGTGATGTGGCAGGGGGTTCCCACGAAGAGTGACCGGCTGAAGCGGCCGAGATCCTTCAGCTTCGCGAGCACCGGGCTGATCTCAAATTTGGAATGCGCGCTCTGCAACACCTCCCCGGGCGACGCGGCGATGTACGGTTGCGGGTGCATGCAATACCCGACCTCCCGGTGCCTGCTGCCGGTGAGAAGGGCGGCGTCAATATGGCCCTTTTCCATCATGTAATGCACGAGGGCGGTGGTGGTGCCGCCGGGAGTTCCCTCCCTGAATATCTCCTCGGTGAGCGAGCGGGCGACAAACAGGTCGCGGCATGAGCCGAGCCTCTCCGCCTCCTCGCCGGCCCCCCTGCCGAAAAAGGCTTCTTCGATCCGGGAGAGGGGGAGAAAGCTTCGCGGACAGGCAAGATAGCAGTAGCCGCAGTTGTTGCACCCCCCGGTCAACACCGGCTTTTTACTGGAATCGTCGAAGGAAATTGATTCCAATGGACATATGCTGACGCACAAACCGCATCCCGAACAGCAAAAGGCGGTAACCTCATTCAATGCCTCAAACCCGGCTTGCGCCCGTGCACGATGGAAAGCCAGTATGCTTTCTTCCGTCATCTTCGAACGTCCTGTCATAAGAGCGCCTCAGCAAACAGCCGCACCGTAAAAATGCTCGTAAACAACAAAAGTGCTTATCCTAATTAAAAAATTTATGCAACAGTTTCTTGCCCCAACAGGCCGTTTGAGGAGGCGAGATACCGGTTGACATACTAAGGCAGGATGCTACTGTATTTAACTATCAGCATCCGGTAAAGCATTTCCATGCACGCGCTCGCAGGGACGTTGAGCGCAAGGGAATGATCCGCGCACCCGTTCTCTGTTCCGGGCTCACATACTGAAAAGGAAGGTCGCAATGATCCTCATCACCGGCGCCGCAGGCCACATCGGGAAAAGAATGGTGGACAGATTTATCAAAAAGGGCATTACCTGCATGGGCATCGACTGCGCCGGCAGCGGCCGGTCTCCGGAACAGATCGTGCATGCCCTGGATATCAGAGATCCCTCCCTGGGATCATTGATTGAGAAGAACGGCATTGACTCCATAATCCATCTTGCCTTTTGCACCAAGGAACGAATTGACGACCGGGCACGTGACTCCATCGACCTGGCCGGATCGCAGAACATCGCCGACTGCGCGGTGCGGCACGGGGTGCGGAACATCGTTTTCGCGAGCAGCGGAAGGGTATACGGGGACCTGAGGAAGCCCGGGGGATTATATGACCGCTGCGGGAATTACCTTAACCCGGCGGATGACCACTATGCCCGGAACAAGATAAAGGCTGAATCCCTGTTCTTCAAGGCGGGGGATGAGCACGGGATCAGTGTTGCCGTGCTCCGCCTGGCCATCGTCTGCTGGAGGGGCGGGGGAGCGGGCATGGGTGACATGCTCAAGGCAACCGCGAGAAGCGGCCGCTTCATCACCCTGGGGAAGCACAACCCCCCGATCCAGCTGGTGCACGTGGACGACGTCTCCGACGCCTGCTTCAATGCCATCGGGAAAAGCGGCATCTTCGACATTGGCGCCGAGCAGACCATGCCGCTGCGGGAGATGTTCAGCGAAGCCGCCCGGCTTGGAGGGAAAACCCCCTCACCCCTGAAACTCCCTGAGGGTCTTACCCTGGGCCTGGTGGGCCTGCTCTGGCGCATCGGCCTCTGCCCGGTTCCGCCCCTCTATCTGAAAATGTTCGGCTACGACATAACCCGGGACATCTCGCCGACAGCGGCCCTGCTGGGCCGGCCGCAGTATTCCTTGAGCGCCATACTCAGGGACATCGTTGAGGCCTGAACTGCTTCCTCCTTCCCCCGGCCGACCGCAGAGCAACGCTCGCTTCGATTATCGGAGCTTACGCAACCGATAGCATCATCATATCGGCATACTGCTTCCTATTACCCCGGTCCTGCTGATGAGGCGCCCCGACGGGGTTATCCCGCCACCCTCCCGCATCCATTTATTTTGCAGACCATACAAAGGTGCTGCGTACCGGAGCGTGTCTTCCTGATGATTGGTACACAAATTGCTTCACATTTCGGCGGGCATACATACACGCTGGATGCACAATCACCACGGGAGACATGCATGGAATCACACACACGACCGCTCGCCCGCTGCAACCGACACAAAAAATCCTATCTCCTGGAGGAGGCAGACGGTCCGGATGACCAACCGCCCAGTCAGGGAAGAAAAGCGGTGCCCGGGATGTTCCCCGGCATCACCCCCTCCCAGTGGAGCGACTGGCGGTGGCAGTTTCGAAACCGCATCACCAGCGTCGATCAGCTTGAGCGCCACTTCCCGCTGACGGCAGATGAAAAGGCGGCGCTTGCCCTCACCACTGCAACCTACCCCATGGCCATCAGCCCCTATTATCTCTCCCTCATTGACGGCACTGATCCTGACGACCCCATCAGGCTGCAGGCGGTGCCCCGGGTGGAAGAGATCGCGCTCAGCCACTACGGGCAGGAGGACCCCCTGGCGGAAAATGAGGATGCGGTCGTCCCCGGCCTGGTACACCGTTATCCCGACCGCTGCCTGATGGTGCTGACCAACATCTGCCCCATGCTCTGCCGCCACTGCACGCGCAAGTGGGCCTGGAAAAGCGGGCCCTGGATCCGCACCCGGCAGGAGGTCCAGCGCATGATCAGCTACATTCGCTCGAACTCCTCCATCAGAGACGTGATCATATCCGGGGGAGACGTGCTCAGCCTTTCCACCAAGCGGCTTGAATCGGTCATTGCCCAGCTGCGCGCCATCCCGCACCTGGAGATCATCCGCATCGGCACCCGGTACCCGGTGGTGCTTCCCCAGCGCATCGATGAGGCGCTGTGCGCCATGCTCGCCAAATACGGGCCCATCTGGCTCAATACCCATTTCAACCACCCGCGGGAGCTGACCGCGGAAGCCGCCGCGGCCTGCGACCGTCTGCTGCGGAGCGGCATCCCCCTCAACAACCAGTCGGTCCTGCTGCGCGGGGTCAATGACTCGGCGGAAACCCAGCGCGCTCTCTGCCAAGGTCTCCTGCGCATCAAGGTCAGGCCCTACTACCTCTTTCAGACCGATGACGTGGAGGGCACCGAGCACCTGCGCGTGCCCATCGAAACCGGCATCGAAATCATGGAGGCCCTGCGCGGCCATACCTCGGGGCTTGCGGTGCCGCAGTTCGTCGTCGATCTGCCGGGAGGCGGCGGCAAGGTGCCGCTCCAGCCCGACTATCTGCTGGAGCAGCATGACGGTGAATTCGTATTTCGCAACTACGAAGGGCGAATCTTCCGCTGCAGAAATCCCCGCCGGCAGAAGGGCGCCGACCGGACGCCCCTGACGGTGATGCACAAGCCCCATACAACCCTCATGTAAGCGCTGATGCTTTTGAAACGGACGCCATGATACTCGGCCTGGCCTACGATCTGAAAAGTGACATTCTCTCCTGCGCCTCCGATCCCGATGACGCGCTGGAGGAGTACGATTCCGAAGAAACCGTCGACTGCATCGCCGGGGCGCTTGCCTGCCTCGGGCACACGGTGGTCCGCCTGGGCGGGGGTAAGTCCTTTCTCACCGCGGTCCTCAGCCGTACGGTGGATCTGGTCTTCAATATCGCTGAAGGCCGGGGCACCTACCGCAGCCGGGAGGTGCAGGTGCCGGCGGTTCTGGAGATGCTGGACATACCGTATGTCGGCTCCGACCCGGCATGTCTTGCCGTTTGTCTCGACAAGCCGCTGGCAAAACACTTGGCGGCTTCGGCCGGCATTGCCACGCCGCGCTGGCGGCTGGTTGCCGGGCAGCATGATCTCTGCGACAGCGCCTGGTCCGGATTCACCTTCCCGGTTTTTGTCAAGCCGGCCTGGGAGGGTTCCAGCAAGGGCATCGGCATGACATCCAGGGCAAACAGCCTTTCGGAGATGGAGCGTGAAGTCGTCCGCCTGCTCGCCCTGTACCGCCAGCCGGTGCTGGTGGAAGAATTCATCCCGGGAAGAGAGCTTACCGTGGGCATCGTGGGCACCCCGCCCCGGGTCATGGGCATCATGGAGGTGATTCCCCTCCGGGGAAATGATCCCGATTTTTATTATTCCATAGACATCAAGCGCGACTGGCAGCGCCTGGTGCGCTACCAATGCCCTGCCGACCTGCCGGCCGAACTGGAAGGGCGCATCGCTGCCGACAGCCTGAAGCTGTTTACGGCACTGGGCTGCCGGGACATGGCCCGTATCGATTTCCGTCTCAAACCGCAGGGGCATCCTTATTTTATCGAGGCCAACCCCCTGCCGGGGCTCAAGCCGGGTCACGGAGATTATCCCCTGATTGCCCATTACCGGGGAATCGACTATCATACCCTCATCGGGTCAATTCTTGAAAGCGCCCTCAGCCGGCAACAACCATGTGCACGGATGTCTGCATAGTATACAATGAACCGCTGCCCGGCGTCTTTGACGACGCCGGCGAGAGCAGTGCCGTGGCCAGCGTGCTGGACGCGGTGAGAGCGGTCACCGAAGCGCTTCAGGCGAAGGGATTTTCCTGTCATCTGCTCCCGGTCAGCCCGGGCGGGTGCAACGATATGCTCCGGCGCCTGAGCCGGCTGACCCCCCGGGTGATTTTCAACCTGTTTGAGGGCTTCGACCGGGAGCCGGAAAGCGAGGGCATGGTTGCCGCCCTTCTTGAAAAAACCGGCATCCCCGTCACCGGGGCACCGTCGCGCGCCCTTGCCGCCTGCATCAACAAAGCCAAAACCAAATCGCGCCTGCGCAGCCTCGGCCTGCCGACTGCCGACTGGCATCTGTATGAACCGGGCGACCCACTGCAGCCGCCGTCAGCCGGTCTCCGCTTCCCCTGCGTGGTCAAGCCGCTGGCTACCGACGCCAGCCACGGTCTGACCGAACGCAGCCTGGTCAGCAGCTGCCATGACATGTACGAGCAGGTTGCGCAGGTCCATTCCCGCTACGGGCAGGCGGCACTGGTGGAGGAATTCCTCCCCGGCCGCGAGTTTAACATCCTGGTCATGGGCCCTCCGCTGCGCCATTTTTCCATCGCTGAAATCTGCTACAGCCTGCCCGCCGGCAAGCCGCAGCTGTGCACCTACGCATCCAAGTGGGAAGAGGGTGATGAATACTACGCCGCCACCCGGGTGCAGTGTCCGGCGCAGCTGTCAGCGGCGGAAGCGCGGGTGATTGAGGATCAGGCGACCCGCGCCTTTGACGGGCTGGTCGGAAGGGGGTACGCCCGGATTGACCTGCGCGCGGACCGATCGGGCGCCATGCATATCCTGGAAATAAATCCCAACCCTGACATTGGGCCGGCAAGCGGAGCGAAACAAGAGGCGGAGGCAGCCGGCATGAGCTATCACGACCTCCTCTGTGAAATTATGGCGCAGGCATGGTCCGGCCGGGACCGCGTTGAATGCAACGCCTTCGCATCCCTGTCCTGAGAACCCCTTATGCACGAGAAACACCTTCCCCCGCCATTTCAGCCCGTTCACATCCGCCGGCCGTTCCCGCCGGTCTATCTTCGTGAAATGAACGCCGATGACCGGGAGCCGCTGCTGGCCATACTCCGGGCCACCCGGGAGTTCAAGGCCTCAGAGGTGCCGGTTGCCGAAGAGCTGCTTGACGCATTTCTCGATCAGCCGCTGACGTCGGGATATTATGTCTGGGTCGCCCTGGAGGAGGAACAATCAAGGCGCAGGGGGTATGTCTGCTTCGGGCCCACCCCCCTCACCGAGGGCACCTGGGATATCTACTGGATCGTGGTGGATGCCGACTGCCGCGGCGCCGGGATCGGCAGGGCGCTCCTGCGCCATGCCGAGCAGGAGATACAGAACGCGGGCGGCAGAATGGTCCTGATCGAAACCTCTTCAAAGGATGAGTATCGCGCCACCCACCGGTTTTACGAGGCGATGGAATACCGGCAGATCAGCTTCATTCCTGACTTCTACACACCGGGCGACGGAAAAATAACCCTGCAAAAGCTGCTGCGGTAGTCCAGGGCATCATCCGTTACCACATGTTGATGATTCTTCTCATCCTCTCACGTGTCATTCTGATTCCTCTGGATGTCAGCGTCTGTTTTCCCCTAACCATCTTCGGTTTTTTTACCGATAGCAATACTTACGGGTAACAATCAAGGGAGGACAAGAAAATGACTGCCAACACAACCCATTCCATCAAAGCCGCGCTCATTATAATACTCATGGCAAGCCTGGCGGCTTCAGCTGCATGCAAAAGAAAAATCGCCTGTGACCCGGACGGGCAGGACGGATGTCCCTCCGGAACGGTGTGCAGGGCGGTGGCGGCCGGCAAAGGCCAGTGCCTCTGCACCTGCGACCCCGGCGATGACAACCCCTGCGTGCAGAATGAGGTGTGCCTGCGCTATGCTGATGAGACCTACGCCTGCACCGCATCATGCAATCCCGGAAGCATCAATGCCTGTCCGGCGGATTGGGTCTGTGCCCCGGTCGTGGGCGATGCGCACGTGTGCCGGCCGGAGTGCGACCTGGCCGCCGGCAATTGTGAAGACAATGAAGTCTGCCAGCCCCTGCCCGACGGCGGTGCCGCCTGCGTGGCCCAGTGCGATCCTGAAGGATCGGATTGCGGCGGGGGGCAGGTATGCGAATTGAGAACGGACGGTCTTTACGCCTGCTACGAGCCCGTTTACCTGCGCGGCGCCACCGTTGATTCCGCATCGGGAAGCCCGGTGGAAGGCGCGCATGTCATCGCCATCGATAAAACCGGAGCAGCCGCGAGCGATGTGGCCATCTCCGGCAGCGAGGGCGGGTATGAGCTGCAGGTCCCGGTGGTGAGAAATCCTGACGGGACTTTGTTCGAAGGAACCTTTACCCTGCGCACCGCGGCCCCTGATTACCTCCCCTTCCCCCATGGCATCAGGCCGGCCATACCGGTTGATGCGTCGACGGCAACTCACCTGGATGAGGGCGGATGGGTGCTGCAAAACGCCGCAACCGAAATCACCCTGATAATCCTTCCCGATGAGCAGCGGGGGCGGGGAAGCATTGCGGGGAACATAGTAGTCGATGACGATGATGCCGGCGCGGGAGGAGTGCTGGTTGTGCTAGAAGGGGCCACGGAGGACCGCACCATCGGCTTCAGCGATAAAAGCGGTGCCTACACCCTCTTCAACGTGCCCGAGGGAAGATGGAAGATCCATGGATACAAAGCTTTCCTACAACTTGACACACTGGAGGTAACCCTGTCTGAAGGAGAGGAAAAGACCGGGGTTGACCTTATTTCCAATGACAAACCGTACGGGACGGTCAGCGGGTCCATTAAT
>CAZWCD010000119.1:0-8167 GCA_964632275.1 uncultured Thermodesulfobacteriota bacterium
TTTGCAGGAAAAACGTTTAGTCCGCGGTCGACTGTCCATGGTCCACAGTGAAGGTGGAAAAACAAGCGATGCATTATGCAGGTTGCAGGTGCGGATGCTGGTTTCTGGATCCTGGTAGGTTATTGGGGTCAGCCCTTGACATTGGACAAAGAGGGCAAGTGGATGAAGTAACGGTAAAAAAATTAACCACGAAGATCACAAAGGCCGAGGCACGAAGCGCACGAACAGCCTCCACAATCAAAGAAGGACGCGCTTTCACGCGTCCTTCTTGCAAGACGTTTCAGTCGCGCATGCACGACTGAAAAATGCAATGTTCAGGCCTCATCATTCTATCGCGGCTCAAGCCGCTCCTACCGGATTTTTATTCTGGACCCCGGGATCTGGCCCCTGAACCCTGAACCCTGAACCCTGAACCCTGAACCCTGTACCCTGAACCCTGAACCCTGAACCCTGTACCCTGCACCCTCTTCTTTACACCGGCCGACCGTCACCACCACCCTCCCTTTATATAGAGTCCTTGACACCGAAAAAGAAGTTTCATATATTGTTTTATGAGTGCAGAATGTCCCATCATCGCCATTTCTTGTCATCTTACCCGCATCACAGCATCAAATAGGAGGTATCCCGGAGTTAGCCGTGGAGAAGAAGCTGAGCGTTTTCACTGATAAGCAGCCGTGCTCCATGGACCACCAGACGTCGTTTTCCTTTGAGTGACCTGCTTTCAAAACGGAAAAAGCGACTTAGAAGCCTGAATGCCGGGAGCGGCGTCGGCACGCAGCTGAAAGCCTCAAGGGTTACCGGAACGTGGTGATCAAGGTCGGTGGATACACCGCTCATACCTGCGATTTTTAGCTCAACTCATTTTTTTTCTTTCTGCAGATGTTCCAGGCAAGCGCAGCAAACCTATTACTCACCGAAGGAGGAACCCATGGGACTACTTGATTTCGTGAAGGAGATCGGCAACAGGCTTTTCAGGGGCGATGAGGAGGCGGCTGAAAAAATCAAGCAACACATTGAGGCATCAAATCCGGGTATTGAGGGCCTGGGGGTAGAGTACAAGGACGGCACCGTTTCCCTCTCCGGGAAAGCGGTTAGCCCCGAGGCACTGGAGAAGGCCGTGCTCATGGCCGGCAACGTGCAGGGGGTTTCCAATGTGCAGATCGACAAGCTGCAGGCGCCCCCGCCCCCGCCCCAGGCGAAGGTCGAATACTACATCATACAAAAAGGGGACACGCTGTCGGCAATCGCAAGGCAGTTTTACGGCAAAGCCAATGATTACCCGAGAATTTTCGAGGCCAACCGGGAAGTGATTAAAGATCCCAACAAGATATTCCCCGGTCAGAAAATCCGCATCCCGCTCGATTAATTCGACAGCGCAGTTGACACCGCGACGCACATGCCGCATGAGCAGGCGCACCAGGCAAAAGCGGCATGATGCCTGCAGGCTGACAACTGTGAACCTTCATCTGCAAAGAGCGCGAAGAGAGGCACATCTGAAATCAGTACTTTTCTGCAGTTTGCCGGCGAGCGGCATTGTGCGCGCTTGTCGCGTATAACCGTTTACCGAAATCGGAGAAAGGAGGGTTCCGTATGAAAGTCAGTGATCTGTTGGGAGCAGTAATGCAGGCCGGAATGAGTGCTTCATCCGGAGACCGCATGAGAAATGCCCTGGGCGGCGGAGGCGGTGAAAGCCTGCTGGGGAGCCTTTCCCAAATGCTGGGCGAGCAGTCCGGGCAGGAGGGCGGACTGGGATCGATTCTCTCCCAGGCGCTCGGAGGCGGGTCGGGATCCGGCGGCCTGGGCGGCATCCTCGGCACTGTGCTGGGCGAGGCCGGCAAGGCCGTGGGAGGCAAACAGAACCTGGCGCTGGGCGGCCTCGGCGCGCTGGCCGGCGCCCTTCTGGGAGGCGGCGGTAAATCGGTGGGAGGGGCCATGGGAGGCGGGGTCATGGCCCTTCTGGGCGCAATGGCCTACCAGGCGCTGAAGAGCGCAGGCAGCCGGCAGGCGCAGGTGCCGCTGGGTCTGCTGGAACCGCGATCAGAGACGGAGCGTGAGGAGCTTGAGCAGAACGCAGAAATCGTCCTCAAAGCCATGATCAATGCCGCCAAGGCCGACGGACAGATAGATCAGGGCGAGATGCAGCGCATTGTGGGGAAACTGCAGGAAGGCGGGTCGGACAGCGATGCCCAGCAATATGTACTGACCGAAATGAGCAAGCCATTGGATACCCAAGAGCTGGTCGCGGCAGCCCGGAACCGCCCGGAGCTTGCGGCACAGATCTACGGGGCATCCCTGCTTGCCATCGAGGTGGATACCTCGGCGGAGAAACAGTATCTCGATCAGCTTGCCGCCGCCCTAGCGCTTGAACCCGGGGTGACGCAGCAGATCAGGAACATGATCGGTTTGAAAGCGTAAGCACCGCATGACCCGGCACCATCCCCGGCAACGGGATAGGTGCGTTGGCAGAGCCGTGGAGCTTCACCGCGGCGGTCATGATACCAACTTTTTGATCAAAGGAGTCGAGCATGAGTGCCACCGATATTGTGAGTCACCCTTTGCAGTATCTGGACAAGGCGGTCAATGGCCTGCGGGACCTGGGACTGCTGCCCGAAAAACCCAACGAAGCTCCCATCGTGGCGCTGATCAACCAGATCAGCGGTCTGGACGAGGAAAAAGCCCTGGCCATCGCCCGCACGCTCAGCCACACCTCCCTGTTTAACGAGGTTGTCCGGGAGCAGATCACCCAGATGAAGGTGGGCGAGCGCTACGAAACAATCACCGATGCCTTCAACAGCATTCGCGACGACGCCAAGGCCATGGTCGACCAGCTGGCGGACGGAAAGATCTCCGCCGGGGAAAAGATGAAAAACCTCTGGATGAAGGTAACCCGCGGCGATATACCAGCCCGGTTCCGCAAAATCAAGGATACCTACCTCGAGGTGACCGGTGACACCAAGGACCAGATCGAGCGCGAGGAGAAGATCCTTGAATCGTACAAGGACTTTCGCGGCGCTCTCAAGGAGGCCCAGGTGACCGCCTTTCAGCTTCTGAAAAAGGCCGAGTCTTCCCTGCAGGCGATGAAGGTGCGACTGGAGGAAGCCGGCACGGCGCTTGCGTCAAACACCGGCGGTGACCGCGAGCAGGTTGCGCGGCTTGAGCTGGCCCGCGACGAACGGCTGCGCGGGCTGCAGGACGAGGACAAGCGCTACCAGATTGCCAAGGACCTGGCCGAGAATCTGTCGGTGAGCTACAATACCACCGAAGTGGTAATGGCCCGCCTGATGCAGTCGACCAGCGTCAAGGAGCGCGTGTATTCCCAGGCGGTCTCCTTCTTCGGCACCAACGAGACTGTCTTCACCGCCCTTAACGCTTCATTTACCAGCATTCAGGGCCTGCACGAGAGCACCCGCACGCTGGAGGCCATGAAGGAAGGGGTCAACCAGAGCCTTGAAACCGTTGCCGAGGTGGGCGGAAAGGTGCAGGAGGATGCGCTGCGCGCCGGGTACGGGCCGACGCTCAAGGTTGATTCGGTGAAGAAGCTGGTGGACGCGGTGATCAGTTTCCAGGAGAAGTCGCGCAGCCTCATTGCCGAAATGCGGGAGCTGGCGACGAGGAATGCGAATGAAATCAGCCAGGCGGTGGAGGAAGGCAAACAGCGCATGGCCGTTCTGGCCCGGGAAGGAGCGGCCCTGGGCAATGGCTGAACCGACTGCACCCCCAAAGTTTGAGCTGGACGAAGTGATGCTGGCCATGGACGTGGTGGACACGCTCAGGCACCAGCAGTCCCTGGTGGAGCAGGAACTCCGGTCGGAAGACCGGGAGCGGGAGCTGATCGAGAAGCTCAGGAAGACGTATGCCGACCAGGGGCTTGAGGTCTCGGACGAGGTGATAGCACAGGGCGTGCGGGCCATGCGTGAAGAACGCTTTGTCTACCGGCCGCATAAAAAAGGGCTGCAAACTGCCCTGGCGCATGCCTACGTCAACCGGGGCCGCTTTGCCAAACTGTGGGCGATAGCGCTCATCGCACTGGCGGTCCTCTGGATGGGATACCGCTTTCTGTATGTGCTGCCGGCCGAACGGGAAAGCGCGGGCCTCGATAGGCTGCGGGCCGAGGCCTTGCAGGACGCCCTCGAACCCGGCATCGCCGGTAAGATCGAAGCGCTCTTCGCCAGCGCCACGTCAGCGGCCGGGGCGGGAGACCGGGAGAGCCGGCGGACCGCCCGGCAGGCATTAGAATACGTCCGGGACATGCTGCGGCAGGAGTACACCATTCAGATTGTCTCGCGACCTGACACACCCAGCGGCGTCTGGCGCTATCCGGAGAGCAACCGTACGGTGCAAAATTACTATTTGATCGTTGAAGCAATCACCGCCGGCGGTCAGAAGCTGAAGCTGCCCATCACCTCGGAGGAGGACGGAAAAGTCCGGGTCCTGAGCGAATGGGGGCTGCGGGTCGATGCCGATGCATTCGAGCGGGTGCGACGCGACAAGGAGCAGGACGGCATTGTGGATCAAAAAATCGCTGGTGTAAAAAAGCGCGGCTATCTGACGCCGGAATACAGCATTTCCACAACCGGTGCGGCGATTACCGAATGGTAGGGGAAGGGAGTCATGATGCAGGGGAGAGACCAGCTGGCCGTCATTGAAGAACGCATCGCCGCTGCGCAGAACGGCATTGGTTCCGCCAACCGCAGCCTGGAGGAAGCCAGCCGGCGGCTTGCGGAAGTCCGGAACCGGACTGCCGGGGAGTTCCGCCGTCTGGCCGCGTTTCGGTTGGATGAGCTGACCGCCGGCCGGGTGATTGCCCGCCTCGATGAAACCGACCGGGCGATCCTGAAACTGCTGGAACGGCGGAGCGCGGAGCTGGGCCGGATCGAATCCGAGATCGAACAGGTGGCGGCCCGTCAGTCTTCCCTCACGGCAGGGCGCGAACAGGCGGTGCGGCGACGGGATGAACTGGTGACGCACATCGATGCACAGGCCGCCGATATCAAGGAGCAGCTCGCCGGGCAGGAAGGCTACCGGGCGCAGGAGCAGCTTGCGCGGGAAGCCGCGGCAAAAGCCGGGCGCGCCGAAAGCAAGGCGGCCCGGGCCGAGGCCGATCGCGAAGCGAAGGGAAAACCCTACCGGGACGATGCGCTGTTCATCTATCTGTGGAACCGCCGCTTTCTTACCCCGGACTATGCCGGCAGGGGTATGACCCGGGCACTGGACGGATGGGTGGCAAAACTGGTCAAGTACGCCGACTCCCGCAGCAATTATTTCATGCTCACCGAGCTGCCGCTGCGGTTGCGGGAACATGCCGAGCGGCAAAAAGCCGTCGCGGCCCGGGAGTCAGAGAATCTCCGGGAGATGGAAGACCGGGCCCTGCAGGTTGACACGATGCGGCAGAAGAAAGAGGCGCTGCAGGCAGCCCAGAAAGAGATTGAAGGCATCGAGATGCACATGGAAGAAGCGGAGAAGCGGCATGAGGCCCTTCTGGAAAAGAAGTCCGCTTATGCCGGAGCAGAAGATGAGCTTTCCCGGCAGGCCATCGAGCTGCAGGTTTCCGAAATCAGAAATGACACCCTGGAAAACCTGTACCGGGAAGCACAGGCCACCGGCCAACCGGACGACGACGTCATTGTCAGCCGTATCGGGGAGCTGAAGCGAGAGGAGCAATCCCTCTCGGAGGAAATCGGGAACCTGCAATCAGAGGTTCGCCGCCAGCAGAGCCGGTTTCAGGAGATGGAAGAACTGCGCCGGCGCTTCAGGCGCAGCCACTACGACTCAGACCATTCCTATTTTCCCGGCGGCGACAGTGCCCTGAAAGAGCTGCTGGATCTGTTGATGTCCGGCAGGACTTCCGGCGGAGACGTGTGGGGCCGCATCGACCGCGATCAGCAGTTCCGCCTGCCGCGGCAGGGGCCTGCCTCCAGGGGCGGGGACATTTTCCCCGGTTCCCGGGGCGGCCGCATGGGCGGCGGCGGGTTTCGCACCGGCGGCGGGTTTTAGTGGGGGAGGGTAGTACAGGATCCTGGAGTAGGTTATTGGGGTCAGCCCTTGACATTGGACAAATAGGGCAAGTGGATGAAGTAACGGTAAAAAAATAACCACGAAGATCACAAAGGCCGAGGCACGAAGCACACGAAGAGCCTCCACAATCAAAGAAGGACGCACTTTCACGCGTCCTTCTTGCAAGACGTTTCAGTCGCGCATGCACGACTGAAAAATGCAATGTTCAGGCCTCATCATTCTATCGCGGCTCAAGCCGCTCCTACCGGATTTTTATTCTGGACCCCGGGATCTGGCCCCTGACCCCTGCACCCTGTACCCTGTACCCTGGCCCCTCTCTTCCTATGGTTTCCCATAGGCAATGGCGTAAACATTGCCGCCGGCTTCCTTGACATGCTGTCCTGATTGATCGTCCGTCTCCCCCAGATGCAGGTCTTCGTCGACAATATCCTGCCAGGTGACCAGGAACCGGTCGCTTTGTTCGGAATAGCTTATGGATGAGTAGCGCTGTACGCCCGGCTCTTCGCAAAAAGTTACTTCATCGCTGAACTGCCTTCCGTTGGCGCTCATCCATTTCCCGTAAATATCAAGATTGGTTAAATTCCGCCAGCTGTCATCCGTGTTTTCCTGGTTTCTGCCGTCCTCCCACATCATGAAATAGCTCTTCCGGGACGGGACGTATATGGCATGGGGGAAGATTTGCGGACCGATGCCATCCACAATGGTAAATATGGGTCCGGCCAGCTTACCGCCCGCGGTTATGAACCTTCCCCGAATGCCTACATTATCAAGGGAGGGGGCCGTGTCGGTCCAGCATACGAGAAACTGGTTCCGGTCCGGGTTGTAGGTCACTTCATTCAAACGCTGGTCTCCTTCGTCGGACGTGCCGAAATCATCGATCATGGGAATATCATTCACCAGCACATTTCCGTCGCTGTCAAGCAGCGCCCCGTAAATCTCCCCATTCTGCTCCCAGGTGGGAACATTTCTGAAATCTTCCCAGTTGAGCAGATAGGTATCATCCGCCGGATTATAGGCGATATACGGATTGTACTGGTCACCCGGGGCATCATTTATCATGATTTCGCCGGATACCGGCGTGCCGTCCTCGGCGAGAATGACACCCTTGATGTCCGGGCTGCCGCTTTCGCTGCTGTTGTACACGACAAAATATTCATGCTTTGTCGAATTGAATGCAAGCCTGGTATGCATCTGGCTTTTCGGCTGTCCGGAAATGACAAACGGCTGCTTCATGCTGCCGCCGCTGCTGTTGAAAATTGCGCCGTACTCATCGAATCCGTCGCCGACCATGGTGTAGCCGATGAAATATTCCTTCGTAAACCTGTTGAATTCAGGCGTCGGCAGGAGAATGATTTTTTGCAAGGGGGCTCCGGCCGGCTCAAAGCGCTCGCCGATCATTTCTCCGCTCGATGAAAAGCGCTGGGCCATGATGCCGTACAGAGAGCCCCCTCCCGCTTCCCGCACCCCCTGTTCGGTCCACACCACCAGAAATTCATCATCAACCGAATTGTAAGCGATCCGCGGTATCCATTCAGCAAGATTGGGATTTGCCGCTATTTCGGTTTTCTCGCTGAGGAAGGTCATCTCATCCTGCGTGCACGCGGTAAAGCAGACGGCCATGACAACCAGTACCAGTACCAACAATCTCTGCTGATTCATACAGTCCTCCTTTTTAAATGAATTGTGCAGGTGAAGGTTAGGATATAGGGTGCAGGGGTCAGGGTCAAAAAGAAGAGTCCACATTTACAGGAAAAGCATAAAGCGATGCCTGACACACGCGAACGGACAAAGCCGAAATGCGAAGCACGAAATCAGAAACTATACTGCTCCCCGCGTCGATGCAAAAGAAGAATTACCATTACTATATAGATAGTTTATTTTAAAAAGCAATAGTAAAAAGGGGTGTGTAAAAGGGGGTGCCTCTTACCAATAGCAGCCGTCAACTGTCAGCCGTCAACTGTCAGCCGTCAACGGTCAACCGTCAGCCGTCAATTGTCAACTGTCAACGGTCAATCGGCAACTGTAAACTGTAAACTGTAAACTTCTTTTCCCCTGCACCCTGACCCCCTGTCCCCTGCACCCTCCCTTTGACCTTCACTGTCACACCTCCATGCTATACTTTCTCCGAATGTAATTGCGAAAAAGGAGGAAA
>CAZWCD010000120.1:0-1530 GCA_964632275.1 uncultured Thermodesulfobacteriota bacterium
AATAAAATCGAGGCAGGCGCCGGACAGGTAACATATTACATATTAATGGGATGGAAGCACCCGGTTGCGTCCGGCTATGAGGCGCCGCCGCCACGGCGCGCGGCCCGCCGGCCCGCAGACGGTTACTGCAGGATGAGGTTCCCTTCCAGCTGTGTCCCGTCAGGGATGCTCAGCTGTCGCCCGCTTGTATTGGTGACGCGGACAGCGCCTTTCGCTACCACAGCGCCTCCGAAGAGCACGTCGCCTTCCACCGCCAGCTTCTCGCACCCGACCAGCGACGGCGCCCCGCGGCTGAATCGGGCTTTCAGCTGGTCAATGTGCCGGTAGTAGCCGCTATCCAGCTCAATGACGATCTGCCCGTACCTTCTCTCCGGGTTCTGCACCACCCGCGAATCGTCAGTCAACACGTAGGCGTCGGACCAAAGTCCCAGCAGATCAGTACAGGCTTTGACCGGCGCGAATCGGGTCCTGGGCACCCGGATGGCCGCGGCGCCGGGAAAGATTGAAATGGCCGAGCCCATGGCCGTCTCAAGCTGGTACACCGCCGGAGCATTACCGTCCCGGGGGTCAACCGTCTTGCTGTTGATGATTAGCGGCAGCGGGAGCATGGAGCTATGCTCCTGAAGCAGCTTTTGCAGGGAGAGCAGGTTAATCCAGAGGGTGTTGGTATTAAAATATTTATACAGCGAGATATCCTGAAACAGCTCCCGCTCGTCCTCGGGGCACTGCGCCAGCTCCCGCAGCACCAGGCTTCCGTTTTTAGCCCGGGCCAGATGCCCACCCTTCCGGTCCGCCTCGGTGCGGTCGGCCACTTCCATCAGGAAGGGGATTCCGCGGGAAGCGCAGTAGCCCAATATTCCGATGTCCATGACCGCGCCGAGGTTATCCGCGTTGGATACAAAGGCATATTCAAACCCTTGATCGAGCAGAAGTGAAAGCATGCCCGAGGTCGCCAGCGCAAGGTATATATCCCCATGACCGGGAGGACACCATTCCAGAGCGGGGTCGGCGGGCCAGGAAACGGGGGAAAGGCTTTCCCGCTCAATCTTGGGAACGCGGTGCTGCAGAAAATCAAACGGTATCGGCCCCTTCAGGCCGGGGTAGCGCTCCAGCAGCGCGCAGGACTCCTCCCGCGTGCCGGCGCTGTTCATCAGCACCAGGGGCAGACGGCAGCCGTAGCTGCGGCGGAAGTGCAGCACCTGGCGGGCAATGATGTCCAGGAATGTCAGGCCGTTCTTCACCTCCAGCAGCGATTTCGCCCGCTCCATTCCCATGCCGGTGCCCAGCCCCCCGTTGAGCTTGATGACCACGGCCTTGTCCAGGGCGTCGACGCCCTCCTGGCAATAGTCACCAAGCCCCTCCAGGTCGGGGACCTCAGCAAGGGGATCGATCTCGTGCCGGCTTAAGAACCCCACCCCGCCGGCCAGCAGCTGATTATAATTGCGCCGGAACTGCTCAATGACCAGGTCGTCCACGCCGGCGTTTTTCATCCGCTCTTCAAACGGCTTGAAGCGTTCATCATATGAAGAT
>CAZWCD010000120.1:1630-7880 GCA_964632275.1 uncultured Thermodesulfobacteriota bacterium
GTTGATTACAAATAATTTGTTGTCCGGGAGAGCCCCCTGCGCAAACCGCATTCTTTGGTTTTCATTGACATGCACCCGGGTTCTTACTAGAATCCTACTCGACTCGGTAATGCGTTGTATTTTGTTTTTATACAATCGTGTGGTGGTGAGCACACCGGCCCATGCTCACCACAGTGCGAATCGGGCTGCGGCCGTCAGACTGATCCATCCCCTTTCAACGATCGATACATGGACGTCTCCATCATCATTGTCAACTGGAATACCCGCGAGCTCCTGCTCAACTGCCTTTCCTCGGTCCTTGCCACCACATCCGGTCTTGCCATTGAGACCATCGTGGTGGACAACGGCTCGAAGGACGGCAGCAGCGAAGCGGTGCGAAAAGCATTTTCCGCGGTAACCATCATTCAAAATGACCGAAACCGGGGTTTCGCCCGGGCCAACAACCAGGCCCTGGCAGGCGCCGCCGGCCGCTATTTCCTCCTGCTTAACTCCGATGCGGCGCTCACCGAGGGATCGCTCCAGGGGCTGGTCTCCTTCATGGACCGGACGCCGGACGCGGGGGTTGCCGCCTGCCAGTACATCGATACTGACGGCAGCAGGCAGAACTCGTTTGACAACTTTCCCACCCTGGCCACCGAGCTTTTCAACAAAACCATCTTAAAGCTGCTGTTTCCCGCCCGCTATCCCAGCAAGCGCAGGGTGTACCGTGAACCGATCGGGGTGGATTCGGTCATCGGCGCCTGCATGCTGGTTCGCGCCGAGGCGGTCAGGCAGGTGGGCGTCCTTGACGAAGCGTACTTTTTCTTTCTCGAGGAGACCGACTGGTGCTATCGCATGCGGCGGGCGGGATGGCGCGTGTATCATCTCCCCGGCATCCGCGTTTACCACCTGCAGGGAAAGAGCAAGGAGCAAAGCCCGGTCAGCGCATGGATCGAATACTACCGCTCGCTCTATCTCTTTTTTAAAAAGAACCGCGGCGGCTTCAGCTACTCTGTTCTCCGGGCGGGGAAAGCGCTCAAGCTCGCCGTCAACCTGCTCCTGGTTTCTCTCGGCATCGCCTGCACCCTGGGAATGAATGCGGGATTGATGCGCCGCTTCCGCATTTACAGCGGCCTGCTCATGTGGCATGTGAGGGGATGTCAGGAGGGGGAAGGCTTGTCAGGGAAACAGCCGGCCAGCTAGACAGCTAGACGGCTCAACGGCTCGGCAGCGAGCCCGCTGGCAAGCTGGCTCGCTAGAAAGCCCTTTATTGTAAGCCATGAAAATTGCTCTCATACGAAAAGAATACACGCTCAAGTGGGGAGGGGCGGAAAGCTACGTGGTGAATCTGGCCCGGCGGCTGGCTGCCCGGAACCATGAGGTGCATGTCTTTGCCAACTCCTGGGACCTGCCCGCCGATCCTGACATTACCTTCCATAAGGTACCAATGCTTTCCTGGTACTCGCCCTTGAAAAATCTCACCTTCGCCCGCAACACCAGGCGCCTGCTTGCGCGTGAGCAGTTTGACATCGTCAACGGCTTTTCCCAGGTATTCCCCCAGGATGTATATCGGGCGGGAGATGGTCTGCACCGCTTCAACCTGGAGGCACAGTCATCTGCACGTTTCTCAAGAATCCTGAACCGGCTGAATCCCCGTCATCAGATCATCCTCTCCATCGAACAGCAGATATTCAAGCCCGACCATTTTACCCGCATCATCGCCAACTCGAAGCTGTGCAAACAGCAGGTGCTTCATTACTACGGTGTTCCCGAAGACCGGATCGAAGTAATTTACAACGGGGTGGATCTGAACCGGTTTAACCCCGGCGTGAGGAACACGTACCGCACAACGATTCGCACAAGGCTCGGCGCGGATGATGCCACTCGGGTCATGCTGTTTGTGAGCAGGAACTTCAAAAGAAAGGGACTGCGGCAGCTCATCGAAAGCCTTGCTCTTCTGAAAGCGCACAAGGAGCGCCTGCTGCTGGTGGTGCTGGGAAGAGGTAATCCCCTTCCCTACCAGCGCCTGGCCTCACAGCTCGGCGTCGCCGACCATATCCGCTTTGCCGGTGCACATCCCGCGGCCGAGGAATATTACGCGGCAAGTGATTTCCTGATACTCCCCACCCTGTATGATCCCTTCTCCAACGTGTGCCTGGAGGCCCTTGCCTGCGGGCTTCCGGTGATCACCACCAGGAGCAACGGGGCATCGGAAGTGATCCGGGACGGGGTGAACGGCTTTGTGCTCGAAGACGCGAACCGCCGGGAAGCGATGGCGGAAACAATATCCCGCATGATGCGGGAGGGAGTCTGCGAAACCATGGGGGAACAGGCCGCCGCAACCGCACGTCGTTACGCCTTGGAGGAAAACCTGCAGCAGACCCTCGCCCTCTATGATACCGTTATTGCCATAAAGAAGCGCTTCTCCTTTTCGAGTGAGAACGGTATAATGGTGAAGCGCGAGGGGGCGGACCTGCTGGCAGACAACCGGCTGCTCACATTCGACGCGGTCATGAGCTGCAGCCGCGGCACAGCCGTCAAGCAGGTGGGGGGGTTGCGATCAACCGTCAGGATTGCGCTCAATGACCGGAACGGTGAAACCGGGGTGTATCTCAAGCGCTATCACAACCGCGGCATCCGGTGCCTGGTCGCCTCCCTGGCAGGCATCACGCCGCGCGGGACGGCCATGGATGAGTGGAACCGCATCCTCGCCTTTCACCGCTGCGGCATCCCGACCATGATTCCCCTTGCCGCCGGCATGCGCAAAACCGGACCGGCGACATGCGAATCATTTCTCATCACCAGGGAGATTGAGGGCGCCGAGCGTCTGGATCACTATCTGGCCCGGGAGATGGCCCCTCCCCTCTCCCGCCATCAGGTAGCCGGCAAGCGGCAGTTGCTCAAGCAACTCGCCCTGCTGGTCAGGCGGATGCACCGGTCCGGGTTCAATCACCGGGATCTGTATCTCTGTCACCTGCTGGTTAAAAAAACCGCGGAGTCAGACTTCACCCTCTCTATCGCCGATCTGCACCGCGTTGACCGGCGGCAGCGGGTGGGCGCCCGGTGGCTGATAAAGGACCTCGCTGCCCTCAATTACTCGGCCGACCCCCGGTGCATCACCAGAACCGACCGGCTGCGGTTCCTGAGCCACTACCGGGACGGGGAAACGCCGGGCACGCCGCTCCGGCTGCTGGTCCGCAAGGTCCTGCGCAAAACGGAGAAAATCCGCCGGCATGACCGCCGGTTGCAGGAAAAAATATCAAACCACCCGCACACAGGGAACGCTCTATGCGAAAGGATTCTTTAGTGTTTGGCAGCCCCCGCATCGAGGAAGATGAAATCAACGAGGTGGTGGATTCCCTCCGCTCCGGGTGGATTTCCACCGGCCCCAAGGTCGGACGATTTGAAGCGCTCTTCCGGGAGTATACCGGGGCCCGGCACGCCCTGGCGCTCAACTCCTGCACCGCGGGACTTCACCTCTCCATGGTCGTTGCCGGATTAAAGGCGGGTGACGAAATCATCACCACGCCCATGACCGCTACGCGGAGATGATCCAGGCCTACGGGCTGCACGGCATGAGCAAGGGGGCGTGGAAACGATACTCCGCGCAGGTTTCGGACCGGGCCATCTCCCTGCCGCTTTCCGCGAAGCTCACCGACCAGGATGTCAGTGATGTCATCGATGCCGTCAGCAGCGTGCTGACCACGTATAAAAAGTGACCTCTCTTGAAAACCATGCCCCGGAACCAGCCGGTCTGGCTCGTCACAGCAGAATATCGTGACACCCTTTCACCCGAGGCACTCAACCGCCTCATCAAGCGAAAAGGCGTCAGACATACCCTGCCGCGGCGGGAGCTTTCTTCCCGAACGGTGACGCGACTGGAACCGGCATCCCCGGAACTGCCCGCCCTGTATCTCAAGGAATACCGCTTCCCGACGTTCGGGGAACGGCTCAAGCACCTGTTTGGCTCGCCTGCTCACCGGGAATGGCGCACCGCCCTGCGCATCAGCGAGCGCGGCATATCCACCTTTACACCGCTCGCGGTTGGGACCCTGCGTCGATTCGGCCTGCCGGCGGCAAGCTGGCTCGTGTCGAGGGAGGTTGACCATGCCCGGCCCCTCAAGGACTATCTGCTTGACCGGGAACGCCGTAATGACCGGTCGGGATGGGAGGCCGGGAAAGCCATCACCTGCAGCCTGGCCTGCTTTGTGCGGGAGCTGCACCGCAGAGGCGTACTGCATAAAGACTTCCACTGGGGGAACATCCTCATTGATGCGCGGGGCCTTTCGGACATCAGGTGGTACCTCATGGACCTGCACCGGATACAACTCAAGCGGCGGCTGAGCGACCGCGACCGGATTGCCAACCTTGCCTCGCTGGGCACCGCCTTCCGCGACAGCTTCCGTAAAACTGATCGCCTGCGCTTTCTCATGGCGTATTCACAGGGCGATGAGCGGTGGGAAAAACAGATTGGGTATTATGCCCGGCGAATTGAGAACTGCTCGGAAAGGATGCTGCACCGCATCTGGGATCGGAAGGCGCGCCGCTGCACGAAGGGGAACAGGTACTTCGCATCCGTCAGTTCCCCCGCCTGCCGGGGATTGATGAGCATCGCATGCTCCTCGCCGGTGCTCATCGAACTGCTGCAGGACCCGGGGCAGGCATTCTGGGCGCCCGGCCGGCGCATGATAAAAAAATCCAACACCACCTCATCCTGCATCCTGCCGGCCATGCGTGCCGGTGACGCCGCAGGCATTTTTATCAAGCGCTACAACTATCAGAGCGCGCTTTACGCCCTCAAATATCTCGTCCGCGCTTCTCGCGGAAAAAAAACCTGGAAGGCAGCGCACGCCCTGCTGGCACGGGGCGTGCCCACCCCGGAACCGGTTGCCTACGGGGAGAAGCGAAGGGGGCGGATGTTGCGGGAGAGTTTTTTTGTCACCCGCGCTCTTGCGCGCGCCATTCCCTTGAGCGCGCTTTTCCCGGAAGCAGGGCGGGGATCGCGCGAGGGACACCCTGTTGACAAAGCGGATCTCATCCGCCGGGCGGCGCTGCTGGTGCGCATGATGCATGAGCGCGGCATATGGCACCGCGATCTTAAAGCAGGCAACATCCTGGCCGAACTGATGCCGGGCGGCGGCATGCAGCTCTATCTGACCGATTTGGACGGCGTGCGCGTGAAGGATACGGTGCGGCCTGCGGAACGGATTAGGGATCTGGCCCGGCTTAACCGCTCCCTCATCACGTCCCCTGCCCTTTCGGTGCGGGACCGGCATTGCTTCCTGCAGTGCTATCTCGGCGCAGGCAGACGGGGAGATGCAATCCTCAGGGCTTACTGGGAAGGAATCAGGAGGGAAACCGCTAAAAAGCTTGCCAAAGTTGTGAAGAACCTATAAAGAAAGTCCGGCAGCATCGCATTCATGCGCGATAAATTCGCGGCGTCAAGCCGCTCCTACCGGCTCAGCACGCCAGCCATTAATGTCACCCTGAACAGAGTGAAGGGTCTCGTTTTCGTAACCGTACCCGAGGAGAAACCATGAACGTACCCATGCTCAATCTAAAACTTCAGTATGCCCGGATCAGGGACGAGTTGCGCCGCGCGGTTGATGATGTCTTTGAAAGCCAGCAGTTCATCCTGGGACCAACCGTCGAGTCATTCGAACAGGACATTGCCCGCTACACCGACACGGCATGCGCGGTCGGCGTATCGTCGGGCACGGACGCCCTGCTGCTCTCCCTGATGGCGCTCGGCGTCGGCAAGGATGACCTTGTGATCACCACACCCTTCACCTTTTTCTCCACCGCCTCTTCCATATCCCGGGTGGGGGCGATCCCCTTCTTTGCCGACATTGATCCGGTCACCTACATCATGGACCCCGCACGGCTCGAGGAAACCATCGTATCACTCCCGGCGGAAAAGCGGCGAAGGCTTAAGGCGATTATGCCGGTGCATCTCTACGGGCAGTGCGCCGACATGGAGTCGCTGGCTGCGATAGCCGGCCGCCATGGGCTGCGGATCATCGAGGATGCCGCCCAGGCGCTCGGCACCTACTATACCAGGGATGGCGCAGCGCTGAAGCAGCATGCGGGGAGCAGGGGTGATTGCGGCTGCTTCTCCTTTTTCCCGACAAAAAATCTCGGCGCCTGCGGCGAGGCGGGCATGGTGATTACCGGGGACGAGGCCCTGGCGGCAAAGTTACGGAGCCTGCGGCACCACGGCTGCAGGTCGCAGCGCGAGCAGTACTACTACGATGCCATCGGCATCAACGGC
>CAZWCD010000121.1:0-7878 GCA_964632275.1 uncultured Thermodesulfobacteriota bacterium
ATGAAAAATATCGCGTCACTTTTTTCTTGACAGGATCATTATAGGATGTCCCCCTATTCCAGGGTAGCCCCGACAATCTTATAAACTTCACCGGATGAGCCAATCGGGCCAAGGGATTTGCTGGTGAGAAGATACAGCTCACCCTCTTCATCTTCCCCGAAGCTGAGCAAAAACCGGTTGAGCTTGCTCCCCGGCCGGTTCTCATGTTGCACCGATACCTCCTTTACCTGCCAGGCGCCGGCGTTATCTTCATGGGCAATAAATAATGATCCGTCTCCACGCGCAAAGCTGGTCGACCAGTCGCCGAACACATAGTATCCCTGCAGCTCGGGAATCATTGCGCCCCGGTAGACATATCCGCCCACGACAGACCTGCCCACAACTACGCCGCCGCTCCCCGGATGTCCATACGCTATCACCGGGTCCAGCAGCAACTCGCCGTCGGCGCCGCTGTCAGGGCACTCAGACAGCGGTGCTGACGCGCGCTCTTTGTTGAAGCAGCTCAGGCCATCCTTAATGTTCCAGCCGTAGTTGCCTCCCGCTTGTACAATGTTGATCTCTTCAAACAGGTTCTGTCCGACATCGCCGCAGAACAACCGGCCCGATCCATCGGTGTCGAATGAAAAGCGCCAGGGATTTCTGAAGCCACAGGCATAAATTTCCCCCCGCTTCTGCGGGTCAGCGTAAAACGGATTATCCGCGGGGATGGCGGCAGCTCCCGGTTCGGCAACATCGATCCGGAGCAATTTCCCCAGGAGCTTCGTGGTGTCCTGGCCATTGCCCAAATCCGGAGTATGCCCCTCCCCTACATCATTCGCATTACCGCCGTCGCCAATACCGATATAGAGATATCCGTCGGGCCCGAAGGCGAGCTGCCCGCCGTTATGGTTTGATTGGGGATGGGGAACCTCCAGCAGCACTTTTTCGCTCGCCGGATCGGCTTGGTTGGGATCATCATCAGAGGCGAGAAACTCGGCAACGCGAACAGTGGAATGGTATCCTTCCGGGGTGTCAACCGTCGGCAGCGCATTGTAGAACAAGAAAAAACGGCCGTTGTGAACATAGTCGGGATGAAACGCAATGCCCAGCAGCCCGCTTTCGTCATAGGCGGAAAACGGCTTTACCATTCGCTCACTGACATCAATGAATGGTTCCTTTACTATGTTGCCGCTGCCGTCCACGATCCTGACCGCACCGGTCTGCTCGGTCACAAAGAGCCTGCCCGAACCGTCGCGGGGTGAGGCACAGGCGGTCGGATGGGTAAATCCCCGGGCAACTAGTTCTATCTGCAGCAAGGGCGGTGTTGCATTGCCATTACATCCCGGCACTATCAGGATGACTGCCGTGCACAAACAGAGTGCAGCAAACGAGCAGCTGATAAGGGAAACGTTTTTCTTCATGTCGTTCATCCTCCGTCCAGTAGTTAAAGGTTGCTAGCAGGTTGTTGAAAAATCAGCTTTCTCCAGGCTGTTCACAAACATCCAGATGCACGGCGAGCGAAATCCTGAGGAATGAGGCGTACATGTAAGTACGCTGCAATGATGAAGGATGAGCATGTAACGCAGGGGATGGGTGCTTTTCAACAGCCTGCACGGCACTACATCAACTTTACATTGCGCCGTACAATATTGCAACCCCTTCAGCAAACATTCCAAGAGTTGTGGGTCATGCGGCTCCATCTATATGAAATTATGCAGTTTATTGTCCTGGTTCACATTCTCACGGCTCCTTTCTTCTGCGCTTGACACTCCCCGGTAACTTTACTATACTCGGCGCCGGTATTAAAACCCGGTAAGAGATCATAATCTGACGTGATCGAGGAGCAGACTATGGCAAAAATCGTCAAAACAATCGGCAGGGAAATTTTGGATTCGCGCGGCAACCCGACCGTTGAGGCTGATGTCTGGCTCGATGATGGATGCATGGGACGGGCAGCCGTGCCGTCAGGCGCATCCACCGGAGAGCGCGAGGCGGTGGAGCTTCGCGACGGAGATAAATCCCGCTACCTGGGCAAGGGCACGCTCAAGGCCTGTCGCCATGTAAACCGTGAGATAGCTGCTGCCGTTCAAGGCATGGATGCCTCCCGGCAGGAGGAAATCGACCGGAAGATGATCCGCCTCGACCGCACCGCCAACAAAGGGCGCCTGGGGGCAAATGCCATCCTTGCCGTGTCCATGGCGGTTGCCCGCGCTGCTGCTGCCTCACAGAAGACACCGCTGTATCGCTATCTCGGCGGAGTTGCGGCATCGCTGCTTCCCGTGCCCATGATGAACATTTTAAACGGCGGCGCCCATGCTGACAATTCCGTTGATTTCCAGGAATTCATGATCGTGCCCTTCGGGGCATCCAGGTTCTCCGAGGCGCTGCGCATGGGAGCGGAGGTCTTCCACACGTTGAAAGCGGTACTGAAAAGCAGGGGTTATTCCACCGCTGTGGGCGACGAAGGAGGATTTGCCCCCAACCTCAAGTCAAACAATGAGGCGCCCGAGGTTATCCTCGAAGCGATTGTCAAGGCCGGCTACAAGCCGGGCAAGGATATAGCGCTTGCCCTCGATCCCGCCGCGAGCGAGTTCTATGACAACGCAAAAAAGAAATATATCTTTAAAAAGTCAGACAAAAGCAGCCATACGCCTGAAGAGATGGTACGGTTCTGGTCATCGTGGGTCAGCCGCTATCCCATCATCACCATCGAAGACGGAATGGCTGAAAATGACTGGAAGGGCTGGAAGCTTCTCACCCAGGCCTTGGGAGGAAAAATTCAGCTCATAGGCGACGATATCTTTGTAACCAACACCGAGATTCTGGCCAGAGGAATCAGGGAAAAGGTGGCCAACTCCGTTCTCATCAAGCTGAATCAGATCGGCACCGTTACCGAGACGCTCGATGCCATACAAATGGCTTCCTCAGCAGGCTACTCCGCGGTGGTATCGCACCGCTCAGGAGAAACCGAGGATGCATTCATTGCAGATTTCGTGGTGGCAACGGGGGTGGGGCAGATCAAGACCGGATCCGCCAGCCGGACCGACCGCATCGCCAAGTACAACCAGCTTCTTCGCATCGAGGAAGAGCTGGGCACAGCCGCCGTCTTCGCCGGCCGGAAGGCGTTCAGGCAGTAGAGGGATCCTCAGCGACTAATTATGACTGCGTGATTTCCCCCTCACCCCATCCCTCTCCCGCAGAGGGGAGAGGGGGCTCCTTGGTTCTCTCGTCATATGAGGGCATCGAGGAAAACAAACGATTCCCTCGTCCCACCGGGGGAGAGGTTTACCCGCCTCTGGCGGCGCCGAAGGCGACCAAGGGTTAGGGTGAGCGGTATACTGCACCAGCAGTTTATTTCTCAGCACCCAAAGGAATTCTACCTCATGTATACCTTAGTATTGTTGCGGCACGGCGAGAGCCTCTGGAACAAGGAAAATCTTTTTACCGGCTGGACTGACGTTGATTTGTCGGAGAAAGGCAACGACGAGGCACATGAAGCAGGCCGGATCCTCAAGGAAAAAGGCTTTGTCTTTGACATTGCCTTTACTTCCGTTCTCAAGCGGGCCATACGCACCCTCTGGATCGTGCTCGATCAGATGGACCTCATGTGGATTCCGGTGGTACGGGACTGGCGCCTGAATGAACGGCATTACGGCGCGCTGCAGGGGCTGAACAAGGCCCAGACGGCTGAAAAATTCGGCGAGGAGCAGGTCAAGATCTGGCGTAGGAACTATGATACTCGTCCTCCTGCTCTGGAAGAGACGGATGAGAGAAACCCCGCCAAAGACCCCCGGTACCGTTCTCTAAAAAAGGAGCAGATACCCCTCACTGAATGTTTGAAAGATACCGTGGAGAGATTTCTCCCCTGCTGGCATGAGGTGATTACCCCCGTCATCAGGACCGGCCAGCACGTTATCATCGTCGCGCACGGCAACAGCAT
The DNA here is from genome assembly GCA_964632275.1 of uncultured Thermodesulfobacteriota bacterium. Classification (GTDB taxonomy): domain Bacteria; phylum Desulfobacterota; class WTBG01; order WTBG01; family WTBG01; genus CAZWCD01. The sequence goes on from CAZWCD010000121.1 coordinate 3,920, forward strand.
TCGTGCCCTGGTAAAGTATCTTGACAACATCCCTGACGACGTGATCCCCGAGCTTAATATTCCCACCGGAGTACCGCTCGTATACGAACTGGACGAAAACCTCAAGCCGCTTAAGAACTACTATATCGGTGACGAGGAGACAGTGAAGAAAGCAATGGAGGCAGTCGCCCGCCAGGGAAAGGCAAAAAAGTGACAGGCGAGCGCTCTAGGTTTCGAGCAAACGCAAAGAATTTTTATCATCATTTCCACGCAGCAGCATAAAAGCTAACAGGAGGACGTCATGGGCACAAAAGTTGCGATAAACGGTTTCGGCAGGATCGGCAGGCTGGTCTTAATGGCCATGGTTGAGCAGGGTGTGCTGGGAAAGGATATTGACCTGGTGGCGGTGGTTGATGTCAGCACCGATGCCGATTATTTTGCCTACCAGTTAAAATATGATTCCGTTCATGGCCGCTTTGGAGGAAAGGTGACAACCGGCAAAAGCAGCCCTTCGCTGGAGGGAGAAGACCTGCTCATCGTAAACGGTGACACCATCAAATGCGTGCTTGCGGCCAAGAGCCCCGACCTCCTGCCCTGGAAGGACATGGGGGTTGACTATGTCATTGAAGCAACCGGACTGTACACCGATGCCGCGAAGGCGGAGCTGCACCTCAAGGCGGGGGCAAAGAAAGTCATCATCTCCGCTCCCGGGAAGGGAAACGTAAAAACCCTGCTCATGGGGGTGAATGAAAACGAGTATGACCCCAAGGTTCATCATGTGGTATCAAATGCCTCATGCACCACGAACTGCCTTGCCCCGCTGGTGCACGTGATTCTGAAGGAAGGCATCGGCATTGAGACCGGCCTGATGACCACCATCCACTCCTATACCGCAACCCAGAAGACGGTGGACGGTCCGTCCAAAAAGGACTGGCGGGGCGGCCGGGCCGCGGCCATCAACATCATCCCCTCGACCACCGGCGCGGCAAAAGCGGTAGGCGAAGTGATCCCGGCGGTCAAGGGCAAAATGACCGGCATGTCCTTCCGCGTGCCCACGCCCGATGTATCGGTTGTCGATCTCACTTTCCGCTCGGTGAAGGAGACCTCCATCGAAGAAATCGACGCCCTGATGAAAAATGCCTCGGATTCGTACCTCAAGGGCATCCTTGAGTACGCCAACGAGGAGCTGGTTTCCACCGACTTTATCCACTCCAAGAGTTCATCCATCTACGATTCCCTGGCGACGCTGCAGAACAACCTCAAGGGGGAAAAGCGCTTCTTTAAAGTTGTTTCCTGGTATGACAATGAATGGGGATATTCTCACCGGACCGTCGATCTGCTCCGGCACATGATAAAAAAGGGTTGAACGAACAATGGGGGGGGGCAAACCCTATGGACCTCATGCGGGAAGTCAACAGGGGGCTGTACATGGCGATTAACAAAAAGACGGTGCGGGATGTGGACTTCAGGAATAAACGGGTGCTCATGCGGGTTGACTTTAACGTTCCCATGAAGGACGGCGTGGTGCAGGACGATACCCGGATCCGGGCGGCGCTACCGACGATTAATTACGTCTTCAGCCAGGGGGCCAAATACATCGTGCTCATGTCGCACCTGGGGGACCCTGATAAGGATATTCCCAAGGCTCGGGAAAAGGCCGTGAAGGACGGCAAGCCCTTTGATGAAAAAAAGTTTTCCGAGGGCAAGTTCAGGATGGAGCCGGTGGCGCGACGGTTCGCGGAACTTCTGGGTCGCGAGGTGCAGTTCGCCCCCTCATGCAGCGGGCCGGAAACAGCGGCCATGGTGAAAGCCCTGCGCGACGGGCAGGTGCTGATGCTGGAAAACACCCGGCTGCACCAGGGAGAAAAATCAAAGGATGCGGCAGTGCGCGAGGCGTTCGCCCGGGAACTTGCGACATACGGGGATATTTTTGTGAACGACGCCTTCGGCACCGCTCACCGGGAACATGCCTCAACCACCACGGTTGCCCAGTTCCTTCCGGCGGTCGCCGGCCTGCTCATGGAGAAGGAGCTTGATTACCTGGAAGATAAGGTGATAAAAGGCCCGATCCGGCCCTCCGTGGCCATCCTCGGCGGCGCGAAGGTCTCTTCAAAGATCACCATGATTTACAACCTCCTGAAAAAGGTCGATTGTCTGATTATCGGCGGCGCGATGGCCAACACCTTCCTCAGGGCACAGGGGCTTGAGACCGGCAAGTCGCTGGTGGAAGAAGACCAGCTTGAACTGGCCGGCGCGCTGCTCAGGAAAGCGGCGGTCAACAAGATTTCCATGATTCTTCCGGTTGACCTGGTTGCCGGCAGCGAGTTTTCAGAAAATGCGGAAACCAGAATCGTTGACTGCGACAAGATGCCGCCCGACATGATGGGCATGGACATCGGTCCTAAAACAATCGAAGCAATCAGAAAAGCTTTATCGACAGCCAAAACCGTGTTCTGGAACGGGCCCATGGGTGTCTTCGAAATGAAAAAGTTTGCCGCAGGCACTCATGAAGTCGCTGAGATACTCGCGCATCTCAACGGGGCAATTACGGTGATCGGCGGCGGGGATACCGTAGCGGCGGTGAACCGGGTGGGCCTGGCGGGGAAAATGACCCATATATCAACCGGCGGCGGCGCTTCGCTTGCGCTGGTGGAAGGAAAAGTGCTCCCGGGAATCGCCGCCCTGCTGAATAAATAGCGGCGATCTGCTAAAAAACGGGGTCAGGTCTCAATAGTAAAGATTGTATTACTTTCTTTAAATACTGGCTCATCTTGAGACCCAACCCGTTTTCCACACTCCGAAAACCAATCTATGCGAACCGGGCTGTTGCAGCAAGCCCGGTTTCTTTTTCTGCAGCCACCCCGGTTCCTGGCAGGCTACGTTGTTTGAGCACCCGCGTCCACCGCCGCTGTGTCTGAATGTTTATTGTTGAGACCTGAATCCTCGTTATCATCCTCAGCCATCCAGGCGCCGAGCAGGGCCTGGGCAACCGCCAGCACCACCGGTCCGACAAAAATTCCGATGAGACCGAAGGCAATCAGGCCGCCCACCACGCCGGTAAAAACCAGCATCAGGGAAAGATTGGCGCCTCTTTTTATCAGGACGGGTCGTATGACGTTGTCCATGGTACCCACCACAATCGTCCATATCAGCAGCACCGTTCCCCATCCGGTGCTGCCGCTCCAGTAGAGCCATGCCACCGAGGGAATCATAACCAGTATGGCGCCGATCTGGGCGATGGCCAGCATGAACATCGCCGCGGTGAGAACCGCGGCAAAGGGAATGCCGCACACGGCCAGGCCGATGCCGCCCACCGCCGTCTGTGAAAGCGCGGTTAAGACCACGCCGATGGCAACGCCCCGGATTGCCTGGCCGGCCAGGCGAACTGAATGCTCCCCCCTCGCCCCTGCCAGGCGGTGTCCAAAAGCCCTGACCCCTTTGGCGGCTTTTTCGCCATTGGCATAGAGGATCACCGCAATCAACACGGTAAGGAGAAACTGGACAAACAGCAGGCCGAAACCGCCGATCTTGGAGACAAACCACTTGATCACGCCTCCGGCGTGGGGCGCCGCCATTACCACAAATTCCTCAATGCCCGAGGCGGCGATTCGTTCCCAGAATTCTGCCGCTGTACCGCCGACAAGAGGAATGCTTGTAAGCCATGCCGGCGGCGGCGGTATTTTGAATGTTGCCAGCGCCTTCACCCAGCCCACAATCTGATCCGAGTGGCTGACAATGGCATTGATGGCCAGCCCCAGGGGAACGATAAAAACACAAAAAATCACGATGGTCATCAACGTAATGGCCAGCGAGCGGCGGCCCCAGAGCCATTTCTGGATGGAAATCATGAGCGGCCAGGTTGCTACCACCAGGGTGGTGGCCCAGATGGCGGGACCCAGGAAGGGGCTCAGGATCCAGAGGGAGGCGCCGATCAATCCCCCGATAAAAAGCACCGCCATTACAATACTGGTAATGTCACG
>CAZWCD010000122.1:0-7797 GCA_964632275.1 uncultured Thermodesulfobacteriota bacterium
AAGTCGGTCTTGAATTTTGAAGCATCTCCACCGTCCACGTCCACGTCAAAGTCAAAGTTACCTTCGCAGAAGGTAAGGTTGGTGCCGACATCCACACCGTTGACCAGATTGCCATTGCCGTTGGGTACCACATCGGAGATGTTGAAGTAGGTAAGGCCGTCGCCAAAGTCATCCTTGTCGGTGGTATCGGCGTCAGCATCGGTCCATACGCTGAGCTGCCACTTGGTGGTAGCCGGGTTAATCGCGTTGTAGTAATCGAACTTCTCGCCATAATATTCGGCTTCATTATTCACGTACACCAGCAGCGTCGCCCAGGGGAAGGTAATGCTCCGCTTGCTGCCCGCAGTGATAAATACGGTAGGATCGGAAAAGCCTCTCAGCGCCCCCACGGTGTCAGTGGTGCCGGAACCTCCGGTTACAACAAAATATTCACCGTAATGCCTTGCCCTCTCGACACTACCCGACACGGTGCAGTCCTTACATATGGACATGTTTGACCCTGCCGGCTGATCACGGTTAAGGGCTACGATAGCCACATCAATGCCCGCGGTTGTCTTGCAGGGGCAGGGGGCAACCGGAATACCGGTCATGCTCAGATTTCCGCCCGTGCCGGTGCTGCTGTCAACATCTGCCTCAAAAATCATGATGGCGCCGATGTTGGGCGTGGCGGTATAGGAAACCTTCAGCACATCCTGGTTCGGAACAGGCACCAGCTGTTCCGCCTGGGCCGCGACAATATCCGTTGGCCCGGTGCCGATTTTATCGCTGGTTGAATCTGCAACAACAGCTGCTGAAGACACACCGGCCATGCCCAGAAGCACTGCCAGGCCCATCAAGCATACAATAAATTTTCTCATTTCTTCTCCTCCATTTCTTTGCTCATCAAAATATTTGATGATCGAACCATTAAAAAAAATTTTCTGAAATCGCGATTTCTTTCTTGCTGCTGTTGTACTGCTGGTTCTCAATCTTTTGATACTGCTGCTACTTGAAACATTCTTATGCTCCCAGTTCGTATCGCTGTCGGCATCACCTCCTCTCCTCTATAACCCCTGCTTCTTTCAGGTCTCCACATAAAAAAACCGGGTTGACTTTTTCAGCACAGATAATCTGCAACCCGACTTCCCCTGAGGGGATCGTAGCTTTGCGTCCCCCGGTTACCCGGGGTTTGCCCTTTCGATTATTGCACGCTATGGATCTTTTTTTGTCCTCATGCTTTCTATTATGTTTTGGCGCTGCCGTCAATAAAAAAAACCGGCTCTTTATCTGAAACGGCGTCTTGAGGATAACGCCACTTGTGCCCTTTCAAATAAAGCTCCGGTTTTACAATTCCGCTTAATGAAGATGGTCAGCATAATACACACCCAGCTCATTATAATGAATCCACCATCACTCATGATTGTCATAGCAACCTTCGACCTGCATATTACATTATATTATTCAAATCTTGTCAAGTGTTTTTTTGTGCGCACAGAATTTATTGTATTACAAAAAACTTGGACACGAAAAAAACATCACCGTTTCTGAAGTGACATCTTATCATTACCATTGATATTGTACCGTATAAATATATTCTCCTTTTTTAAGGCGTTTCTTTCTTTTATTGTCAATTTAACCATAATATCGAAATTATGTCAAGAAAATTTTCAATTTTTTTATAGTATAAATCGCGAATGGTTGTTCCTATATATGCAACAAATGGAGCATGGGAGGGGCATGGCGGATTATTAATATATAGTACTATGGCAACAATTGTAAGGGTACCTCTAATTAATGCCTTTCCCGGTTCTTTTGAAGGAGCCTCTATTGCCCCTGTCATTTCGAAGGAGCTGCGCCGCGGCGACTGCACACGGCAACCGGTTATTTCGAAGAAGCGGGAGCGCCCCCCCACCTGTCATTTCGAAGGAGCTGCGCTGCGGCGACTGCACACGGCAACCGGTTATTTCGAAGAAGCGGGAGCGCCCCCCCACCTGTCATTTCGAAGGAGCTGCGCTGCGGCGACTGAGAAATCTTATCCCTCCCTCCGCTGCAACAGGCGCCCGGTCCCAGAAACAATTCTTGTTAAAGCTTCAGCATCTGTGTTATATATCCTGCATGAATCATAACCTCGTACTTGTCAATCCGCCCATCACGCTGGAGGAGCGCTACGGCAGCTTCGCATCCGTGGGCAGCCAGGCGCCGCCCCTCGGCCTTTGCTACCTAGCATCATCCGCCGGGAAACGGGGATATGCGGTCAGGATCATTGACGCCCCCGCGCTTTCCCTCGACCTCCCCCGCACCCTTGGCGCCATATCTCACGCCGGCGCCGGGGCCATCGGCATCACCGCGTCCACGGTTTCCTTCAACCGGGCCATCGAACTGGCAAAGGCAATCAGGCAGGCAGGGATGAACGTCCCCCTTATCGTGGGCGGGCCGCATGTATCATCCCTGCCGCGGGAAACAATGGAAGAGTGTCCTGAATTTGATATGGGGGTAATAAACGAGGGTGAACACACCATCTGCGACATCCTCTCCGCGCTACAGTCGGGAGGTGCCGTCGGGGACATCCCGGGCATTGTGCACCGGAACGGCGCTGAGGTCATACTGTCTCCCCACCGGGACAACATAGCGGACCTCGACGCACTCCCCTTCCCCGCCTGGGATCTTTTGCCCAACCTGGCAAAGCACTACAAGCCGTCACCGCACAGCTACCGGCGGCTCCCTTCCTCATCGCTGATGAGCTCGCGGGGATGCAACGGCGCCTGCACCTTCTGCGCCCGGCCCTTCATGGGCGATAAATACCGCGCCCACAGCGCGGAATACACCGTTGCCATGGTGGACCACCTGGTCAAGGTGTACGGAATAAAGGACATCATGTTCTATGACGACAATTTCCTGCTCGACAAGAAGCGGGTCACCGCCATTTGCGAGGCGCTGCTGAAAAAGGATTACAGCATCAGCTGGTCCTGCCTGGCCAGGCCGGAAGTGACCTCGGTGGAGATTTTCGGACTGATCAAGAAGGCGGGATGCTGGCAGATCGCCTACGGCGTGGAAAGCGGGGACCAGGGGATTCTTGACACCATCAAGAAAAGGGTGACCCTGGAACGGCTGTCCGAGGTAATACGCAAGACCAACGAGGCAGGAATCCACTCCCGCGGCTACTTCATGATCGGCTGCCCCGGTGAAACCGCCGAATCCATGGAAAAGACCACCCGCTTTACCCGGGAAAGCGGGCTCAAGGATTTCCATGTCACCTTCTGCACCCCCATGCCCGGCGCCGAACTCTTCGACACCGCCCAACAGTACGGCACGTTTGAGCGGGACTGGAAGAAACTGGGGTTCTGGGACCCCGTCTTCATCCCCACGGGCATGACCAGGGAGCAACTCATTGAAGCACACCGGCGCATGTACCGGAAATTTTACCTCCGTCCCCGGACATTTTTTCGCTATGTCATGAAATTATTGTTTACCAGTCCGCGCAGCATGGTCGATACGGTTAAGGCAGGCTTTTACGTTGCCAAGTATGCCCTGGGGGGATTTATCAGGAAGCGGCTGACATAGGGAGGTTGCATGAAGAAAGTGTACATCAGGTCAAACGGATGCATCGACAACCTGCTCGAGGGCAAGTCCTTCCGGAGTTATTTTCAGGAGAACGGCTGGGAAATTGTCGATGACCCGGCGCAGGCGGACATGATCATTGCCAACACCTGCGCCTACGACAAGAAGCATGAAGACATTTCGGTCTCCGACATCGAGGAGCTGAAAAAGTACAAGAACGCGCAGCTGGTGGTGACCGGGTGCCTGCCCAAAATAAACAAGGAGCGGATGGACACGGTTTTTGACGGAATCGCGTTCGGGCCCAAGGAGCGCGGGCAGATCAAGGAGATCATCGGCGGCGCGGGCGACATAAAATGGAAGGACCAGCACACCATTTCCGAGCAGGACATCGGCCAGCTCCCGCACCGAAAAATCGTCCACCAGGTGACCAAGCTCCGAAAGATCGCCAACAAGTATACCGATCTGAACATTCTTCCCAACTTCGAGATCGCCGATCTCACCGGCGACCAGGACAGCTACTTCCTGGTGCTGGGAGAGGGCTGCCTGGGCAATTGCTCATATTGCGCCATCAGGACGGCCAAAGGCCGGCTGCAGAGCAAGCCGCTTCCTGAAGTGCTGGAAGACTTTAAGGCGGGCCTTGCGGCGGGCCACCAGCGGTTTATCCTCACCGCCGACGATACCGGCGCCTACGGGCAGGACCTGGGCACCGACATCGCCACCCTGGTTGAGGAGCTTTTGAAAATAGACGGCGATTACATGCTCAACATCTACCACCTGGAAGCGAACTGGCTCATCAAGTACCGGGACCGCCTCATTCCCTGCTTTCAGACCGGCAAAATCGACGCCGTCTTCTCCCCCATACAATCCGGAAGCAACCGCATCCTCAAGGCGATGCGGCGCCCGTACACCCGCGAAGAATATATCGAGTGCATCAGCGCGCTTCGCAGGGAGGTACCCTCCTTGAAAATCTGGAACCAGTTTATCATCGGATTCCCCGGGGAGACCGAGGAGGATTTTGAGCAGGATCTCACGCTGCTCGATGAGGTTCCCTTCAACCTGATCCAGGCATTTGCCTATTCCGACCGTCCCGGGAGCGACGCCTCCAAAATGGACCATCACGTCCCGGAAGCGGTGATGAACCGGCGGTTGAAGAAAATAAACCGGAAGATCTTTCTCAAGGTCAACCTGAAAAAGCTGAAGCCGTTCGGGAAGCGGTCGTAAACCGCCGGACCTGCAACGCGGGGCGCCGCAATGGATGAGCTAAGCCTGGATGAACGATGCAACCGCTTCTGGGAGGAGTGTGACGGCTGGGTGAGCGCGCGTCTCATCCGCATCAAACGGGATGGCGCGGACCCGGGCGAGGATATCGCAGCCCAAATGGAAGGCGGCGTTGAGGCAGCCGTGACCGCGCTGCTTGCGCAGTGTGTCGAGCGCTATGGTGAATCGTTTGACCCGCGGGTGCTGACCGATCTCCATCGCCTCTATTTTGAACTGGCATTACAGGAGCGCGGCATAGGCAGTGCGGAAGACCTGCACCGCTATAAAGATAACGGCATGATCGGACTTTCAGTCGCCCGCGGCGCCATGCTGCCGGACAATGCCCTGCTGCTCATGGAGATAAACCGGGCGCATGCGGAAAAGAAGGGCGGCAACGAAGACGCGGTCTGCGAGGACTGCATCTGCGGCAAAAACCAGTGCGGCTAGCGGCCGCTTTTTTATTTTGTCATTTCGAACGAACGTGAGAAATCTTGCATATTGCTTTCGCCGGGGCAGACCCGCATGTCTGCCCTCCATGTGGCCGTAACAAAGGGCACACACATGGGTGTGCCCCTACAGAGTCATGACAGGGGCGGGGACCTCGGCACCCTGCACAGCGGCTCCATCGATCGTAAGGTGATTTTTCAGGAGCACTCTTTATTATGTACAGGCAACGATGCAGCGGATGATCACGGCGAATGACAGTCGTGGCAGCCGGGCGGCTCGTTCCCGTAGCTGCGGTTGAGATCATGGCAGGTGTTGCACACGGATGCCTGCGCCGTCACCGAGTCGTGGCGAAAGGACCCATGGGTCCAGCCCGGGGGTGATTTGCTGCCCGAAGGGCCGAAGTGGCACTCAGTGCATTCGGTAGCGGGATCGTGGCATTCGGCGCAGCTCAGTTGGCTTGTGCCGTGAAAATCGGGGCTGGTCTTGTTCAGCCACGGCTCTCCCACAAAATGATTCTCTGGCAGCCCGTATTTGCACCATGCTCCCGGCACGCAGAACGCGCAGGGATTGTTGATCCCGCTTCTGCCGAAGTCCCTTTTGAACACCGAGGCATCGCTGCCGTCACAGTCCCGATCGCAGTCAAAGTCCCCCGCGCAGGTATCGTCGCCGCTGCAGGGATCGACCAGGACGCTTCTTCCATAATCAGATTTAAACAGGACCGCATCGCTCCCGTCGCAGTCGGCATCGCAATCAAAATCCCCTTCACATTCGCAGGCGTCTCCAATGCCGTTGCTTTGGGGAGGATAGGAATCCTCCTGTGCCGGATTGTACCGGTCGGGACAATTGTCCATTGCACCGGTCAGCCCGTCTCCGTCACTGTCGGACGCCACGGTCACGCTGATGCTTAAGGCGGCTATGGTAAAAAAGCCCGCGCTCCCCTGCAGGTTGCCCCGGCTGTCCCGGGCGCGGGCGCTGATCACGTAGTCGCCCGCCGAAGACTCCCAGGTGAACTCCCACAGCTTCCAGGCATTGGGAACAAAGGTGCTCAGCAGCTGCGCCGGCGCCCAGGTCGCCCCGCCGTCGAAGCTGATATCGACGCCGCTGATTTCCCCGCCGCCTCCGACCACCGCCATGCCGGAAATACTATGGCGGCCGGCAGCCAGCACGGCGCCCTCCCGGGGGTTTAAGAACTGGGCATGCAGGGGTATGGGCGAAAAGCTGTTCAGCGGCGGAGCGGCGCTTACCTCAATCCGCTCCAGCCACTGCACCCAGGAAGCACCGGTGTCGCCCGGCAGCACCAGCCGCAGGGGATAGCCCTGCAGCAGGGGAAGCGTCACCCCGTTCATGCGGTAGGCCAGCAGATCATCTTCCCTCTGAAGAATCTCCGCCAGGCTGAAACTTACCCGGTAACCGTCTATGCAATGGAAGACAACCGACCGGGCCCCGCTGAGCGGGCTCGCCTCTTCAAGCAGCGCACGGAGCGGCACGCCGGTCCAATCGGCATTTCCCGCCAGGACCCGGGGATCAAAGGGGTCGCCCAGGCAGACCAGCGTCGCCATGGTCGTCGTCGCGGGATAGCTCATGAGCGATGCCATGGTGAGTTCGAGCGGGGAGGCAACCTCCCCGTCAACCGTCAGCCGCCAGTCGGCGGGTATGGTCGGAACCCCGTTGTTGTTGGCGATAAAAAATTGATCAACCGGGGTGAGCGCGGGCGGCTCAAGCTGATACGAATCCGAAGGCACGCAGCCGATGGCCAGCGCCACCAGCGCCGCAATGAAACACCACTGCGCCCTGCTTTGTGACCTGCCCTTGCATAATTTCATTGAGATTTCTCCGGGAATGACGATACGCCCTGTGACGCCGTTTTGCTCAATCAGGTAACATTTTTTTTAAGCAGGCGCAAGGGGGCGGCCGGTCTTCCATAATACTATTGACAGCCCTCTCGCTTTTCCTTTATTCTTAAGCCATTGCGGAGGGTCACATTGTAAATGAAACAACCGGATTCCCCGATCACGCCGGGGAATGACCGGAAAAGAAACAGGTTCCCGCAATGAACGGAGGGACGCACTCCGTTGCGTCTGTTTATTGTTGGCGGCCATGACAGCGCATGGCCCTCCATGCCTGTCATTTCGATGGAGTTGCACAGCGACTGATGTCATCGGTCTGTCATTTCGATGGAGTTGCGCACGACTGATGCCATCGGTCTGTCATTTCGAAGGAGTTGCGCAGCGGCGACTGAGAAATCTTCTATGGTTTTATTGTATAAGATTTCTCACGTTCGTTCGAAATGACTGGGGAGAGGGTTTGAAACGACAGGGGGAAAGATTCGAAACGACAGGGGGAGAAAATACAAAACCTTACTTTCACGGTCATTCTGTGGCTTGACAACAGAATCCAGTTTCTCTTTGATTTCTCACGGAGTTTATCCTGAGCGACAAGTGAAGATTCTTCGCTTCACTCAGAATGACACAGCGAAGGGCTCAGAATGACACAGCGAAGGGCTCAGACCTTATGCTTGAGATGGTTAATCACGTTATGAAAAAAGAAAAAGGCAAG
>CAZWCD010000123.1:0-7785 GCA_964632275.1 uncultured Thermodesulfobacteriota bacterium
TTGCCGGGCTTCTGGTCTGGGTATTGTCGCCGCTCAAGTTCCAGGCGCAGATGGGATTAATGCTGGCGGTAATCCTCTTCCTCAACTGCGTGGGGGCAATATTCATGGTTCCGGTGCTGGTCCTGCTCTTCAAACCAAAGTTTCTTACCGGGGGGAAGTAAGGGAAAGCAATGGAAGCTGCTTACATCCGGTTCTCATGCCCTGGGGGCTCACACAATTCGCCTCAATCCCGGCATGTTAATTCATATTGTTGCTGAGCGCTCATGAGTTGACAGCATATCGAAAGGAGGGAACGATGAAACAGAGAATGAGGTTGGTTTTTCTATGCATCATAGGTGTGGCCGCTCTGGCGGCATGGAGTGACGTCCAGGCCGAATATTCGTACCTGGACGGGGATCTGGTCTTTCACGGGAAGATATCCGAACAGCTGCTCATGAGAACCACCGGAAAGCAGCGTTATGATGTCTATGATTATGACATCTTCAATTTTAGAACCACGTTCAAGCTGGAGACAAAATGGGATGCCATAAAAGACAGCAACTACAACCTCACCTTCTACAGCGTGTTTAAGAACTTCTATGATGCGGCGGCGGATGTCGACAGCGGTTATCGAAACTATCTGCAGTGGGGCAGCAACGGGAGCAATCACGGCATCGACGAAGTCAAGGACTACGAGACCTTCAGGGATATTTGCCGGGAACTGTATATGGAGGTAACCAACCCCAACTGGCAGTTACGGGTTGGAAAGCAGATTGTATCATGGGGAGAAGCCAGTTTTGAACGCATGGCCGATGTGGTTAATCCCCTGGATGCCCGCGGCGATTTGAACCCGGTTTTGATAGACTTTGACGAGGCAAAGCAGGGGTTGTGGATGGGGCGGTTAACCATCACCCCTCCTGACTTCTGGCAGGATATGTTTTTTGAATTTCTGGTGATACCCGATTTCCAACCCACCAGGAACTGGCCTGCCGGCTATCACCTGAGTCATCCGCCATCGATGAATCAGACGAAGAACCCGAATGAACTCTTTCTGCCGGACTACCGGACTGCACGTGAAGTGGGATACAGTGATCCCGCCCTGGGATTCAGGGTACGCGGTCTCACCTGGGGATTTGACTGGACCATTTTCTACCTCTACCACCGCAGCCCCAATTCAGTAATAAAGGAAGGAAAAGGAGTTGCATCGCAGCTTCCGGTGCTTTTCGGCAGGGGCAGGGTGAATGAAGACGTCAAAATGTTTGGCCATCAGACCTCCACCGGCTTTACCTTTAACCGGCCGGTCAACAAGCAGATTCCCCTTCTCCCCGGCGTCCCCTCCCTCAATATGTCCGGAAACATCTGGCGCATGGAATTTTTGGCGGAACTTGATAAAGAAAACGACCGCGGCTACACCCCCAACGTAGTGGAAAAAAACCGCTATGCCGCCGTGATGGGTTGGGACACCTACATTCAAATCCCCTGGCTCTCAACCTGGAACCGCAACCGGAAAATCTCTTCCTCCACCCAGCTGTTTTTCGAGTGTGTACCGGGCAAACATCGGGAAGACTACATCTACCCCTGGGTTACGTACGGTCCGACAAGAAAGACTGCCGCTACCATCACCGAGTCACTCTCCTATGATTTCTGGAACAGCAGGATTTTACCTGCTATCTATCTCTCGCATGCCCTTGACGATGGCAGAAGCTTCTACGCACCGACCCTGGCCTTTAAGCCCACGTTCCACTGGACCTATCTGGTGCGCTATATCAACTACATTGATTACGGAACAAGTACGCAGAACTTAGATTATGTGCTGTTTGATGTCACCTACGAATTCTAACTGAGAGGAAGGGAGGTTGACTATGCTAAAGCGTGGATTCGCCAAAACGGTTGTGCCCCTGGTCGGGATGCTCTGTCTATTGCTGGCACCCCTTGCAGGAATGGCGGCAGAGATCCAGTATCCCGTCCCCTGCTACCAGGGTGAGGAGCTCGCAAAGGTCCAGCAGTGGGAAAAGAACTGGGTCGGCAAGAAAATAAGCAGTGCCACTGTTGATGAGGTAAAGGAGTTCCTGCCTGAAACATTCTACTCCCTGATGAAGGAAACCGACAAGTGGGGCGAGAGCTGGTTTGAAGTCGTTCCCTACCGTGAAGTTCCGGTCACACCGGGAAACATCAAGTTCACCAAGCAGTATTACGGGCAGTGCAAGGTCGATACCAACGGTGAGCTTGCTGCAAACTACGTTGCGGGTGTTCCCTTTCCCGACACCAAGGATCCCGTGGAGATGGCCCACAATTTCAGGACCCGGAGCTTCGGGGATACTTACAGGAGCGAAGAAAAAGGCCACATGGTTGACGGCAGGCTCAAATACGACATGTCCGTCCTGATACGCAACGAGATGTGTTTCTTTGCCGGACGAACCGACACCCCGCCGGTTCCGGAGTACGATCCCAACCCCAAGAAGATCTGGCGGGCTTACTTCATGGATCAGATTGATCCGCCGGAAGTTCGTGACATGAGGATACTTGAGATACATTACACTGACCGCACCAAGGCCTATGACCGCTGGATGTGGACACCGTCCATCAGGAGAGTGCGGCGCAGTTCCACCACCGAACGGCAGGACCCCAAGGGCGGCGGTGATAATGCAGCCTATGATAACCTGGGGTGGGACGGAGCCATCGGAGAAAACACCTACAAGTACCTCGGGAGCAAGGAACTGCTCATGGCGCGTCACACCGACGTATCCAAACTCGTACACACACCGGGTGATTGCATCTTCGACGGAACCCAGCGGGAACGGGTGAAAACACACCTTATAGAGGCGGTGAGCAGGGATCCCAATTTCTTTTACTCCAAGTGCATCTGGTATCTCGATCCTGAAAGCTGGCAGATGCTCTATTCCGAGAGGTACGATCGACGGGGGAGTTTATGGAAGGTGCTGGACCAGATGGGCTATGTTGGCAAAGGCTATAATGGAGTCCAATTTGGGCATTTTAACGGCAACCAGATGATTGACGTGCAGAGGATACACTCCACGATCGCAATAGCAGTGCAGAATTTTGGCGTGAACTTTGAGCGAAGCACCTTCACACTGGAAAACCTCCAGAAGCACGGCTATTAAGCTGACCCATCGCACTACCCGCCGGGGGAATCTAACCTTGATACGGTTTGGTTCCCCCGGTTTTTTATTGCCTCTTTTTTCTGCTCAGGATACACTGACTTCCGCATGAATACGCGACCATTGAATGCAGGCACGTATTGAAAACAATGAGTCCGGCGGGCCGATGAGAGATGGGTGCGCAACAAACAGCCTGACCGCAGCAGCGGTCGTTCAAATGCCGCTCCATGGATTTGGTGACAGCGGGGTCACCGGCGAGGTGATTGAACGCAACGCCGAACGAACCGCCCGGACCGTGGAAAAACATATTGCCGCTGCCGGTATCATCCCTCAGATTATCGTGCTCCCGGTCCTCTGCCTCACCGGTATCGGCGCGGTGCTGCAGGAACTCGGCATCACGCCCCGCATTGACCGGGAGGCAATTGCGGTGAACCTCCTTGCACGTGACCCGCGGCTGGCGCCTTTGCAACAATTGTGCGCCACACACAACTGCTATCTTGTCTCTTCCTGCGTCGAAAAAATAAGCGCATTTCCCGGGCGGTATTTTCACACGGGCTTCATGCTCGGACCTTCGGGAATCATCCTGCGATCACCCAAGACACAGGCGCCCACCTCCGCCGGCATCACCCTGCTCAAAGACTTCCATAAAGAATATACCGATCACTTTGGCCGTAATGCCATCCTTCCGGTGGCAGAAACGCCGTTCGGAAACGTGGGCTGCCTGGTGGAAACCGAGTTTCTCATCCCCGAAGCAACACGAACCCTGACCAGAAAAGGCGCTGACATCATCCTCCACCCCACCGCCCAGCACGCCGACCCCGGCTATCCGCCGTACCAGGCCATATGCCAATCACTTGCCTACACCAACGGCGTCTACTGGCTCTCCGCCGTTCCTTCCCGCGAAACCGCCAGGATAAACGGGAAATTGCACCGGATATGGTTTGGAGGCGGATCGTCAATCGTCGGCCCCGATGGAGCGATCATGGCATGTATAAAAGGCAGCAATCAAGGATTGGCAACCGGGACCATTGACATGGATTTTCTTGCCTCATGCCGTGAAAAGCAGCGTCGCTATACTGAACCCGACCCCCATATCTATCAACCATAGTCTCGGTATTCACCGCGCTACAACCTATCGGGTTTGCCATAATCTTTTGACCTGATGGCAAACCTGTGATAAACAACTGTAATCGCTTGGCATAACCAACCATGCATCCGTACCTATGGGAATATGCGGTGGTAGGAGTATATTCATGCGCGATGCAGTCGCGGCTCAAAGCCGCTTCTACCGACATCATGCATATGCGGGAGGAAATCCCGCCAACCGCAGGTCCATGCCCGGCCATGACTTCGTAAGCATATAATCCGCTTTCATGATTGGAGGTATGCGCGTGGCCACCATCCTGGAACAAGTAAAGCAGGCGATCATTGACGGCGATGAAGATGCCGCCCAGGCGCATGCGGGCGCTGCCCTGCGAGAGGGAACTAATCCCCTTGCAGTTGTCAAAGAGGCCATCGTGCCCGGCATCGAACGGACCGGCGAGCTGTGGAAGGAGAATGTCTACTTCATGCCCGACGTGGTGCTGAGCACCGAGGCCTTCAAGGCGGCAATGGACGTGGTGGCGCCGCAGCTTGCCGCCCTTGCCGCAGACAGCCGGGGACGATATGTCATGGGTGTGGTTGCCGGCGACATGCATGACCTGGGGAAAAACATTGTCGCGGCAATGCTCACCGGGGCGGGGTTCGAGGTGATCGACCTGGGGGTTGATGTACCCACCCCCACCTTCATTGAGAAGGTGAAGGAGCTCAAGCCCGACATCCTCGGGGTCGGCTGCTACATGACCACCACCATGCTCGAGCTGCGCGAGGTGATGCAGGGGCTGATCGACAGCGGCCTGCGCGGCGGGATCAAGGTGATGGTCGGCGGCGTTCCCACCACCCAGTCCTTTGCCGACGAGGTCGGCGCGGACGCCTGGGGAAAAGACGCGCTGGACGCGGTCGAAAAGGCACGTTCGCTGATGGAGAAATAACATGGGTATGAAGGGCATGCTCATCAGGTCATCGCTGCCGCTGCTCATCCGCCTCAGCACCATGCGGACCGGGAGCGGCCCGTCGCTGCTCACCCCGAAGCTGCGGCAAGGGGTGCAGCCCGACCCCGCCGACCCGAGGACCTGGTGGATGGCAGGCGCCTCCGCGGCACAGAACCCCATCCCGGTCATGGCGCAGATGTACGATCATGCCATGTTTCTTGCCGGCGTGCCGGCGCAGAAATTTTACTCCGACGCGAAGACGCACATCGCCGCCATAGCGGCAGTTTCCGCCTACTATGGCCTTGATGCCGCCACCGGCGGGGGAGACACCTACAATTACGAGGCGGAAGCCCTGGGGCAGAAGATGATTCACAGCGAGCATGCCATGCCCGACATTGATTCCCGCGAACCCCTGATCCGGAAACCCGGCGACCTGAAGAAGATTAAAGTGCCGGACTGGCACCATGCGGCGCGCATTCCTTTCATCCTCGAGGTCATCAGGATGAATGCCGACATGGGATTCGCCACCGGCAAGTTCAGCGCACCCTTCAGCCTGGCGGTTTCGCTGCGAACCTACCCGAAGCTGATACGGGACCTGCGCAAGGATCCCGGGTTTGCCCATGATCTCTTCGGTTTCCTGGTCGACGAAGTCCTCACCTCCTATCTCAAAGTACAGAAAAAATACTGCGGGATCAAGGCGGCCACCGGCGCCGATGCCTGGGCGGTTTTTCCCAACCTCACCCCCGATCTCACCGAGCAGTGGGTCGTGCCCTATGCGCAGCGCCTGTTTAAGAAATGCACCGACTTCGGCCTCATTACCATGGCGGCGGGAGGCGGCGGCGATTACTGCGAGGAGCGGATCGAAAAGTTTGACAAGCAGATCCTTCATCGATGCTTCGCCATCCAGCAGAAACTCCTGCTGAACACGCCCATGCTCATCCTGGGCATGGGACGCTGGCACGAATATCCGCTGGAGCCGGTCGTGGAATACCTGCACACATACCAGGACAAGGGAATACGCGCATCGATCATGGCCAACCTCAACGCGCGTCTGCTCAGAGACGGACCCCCGGAACGGATTATTGGGGCGGTCAAACGCTTTATCAAGGCGCTGGGCGGGGCCCACAACCTGGCCATTGTGCTTGCCAACATCCCGGCCGACACGCCTCCCCGCCACATTCACGCGGCGGTTGCGGCGACCCGCGCCTGCGGCCGCCTGGCGCCGGGAGCGGATCCGGATGAAATCGAGGTTGTCGTACCTGAGCGGGAGTCGCTGCGGGAATACATCGACACCATGTCCGGTGGCCGGGGGTTACCAGTCAGCTAAAGCGAACAGACACGGATGAAAAAATTCTCCGCAGAACAAAAGGCATATTCCATTGCCGGCGTGACCATCGGCGGACAGCCGGGGGAATGGCCGACCGTGCTCATGGGAAGCATTTTCTTCAGCCGGCACCGGATCGTCACCGACCCGGCCACGGGAGCCTTCGATGCCGGGAAGGCGCTTCAGCTGCTCGAACGCGAGGCAGCGGCATGCCGCACCACCGGCAACCCGCGCATCATCGACCCCATCGGTGAAACCGGTGAGGCGCTGATCAGCTACATCCGCTTCATTGCCGACCATACCGACGCCCCCATCCTGGTCGACTCCCCCTCACAGAAGGCGCGGCTGCAAGCGCTGCGCCATTTTGCCGGAAGTCCGGTGATCAGCCGGCTGATTTACAACTCCATCGGTGAAGACTTCACCGAAGAGGAGCTGGGATGCATCAGGGAATGCGGGGTCAAAAGCGCCATCATCCTGGCCTTCAGCACCCGGGCGATCAAGCCGGCGGACCGCCTCGGGCTGCTCAAGGATAAACTGCTGCCCGCGGCCGTGCGGGCCGGCATTGAACAGCCGCTGATCGACCCCGGCGTGCTGGACGTTCCCAGCATCAGCTGGACGGCGCAGGCCATCGAGCTGATCAAAGAGGAGCTGGGCTACCCGGCGGGGTGCGCTCCCTCCAATGCCCTGCTGCAGTGGGAGAAGATGCGCGGCCAAGGGGAATCGGCCTTTCAGGCCGCCGCCGCGGCGGTGTTTACCGCAACCCGGCTTATGGGGGCGGACTTCCTCCTGTACGGCCCCATGCGCTTTGCGCCCTGGGCCTATCCCGCGTGCGCCGCAACCGATGCGCTGCTTGCCTACGGGGGCAGGCTGCGCGGCGTGCGGCCCGCCAGCCGGGAACACCCCCTCTACAAGATTTTTTAGCGCGCCATCATGCCCTGCACGGTCACCTTCACCCCTGCCGGTCTCACGGTCATCTGCCAGGAGGGAACCCCTCTTATTGAGGCGGCACGCCGGGCAGGCATGATGCTGCACTCTTCCTGCGGGGGAAACGGCACCTGCGGCCGCTGCCGGGTCAGGATACGCTCGGGAGACATGCAATCGCCCACTGCCGAAGAGCAACAGCAGCTCGCCGCCGCGGATCTGGCCGACGGGTATCGCCTGGCCTGCCAGGTACGCATTGCGGGAGACACCGCCGTTGGCATCCCCTTCCCTTCCCGTACGTTCCTGCAAACCTTCCCGCTCCCGGACCTGCAGCTCGACCTTCCGCCCATCGAGGCTTCGGTGCATGATTGCGCCGTGGAAACGTCCGATGCTCACCTTGATGATGCACCAT
>CAZWCD010000124.1:0-5295 GCA_964632275.1 uncultured Thermodesulfobacteriota bacterium
CGCCATTGAACCCGTTTTTCTCATTGTACAGGGGAAATGTTTTAAAGGTTGCGCCCAAACGCTCGCCAAAAATGAGCCGGTAATTGCCCCAGAGCTTGTCGGGCAGCACAATCACATCCCCCGGATCGACAAACAGGTCGCCCACCAGGCTCAGCCCATGGGTGATGGCATTGGTGACCACCGGCACGCTGAACTGCTTTCCTTTCAGGCCCGGGTTGTCGGCAAGCAATTTCTCCTGCCATCGGCTGCGCAGCTCCGGCTTGCCGGAGGCGGGAGCGTAGGTAAAGGCATCATTGGGAGCAATCGGGTCTACATACTTCCTGATGCAGGGCAGGTGCATGGCCACGCCGTTCTCGGTGGCGATGCCGATGGTGGCGTTGAATTTCTTTGCCTTGACCTTTGCCTCGGCGCTCTGGGTCAGGATGCCTTTGGGGAAGAAGAGCCTTTTCCCCCGTGTCGAAAGCATGTCCGGGATCGCGGGGTTATCCCTCATCAACTGGCTGTTCAATTCTTCAGCTAGGGGGTTCATAAACACTCCTGATTAAAAATAAGCTGCCGCTTGAAGGCAGCCCTTTTACCACATTCTTTTTAATAAAACAAATAAAAATAATGGGGCCTCCCTGAGCCTCAAGTAAAAGAGGGCTTCGTGCCCGGCGGACATGAAGCCCTCTTCTGCTTATCCTTGTGCTGATGGAAGCTCATTCCACGGTGACGCTTTTTGCCAGGTTCCGGGGCTGGTCAATATCGGTTCCTTTGAGCTCGGCAATGTGATAGGCCAGCAGCTGCAGCGGAACCGCAAAAAGAATCGGCGTCAGATAGGCATTGTTTTCAGGAACCGTGAATATGGTGTCGGCCCGGGCGGTGATGTCCTCCGTGACCTTCGAGGTAACGGCGATGATTTTCCCTCCCCGCGCCTTCACTTCCTCCACATTGCTCAGCATCTTGTCAAAGGTGATCCCCTTGGAAGCCAGCACCACCACCGGCATGTGCTCATCGATCAGCGCGATGGGGCCATGCTTCATCTCTCCCGCCGGGTAGCCCTCGGCATGAATGTAGGAAATCTCCTTGAGCTTGAGGGCGCCTTCCAGGGCGATGGGGTAGTTGATCCCCCTGCCCAGGTAGAGGAAATCGCGATAGGCCATGTAGCGATGGCCGATCGATTTGATGAGATGGTCCTGCTTGAGTATGGCCTCGATCTGCAGGGGCAGCCGCACCAGGTCCTTGATCAGGTCCCGCATCCTTTCGGTGGTGATGCGCCGCGTCTGCTTTCCCAGGTAGAGGGCGAGCAGGTAGAGCGCCACCAGCTGGGCGGTAAATGCCTTGGTGGAGGCAACGCCGATCTCCGGCCCGGCATGGGTGTAGATGACGCCGTGGGACTGCCGCACCATGCTGCTCCCCACCACGTTGCAGATGGAGATGATGCGGGCCTTTTTCTTCAATCCTTCGCGCAGGCCGGCAAGCGTGTCCGCGGTTTCGCCTGACTGGCTGATTGGTATGATAAGGGTCCGGCTGTTGATCAGCGGGTCCCGGTACCTGAACTCCGATCCCAGGTCCACTTCAACCGGGATACGGCACAGGTCCTCAATCATGAATTTGCCCACCGTGGCCGCATGCCAGGATGTGCCGCAGCCGACGATGACAACCTTTTCGATGCCCCTGATCTCGGCTGGAGTAAAAGTGCACCCCTCCAGGAACACCCGTCCCTTTTCCTCGTCGGTCCTTCCCCTGAAGGTATCGATGGTCGCCCGCGGCTGCTCGAAAATCTCCTTGAGCATGAAATGCTTGAACCCGCCCTTCTCCGCCATGGCCGGGCTCCAGTCGATGGTGGCGGCCGCCCGTTTCACCGCGGCGCCGGGCAGGGTCGAAAGCTCGACGCCCTTCCGGCTCAGGACGGCCACTTCACCGTCTTCAAGAAAAATCACCTTCCGGGTATAGGGCAGAAAGGCGGGAACATCAGAGGCGACAAACCATTCGCGCTCGCCGAGCCCCAGCACCAGCGGGCTTTCAGAGCGCGCGGCAATCAGCGTGGAAGGCTCTCCTTCATGCATGATCCCGACCGCGTACGAGCCCTTGACCCGCTTCAGCGCGTTGCGCACCGCCTGCTCAAAGCCGTCGCCCTTGAAGAGAAAGCTCTGGATGAGGTGCGCAATCACTTCCGTGTCCGTCTCGGATTTGAAGCTGTGCCCCGCTTTTTGCAGCATCCCCTTGAGCTCAAGATAGTTCTCGATGATGCCGTTGTGGACCACGACCACACTCCCGGCCTTGTGCGGGTGGGCGTTGGTCTCCGACGGCTTGCCGTGGGTTGCCCATCGCGTATGACCGATGCCGACCGTGCCCTGCAGGGGGTTCTCCCTGAGCAGCCCCTCCAGCCTCTCCAGTTTTCCCTGGTTGCGCCTGATCTGTATGGTATCCGCGCCCCTCACCGCGATGCCCGCGGAATCGTATCCCCGGTATTCCAGACGCTTCAGGCCCTCAAGAAGAATCGGAGAGGCCTGCCGCTCACCCACATAACCGATGATGCCGCACATCCAGTATCCCTGTCGTGATTAGGTTGAACCGCCGTCGGGCGCCGGCTGGTATTTTCCGTCGGCGCCGAATAAAAAGATGCAGTTTTTACCCGCCCGCTTCCCCTGATACATCGCCTTGTCCGCGTTGTCGATCAAATCGTCCTTGTTGTCGGCATCCTCGGGAAACGATGCCAGGCCGATGGTGACGCTGATGGTTCCCACGGTGTTTTCCTTTTCATCGACCATCGGCGTCATGGCAACCGACCTCCTGATTCGTTCGCATACGATGACCGCCTCCTCCTTGCTGGTTTCCGGGAGCATGATGGCAAACTCCTCGCCGCCATACCGGCAGATGACGTCGCACCCCCGGGTGGCGTTGCGCAGGATGGAAGCCAGCTTTCGCAGCACCAGGTCGCCCACCATGTGGCCGTAGAGGTCGTTGTAATTCTTGAAATCATCAATGTCCACCATGAGCAGGGAAAGGTGCCGCTTATAGCGCTTCTCCCGCTCAAGCTCCACCTTGAGGTACTGGTGCATGTAGCGGTAGTTGTAGAGCTCGGTGAGGCCGTCGATGCTGGAGAGCACCTTGTAAAATTCCCGCTCCTGCGCCAGGCGCTGGTATTCGCGCCGGTCCATGCTCTTTTGCACCACCATCTTGATGTGATCGCTGTTGAACGGCTTGGTGATGTAATCGATGGCGCCCGCCTTCATGGACTCCACCGCCGAATTGACCGACGCGTAGCCGGTCATGACGATGACATCGATGCCCGGATCGATGGCCTTGACCTCCTTCACCACCTCGAGACCGTGCATCCCGCTCAGCCTGAGGTCGGTGATGATGATGTCATAGGTGGCGACCCGGATCATCTGCAGTGCCTCTTCGCCGCTTTTTGCCGTGCGCACCGCGTAGCCCGTCTCCTCCAGCAGGTCCTGGAGCAACAGCCTCACCGATTCATCATCATCGATGATCAGGAGCCGTGCCGGTATGGCCGCCTCCTCCTTCTCACCGTCGTGCCCGCCGGCCGGAGCGGCACTGTCTTTGAGGTCCTGCTTGGCATCTTCCACCATGGTGCTCCTTTACCCGTTGAGCGTCATGTTCAATGCAGGGAGGGCGGCATGCTGCAAGCGGCTGCGGAAAGAGGCGGCTCCGTGCATCGTCTGGCCTTCTTCCAGCGCCGGTGAAACCACCACCATTGCGTCGGGTACTGCCGTATGTATGATTCAATAAGCTTGGTAAGCTTCGCCGTCGTGATGACAATGTCCTGCTCCCGGTCGCCTGTGTCTTCGATGGCGAACGGCGGGGCAATGATGAGACGGTGGTGATCCGGCGCATCACGCACGGTAAACAAAGGAATCAACGGAGCCCCGGTCCGCTGGCTGAAAACCACCGGCCCTTTGAAGGTGGGCACCTCCCAGCCGAAGAAATCAACCCACACATCACGGGACGAGGCATTCTGGTCGATCTGAAGAAACAGAATGCCGTTGCGCTTGAGGCATTTCAGGGACTCGGCGATGCAGGTCCTGCGGGGATCAACCGGTATTGACTCGATGCCTAGCTCCTTCCTCATATCCGCCAGGGTGGCTGCCAGCTTGCTGTCCCTGGGATCGCGCAGCATAAGCGCAAAGCGGTAGCCCTCGGCAATAAGCCGGGGCCCGATAAGCGGGAAGTTCCCCATGTGGGCGCTCACCGCCACCACACCCCTCCCCTGACCCAGCGCCTTTTCCAGGTGCTCGCGGCCCTCAATGCTCATGATTCGCTTCGCATAGGAAGGGCCGGAACAAATCAGCTTGGACACCTCCAGCGCGTTTTTTACCGAGTCGCAAAATGCGGCCCTGGCAATCGACCGGTAGCCGTCTTGGCACCCTGCAGCGCTCAAGGCCAGCTGCAGATTCCGGTACACAATCTTCCGGCGCTTCCCCATCAGATAGAAGCCCAGCCTGCCCAGCACTGCCGAGAGCCGGTAGAGCCAGGAAAGAGGAAGGGAGCGCCCCAGCACAAGACAGAGGGAAACAAGCATCCTGCCCAGAAAATAACCGAGCCGTTTCATCGGTGAATTGTGCTTATCCTTCCCCATCGCCTTTTTTGTATGCCGGCGCCGTATGAGCTCCGGAGGATGCAACGCAATCCGCCTTCACTGCAGCAAAGAACCGCCCCTATCTGCTGCGGATCCATCGGAGTTGCGTCATCAAGAAAACACCTTCAGGAAGATAGGGGCAGCGTGATACATTCCTCTTGATTATATGCCGCTGTGACCGAACCCCCCTTCATTCCGTGTGGTACCGGACAAATCAGCGGCGACATCCAGATGCGCATGGAACACCTTGTTGACGATCAGCTGCGCGATGCGGTCGCCCCGCTTCACCACAAACGGGTCCTTGCCTAAATTGATAAGTATGATTCCCACCTCTCCGCGGTAGTCCGCGTCAATGGTGCCCGGCGTGTTGAGCACGCTGACCCCGTGCCGCAGGGCAAGCCCGCTGCGCGGCCGCACCTGCCCTTCAAAACCCTCGGGAAGGGCAATGCTGAGGCCGGTGGGAATCAGCTTTATCTCTCCCGGGTTGAGCACGGCGTCTTCGGTGACCGCCGCGTGAATATCCATGCCTGAAGCGTGCGGGGTCATGTAGCGCGGCAGGGGAATGTCTTCGCTGCCCGGCAATTTTTTAATGACGATCCGGACCTTTTCCATGCCGCCCGATGCAGGGAGGGCGCACTGACTGCTCTGGTCAACGGCACTCATTCAGCCTGGTGCCTCTCGATCTTTTTCTTCTCTTCCTCAATGGCCTTTTT
>CAZWCD010000124.1:5395-7736 GCA_964632275.1 uncultured Thermodesulfobacteriota bacterium
AAAGATGAACAGCGACCGGGAACCTTCTCTCTCTTCTCTTTCATCAGTCATGGATATCATCCTCCTTGCAAATGGTTATTGTGCACGAATAATTATTCACCGCCTGTCATCGGCGCATTATATATATTCCATGGCGCTTTTGCAATGAATTAATAGCCGCTCACTCCGTCAGCCGGAAGCAGGCCCTGATCTCGCCGACGACTTCCTTGCGGTGGTTGTAAATTGGCGCGAGGTGATAGGGCCGCACCGCTTCGTCTTCGCTCAGCATACCCAGCTGGCTGAGCGTTTCGAGTACGGCGGGGCTGAGCGCCCGTTGGCTGCCGTCCTCGATCTTGATGGCCACGCCCCATCCCTTCTCCATCAGGCCCAGGGCATAGCCTCCTTCAGCGCCGGTCTTGGCAAACACCTTTTTATGAAGCGTCCGCATGATGTCGGTACACACCCGTTCATCACCGGCAATCATTTCCGGATGGGAGAGCGCCGCATTCATCAGCCGGGTCATGTGCGGATCAACCGCCGAAGCAAGCCGGGCATATGCCCTGGCCAGGCCGGCAAGGGGAAGAAAGAAAACCGGAACGCCGCACCCGTCAATGCCCGTGCCGATTGCAGGCGCGGGAACCCCGGTCAGGGAAGCAATCGTGTCCCGAATGAGGCGCTGCACCGGATGCTGCATGCTGATGTACTCATCAAAGGGCCAGCCGTGATGGGCGCACAGGGTGAGCATGGCCGCGTGCTTGCCCGCGCAGTTATTATGCAGGGGGGTGGCCGTGTTTCCCTTGTCCTTCAGTTGCTGGGCGGTCTGCCGGTGCGACGGCTGGTGAATGCCGCACTTGAGATGCCCCTCCGCAGCGCCGATCTTATCCAGGATGGAGCGGATGGCTGCAACCTGAAAGTCCTGGCCGTTTAAGGACCCGCACATCACCGCCAGTTCAGCGGGCGTGAGACGGTATCGGTCCGCGGCGCCGGTAGAAATAACCGGCAGGGCCTGCAGCGGCTTGGCGCAGCTCCGCAGGCAGAGGTTGAACGATGGATCACCGAGGCGAAAAAGGATGGCGCCGCTCCCGTCGGTCACCACGATGTGGCCGCGATGGACTGATTCAATCAAATCTCCACGGGTCACGGCAACGAGAGGTTCCGGCATGGATATGGGCTTTCAGGCGGGGTCTAGAAGGTTGTTGAAAAAATATTTGCAGCAGCCGCTAGAGTTCCCGGAGATAGCGGTCATAGTACATGAGGACTTTTTTCACGTAGTGCTGGGTTTCCTCATAGGGCGGAATACCATCATATTTTGCGACGGCCTCCGGCCCGGCATTGTACGCTGCCAGGGTAAGGGGGAGGTCATTGTCAAAGCGCTCCATGAGCCGCTTTAAAAATTTAACCCCGCCGTTGATGTTGTCCCGGGGACGGAAGGGATCATACACCTCCATGTCACTGCTGGTTTCGGGCATAAGCTGCATCAGGCCCTGCGCGCCTTTTTTGGAAACCGCATCAGGGTCAAAACCGGATTCCGCCTTTATAACTGCTTTAACCAGGGCCGGTTTGACTTCGTGGCGGTAGGCAATCTCTTTGATAAGCCCGTCAAAGCGGGAGCTTTCCACTGTGGAATAGGTGTCCGGATCTTCGCTGATCAGCTTGTAGCGGGAATTGGTGGGCACATTGGTATAATGGATGGTGCCGTTCCGGTCCACGTACCTATATATGCCCCCTCCGGCATGGACGGAAAAAGAAAGGCAGCATAGGAGCAGTACAACAGCACAGGGTGCAGAAAACTCCATCCATCTGTGAAGCGTTGTTTTCATACCTGTTTCACTGTCCGGAAATAAGGAAACACGTGTTACCACAGCCAATCATGTACTATAATCGTCTATCTTCAAAAAAAACTTTAACCTTAATTCATAAGAGAAAAACAGCGAGAAGAAGTATAGGAAAATCAATTTTCACTGTCAACCAAAAGATGGAAGTCGATATTCTCATTGCCTTGCCGGAAACGGTAGGAGCGGCTTTAAGCCGCTTACATGTCGCGCATGAATGCGCTCCTACAGAACCAAGTTAGTAATGGTTTCCTAGTTATTATCGTGGTTAACATCTAGCCATTTGATGGTTAAATATTCGCCACGGTATGGCGAGACATTCACAAACCTATGCACCTCTATCCAAAGCTGCCAGCATAGCATACAAATATTTTGACTTTTACCTATCATCATTGATAATTAAACTTTGAGCGTTACTTAACCAAAGGAGACTGCCGCACAACATGGAAGCCGATATCAAGCAAACCGCCCTCAAGGCCGCACACGAGGGCGGTGCCGTGCTCATGAAATACTTTGGAAAGATTACCTCG
>CAZWCD010000125.1:0-5525 GCA_964632275.1 uncultured Thermodesulfobacteriota bacterium
GGGGCAGGACCCTGTGTCTGCCCACATATCACAGGGCAAGCACAGGGGCTTGCCCCTACCCATTCTTTCTTCGTGATCATCGTGGTTACAGCATTATAAACTTCGCAGCTCATTTCTGGCGTCAGGCTTTTTTCACCGCTGCGCGCTCTTTGGCTTCCTTGCGCAGTTTGCCGGTGAGCAGCTCGCGCTTGAGCCGGGACACCTTGTCCACAATGAGGATGCCGTCCAAATGCTCTATTTCGTGCTGCAGGGCGCGCGCCAGCAGACCTTCCGCCGGCATCGTCACCTCTTCGCCATACTCGTTGAGGCCGCGTACGGTTACCCGTTCGCTTCGGTCCACCTCGACGATCACCCCGGGCAGGCAGAGGCAGCCTTCTTCCATCTGGGTTTCCCCGCTGCGCTCCAGCACCTCGGGGTTGATCAGCGCCAGCAACCCCTCCCCGACGTCGATGGTGATGACCCGCTGATGGACGCCGATCTGCACCGCGGCCAGTCCGACGCCGCGATGGGCGTACATGGTTTCCGCCATATCGTCAATCAGCCGGCGCACCTCTTCGGTAACCGCTTCAACCTTCTGCGATCGCTTGCGCAGCAGCGGATGGGGATAGGTTACAACGTCACGCAGTGCCATGCTTCTTTCCCTTTCGCTTTACTCACAGTGCGCTCAAAATGAGCGGGCCGCTCCCGGTAATGGCGATGGTATGCTCGAAATGGGCGGACAGCCTGCCATCGCCGGTCACCGCCGTCCAACCATCAGGGAGGATTCTCATTTCATGGGTTCCTTCATTGACCATCGGCTCTATGGCCAGCACCATGCCTTCCTGCAACCGGGGGTTGGGCACGGGGATGCCGTAGTTGGGAACCTGTGGCTCTTCGTGCAGGGACATCCCGATGCCGTGCCCCACAAAGTCCCTGACCACGGAAAATCCACGACCCTCCACCCATGCCTGGATTGCCTGGCAAATGTCGGAGAGGCGGTTGCCCACCAGTGCCTGTTCAATGCCCTTGTAGAGGGACTGCTCGGTGACCGCGAGCAATTCCTTGGCCTTGTTCCCTATCTCGCCCACCGGGATGGTGACCGCCGCATCGCCGAAGAAGCCATTAAGTTTGACCCCGAAGTCAAGGCTGATGATATCCCCCTCCTTCAGCTTTCGTCCGTCGGGAATGCCGTGCACGATCTGCTCGTTGATCGAGGTGCACACGCTGGCCGGATACCCCCGGTAGCCCTTAAACGCGGGCTCGCCGCCATACACGGCCAGCAGCTCATCGGCCCGGTGGTTGAGATCCCTGGTGGTTACGCCGGGCTGCGCCATTGCCGCCAGTTCCTTCAGGACCTGCGCTACAATGCGGTTACAGCGCTGCATGGTGATGATTTCCTGTTCGGTCTTTAAAAAAATCATGCGTTCCTCAACCTGGTTGCGATCACACCCGCTCACCGTGTCATCTGATAAAAGAGATCACTCCCGTACCGGCGCGTGGCAAGTCTGCCCTGCTCCTCCAGGTGCGCCAGGTGCTTGCTCACCATGGCCGGGGGCATGCCCAGGGCATCGGCGATGTCCGGGAGATTCAGCGGCCGCCGGCGGATCATGCTGATAATCCTGTCATCAATATCGGATCCGGCGCGCTGCTGCCGGTGCCGGCCGCCGGCGATCACCTCGCAGTGCGGCCCCATCTGCTCGCGGATGCGTTCAAGTTCAGCCGCGGAGAGCGGCGTAATGCTGCTGTCCCAGGCGGGACGCACCGGGGTGTTGAGCTGCACCCGCTCGAAGGCAATCGGGGCAATGGCCTTTTTGATGTTCGCGAGTTCTTCCGCGCTGTCATTGACCCCTTTGAGCAGCATAATTTCAAGCCAGAGCTGCCCGCCGAACATTTTCCTGAACGCCTCCAGGCCGGCAAGCATGTGCTGGACGGTCAGATGGTGGTGCGGCCGATTCACCAGCTGGAAAATATCATCAGTCACCGCGTCAAGCGAGGGAACCACCAGGTCGGCGGCGATCAGCTCCTCCCGCACCTCTTCGCGGTTAAGAAGGGTTCCGTTGGTAAGAACCGCCACCGGTATGGCCGTGATCTCCTTGATGCGGCGGATGATGGCGCCGAGATGTGATGAAAGGGTCGGTTCGCCCGAGCCGGACAGGGTTATATAGTCAATGTTCTGCTCTTCCTTAAGGACCTGGCGCAATTCAGCAATGACGACATCCGCGTCCCCGTAAGGGGATCGATCAATCGTCTTGACCGTGGTCCTGCCCAGCTGACAGTAGGGACAGTCAAGGCTGCAGACCTTGTAGGGAATGACATCCACGCCCAGCGAAAAACCGAGCCGGCGCGATCGCACCGGTCCAAAAACACAATTCATGGTTATGGCAAATCCTCTCTGAGAAAGACCCGGTATGCCTTGCCGGTCATGAAGGCATCCGCCTTGCTGGCAATTTCAAACGGTGAGTGCATGCTTAAAAGGGCCGTTCCGCAGTCGATGATCTCCATGCCGTAGCTGGCCAGGAACTTTGCCACCGTCCCCCCGCCGCCCTCATCGACCTTCCCCAGCTCGCCCGCCTGCCAGATCACGCCATGCCGGTTAAACAGCCTGCGAATGGTGCCCACGTATTCGGCATTGGCGTCGCTTGAGGCGTACTTGCCGCCGGACCCGGTGTACTTGCTGATGCAGACCCCGTAGCCGAGCCGGGCGGCATTGCGCTTCTCATGCACTTCCTGGTAATCGGGGTCAAGCGCGGCATTCACGTCGGCGGAAATGGCATGGGAATTCATCAGCGTCTCCCGCACCACACTGTCATCCACCGCCTCGCCCCTGCACCGGAACAGCGAGGCGACCATTTCCTCAAGGAACCGCGACTTGGCGCCGGTATTGCCCTCGCTGCCGATTTCCTCCTTGTCCAGAAAGAGCGCCAGTGCGGTCGTCTTGGGTTTGGACAGCCGGCATATTGCATCGAGACTGCCGTAGGCGCAGATACGGTCGTCCTGCCCATACGCGCCAATCATGCTCATGTCCAGGCCGATGTCCCGCGCATTGCCGGCGGGGACCAGCTCGATCTCCGCGCTGATGAAGTCTTCCTCAACCAGCTTGTGGGTTTTATAGAGGTAGTCTAACAGCTGCAGCTTGACCCGCTCCTGCGCCTTCTTGTCCGGATAGGGAATGCTCCCGGCCAGGGCATTGAGCTTCTCTCCCACGATGGCCTCGTTCAGTTTCTTTTCATACTGAACCTTATAGGCGAGGTGCGGGAGCAAATCAGCCACGGTAAACACCGGGTCCGTTTCGCTCTCGCCTATGGTGAGGTCAAGCTCGCTCCCGTCCTGCCGGATGATCTTCCCGTGCAGGGCCAGGGGGCGGCATACCCACTGGTACTTTTTGATGCCCCCGTAATAGTGCGTCTTGCACATGGCCAGATCGACCTCTTCATAGAGGGGATTCTGCTTCAAATCCAGCCGGGGCGCGTCGATATGGGAAACCAGGATTTTAATTCCCTCCTTAAGCGGCCGTTTCCCCATGGCCGCCAGTCCTATGGCTTTGCGCCGGTGGACCTTGTAAACCTTTTCAAGCGGCCCGTTGCGGTCACCCGCCTTGAAGCCGCACGCCAGGGCGCGCCTCTCTATTTCATGCACCGCCTCCCGCTCGGTTTTTGCCCGGTTCAAAAAATCCTTGTAATCCTCGGCAAACGGGTGGACCTCTTTCTTTTCCCGCGGCGGCAAGGCGTCCCAGACCAGGCGGGGCTTGAATATCACCTTATCCTTGATGCTTTTGCTGCCGCCTGCTTTCTTTCTTACCGGCATACGTGGATCCTCTGTGGTGAGGGCGCTTGTGACGCACCAATTCTCAGGCGTCGCTACAATTGCGAAAGGGTAACAAACTTGCCGTGGCAAAGTCAAATTGTTTCATGCAGTGGTGAATGATGAAGCAACGTCGCGTCCCTGCGGTTGAGGAATGATCGTCAGACAGGCGGGCTAAAAGAGTTTTTTCTCAAACAGTGCGGTTTCAATGCCCAGATGCTGATAGGCACGCTCGGTGGCCTTCCGGCCGGCGGAGGTGCGGTTTAAAAATCCTATCTTCAGCAGGAACGGCTCGACCATGTCCACCAGCGTGTCCGACTCTTCCTGGAGGGTGGCGGCGATGGCCTCAAGGCCCACCGGGCCGCCCTTGTAAAAGTGGATGATGGTCTGCAGAAATTTGCGGTCCAGGCTCATCAATCCCTGCCGGTCAATCCCTTCAAGCTGGAGGGCGTCGGCGGCAACCGATTCGGTAATCACGCCCTGGGCCTGGACCTGGGCAAAATCACGCACCCGCCGCAGGATGCGGTTGGCGATGCGCGGCGTGCCCCGGGAACGCCGGGCAATCTCGGTCGCCCCGCCCTGGTCGATGGGCACCTGCAGAATCGCGGCCGACCGGTTCACCACCCGGCAGAGCTCATCGAGCTGATAAAACTCCATTTCCCGCAGGATGCCGAAGCGCTCCCGCAGCGGCGCCGACAGCAGTCCGGCCCGGGTCGTGGCGCCCACCAGGGTAAAATGCTCCAACCGGGAGCGGTAGCTGCGCGCGTTCATCCCCCGGTCAAAAATGATGTCGACCGCGAAATCCTCCATTGCCGGGTAGAGAAACTCCTCGACCACCTTGGGAAGGCGGTGCATTTCGTCGATAAACAGCACGTCGCCTTTTTCAAGATGGGTGAGTATGCTGATGAGATCCCCGCCCTTCTCCAGCGCGGGGCCCGAGGTGTGGACAATCCGGCTTCCCATCTCGGCGGCGATGATGTGCGCCAGGGTGGTTTTTCCCAGCCCGGGCGGCCCGTGGAAGAGGACGTGGTCAAGCGGCTCACCCCTTTTTTTGGCCGCCTGCAGCGCTATGGTGAGAGACTCAACCACGTGGGTCTGGCCGATGTATTCGGCAAGCGTTCGCGGCCGCAAATTGCAGAATACGTTCTCATCGCCCTCAGGCCTGACCGCGTCGCCGTCGCCTTTGCATACATCGATAATATCCAGCCCGTCAGCCGACATCTCGCTGTCCTTCATTGCTTCTGGCCCCGGTATACCTCTTCAAACAGCTCTTCGGGCGTCTCAATGGCGGGATTCTGCGTCATCGCCTCGCTCACCATCCGGGCGGCCTCGCCCCGGCTGTGCCCGAGCTGCTTCACCAATACCTCCTCAACCTGCCGCTTGAGATCATCAGGTTCGGCCGGCGGCGCAGGGGCCTGTTCGTCACGCACCAGGGCGAATTTTCCCACCTTCCCCTGCAGCGTGGCCACGATTTTTTCAGCGGTGCGCTTGCCGATGCCCTTCAGCCGCTGCAGGGCGGCGGTATCCCGGTCCTCGATGGCGCGGGCGATGGCGCTCACCGGCATGGTCAGCGCCTTCACCGCGGCGGTGGGACCGATGGCCTCCACCTTGATGAACTTTTCAAAAAACTCCTTTTCCACCTCCGTGGTAAAGCCCACCAGCACCGGCTTGGGCTGGTGCTCGCTCTGGTGATGGAAAATATGCAGGCGCACGCGGTCGCCGTCCTCCCCTGCCCTTCTGCCGGT
>CAZWCD010000125.1:5625-7711 GCA_964632275.1 uncultured Thermodesulfobacteriota bacterium
ATCCGCCGGATCATGGTTGCCACCTGCTGCTTCGATGCCCTGCCGTTGCCGGTGAGGGCGCTCTTGACCTCAGTCGGCTTGATTTCGCACACCCGTACCCGGCTGTGCGCGGCGGCGAGCAGCACCACCCCACGCACCGCGCCGAGCTGGATGGCGGCCTTGGGATATTTTTGCAAAACGTACACATCCTCAACCACCATGAGCTGAGGATGCCAGCGCGATAAAATGTCCGAAAGATTTGTGTAGATGCAGCTCAGGCGTTCAGACAAGGCGGGGCCGGGTTGCGTGGTGATCGTGCCCCACTGGCAAACCCTTCCGCGTCGTTCCAGCAGCTCAATCACAGCAAAGCCGGTGCTGGCAAGGCCCGGGTCTATTCCGATTGCAGTGACCGGCGCCGTCATGGGCACTATCTCACCGAACCCGGATTATGACGTGAGGTACACCTGGCCAGCGCTTCAGGTGCTGATCTTCTCCAGGATTTCATCCGGTATATCAAAGTTGGCATGGACATTTTGCACATCATCAAGATCTTCAAGCGTCTCAACCAGCTTCAGGGTCTGCTCCGCCTCTTTTTCACCCAGCTTGACCGTATTCTGCGGGATCATGGTAATCTGCGCCAGGGTATACGCAAGCCCCGCTTTATCAAGCGCTTCCTTTACCGCTTCAAAATCCTTGGGGTCGGTAAGAACCTCAATGGTGGATTCCTCGTCATTGATATCCTTGGCGCCGGCATCAAGGGCAACTTCCA
The DNA here is from genome assembly GCA_964632275.1 of uncultured Thermodesulfobacteriota bacterium. Taxonomy (GTDB): domain Bacteria; phylum Desulfobacterota; class WTBG01; order WTBG01; family WTBG01; genus CAZWCD01. The sequence continues at coordinate 6,374 of CAZWCD010000125.1, forward strand.
TCAACTTTTCCTCATCCACCTTCCCCTTTTCAAAGGAGAAGAGGCCCTTCTTGTCAAACATCCAGGCGACGCAGCCGGTTGATCCGATGTTGCCATTACACCGGGTGAAGGCATGACGCACTTCCGCCATGGTCCGGTTTTTGTTATCGGTCAGTATGTCCACCAGGATGGCAACGCCGCTCGGACCGTACCCCTCGCAGAGCGTTTCTTCATAGTTGGCGCCCTCGAGCTCCCCAGTGCCCTTCTTGATTGCCCGGGTGACGTTATCCTTGGGCATGTTTTCCGCCTTTGCAGCCAGGATGGCATTGCGCAACCGGGCGTTGCCCACAGGATCCCCGCCGCCCTCTTTTGCGGCAACCATGATTTCCCGTATCAGCTTGGTAAAAATCTTTCCCCGCTTTGCATCAGCTGCGCCCTTTTTGTGCTTTATGCTGCTCCATTTGGAATGCCCTGACATAGGTCGTACTCCCTTGAGGTGATACCATCATTCGTGCCTTTACCCGTACTTTCAATAGCACAACCATGGCATTTTTGCAAAATGAAAAAAAAGCGGACCGGTCAGGGATGCACCGGCCGCGACCTTTGGCTCGCAGGTGCCGGGCACTTCCCTCCCGTTTGCTTATCTGGTCTGTCGGTGCATTGGACAGAATCCGGATTGTTGCCTTTATTCATGAGGTTACCACCTGGGACATCACATGGTTGTGCACATTTTTCTTCATGCCCGCACCCGTATCCAAGCGTTCGCCGGCCACTGCCCGGGCGGTTTGACTCATTTCCGCACCCGGAGACGTATTGCATCCGCCTGGCATCATTGTTGCTCATGCGGTGAAGGTGAAGAGACGGCGGTTCATCGACGCGTCTCATACGATCATGGCCATGATCATCGAGCAACCAGCACCGTTCTCAATCAAACTAAAAACCCACCCAAGGAGGTAACCCATGGAAGCAAAACGTGCACGGCTGTTCTCACTGCTGCTCACCCTTGCATTATTCACCTGCGCCATCCCGGCGCTGGCAACCAGCCCGGCGCAACCGGCCGCGGCGCCGCCCGGCGAAAAAATCGGCGCCGAATCGGCCGCCGGCCAGAAGGTCAACATCAACAGCGCCGACGTGGAAAGCCTCTGCACCCTCAAGGGCATTGGCCCGTCCCTCGCCCTGCGCATAAAAGAGTTCAGGGAGCAGAACGGACCCTTTAAAAAGCCCGAGGATATAACCCTGGTGAGAGGCGTAGGATCGACCATTCTTGAGTGGAACAAAAATCTCATCGACATCAAATAAGCGACACTTCTTCCGCAGATGCCTTGGAAGTATCATGGGGGCGTATTGCCGTACGCCCCT
>CAZWCD010000126.1:0-7382 GCA_964632275.1 uncultured Thermodesulfobacteriota bacterium
TGCTAGGAGACCCGCAGCGACGAGTTGCTGACGCCCGCCTCGTCGGTGATCACCTCATCATTGTTTGGATCAATTTTCCATTGGCCGTCAACAATGTATTTATACTGATACTGTCCCGGGTCAAGCGCAAGCTTCACCCGCCAGACCCCCTCGTTTCCCCGCCTGACCGGCGGATTGCTGAGCGGCTTCCAGTCGCTGAAATCACCGGCGATCTGCACATCCCGCGCGACCGGATCATAGTAGGTAAAAACGACCCCCTGATCGGTCAGCTGCGGTCCCGACGCATTGTCTGCGGCTTTCAGCTTTTCGATCCGCTTCTCTTCCGCGATGACTTCATCGGCAAGGGCCCGGTAATCCAGGGCGCCCCGGCAGCGCAGATGGTAGGCGGTGATGGGCAGCCCGAAACCGGCCGCCTCCCGCATCTTCACGGTTGCGTGTATCACGGTTTTATAGACCCGGTCGCCAAAATACGCCTGGATGTTGCTGAGCAGCTCCGCGGCAAAGCGGGTGCGGGTATCACACATGGTGGCGAGGGCCCGGCAGGAAATCTCATGCCCGCAGCCGTTCTTGAGCAGCGCGATCACCTCCATCAGCCGCGCGACCCCCTGGAGCGAAAAAACGCTCATGTCGATGGGGATGAGCGCTTCACTGCAGGCCCTGAGCGCATTCACCGTCAGCATGCCCAGGTTGGGAGGACAATCAACGATGAGGTAATCATGCGATCGCGCCGTCTGCTGCACGCTTCGCAACAATATGCCTTCACGGCCCGGCCTTCCCGCAAGCTCCTGTTCAACGGCGCTCAAGACAACCTGAGAGGGGACGAGATCCAACCGGTCAGCCACCGGCACCATGACATCCTCGAGCCTCGATTCCTTTGACCGGGCAAAGATGTCATACGCGCTCTTTTCCAGCTCTTCCACCTTGACGTTCAGACCGATCGACGCATGCGACTGGGGATCCAGATCAATAAGGAGCACCTTTTTATTGCTGGAGGCAAGGAACGCGGAAAGGCTAATCGCGGTTGTGGTCTTCCCACAACCGCCCTTCTGATTAACAATGGCTATAGTGCGCATATGCTCCTCCTTCTCCCGCCGACACCGTGCCACTCTTAAAGCAGACAGTGAAAAGCCAGCCCTGCCCGGCTCTGTGCATACCATGCATCAGGATATGGTCATGGCACCATCAGGACAAACAGTGCCCGCCTGCCGCCGCCATGGAACCATACCCTGGCAGGTTTGAAACTATGCCTGTTCTTCTGCGGTATACGATTGCGCGTCAGCCCCCATCTTCTCTTCATATTTCCGAAGCAGAAGATCAAGCCCTTCACGAACATAAACCGCCTGGGGCACCTTGGTTATATCCGAGAGCCTCTTGATCCGTTCGACCTGTGCCACATCCAGATAAATACTGCGCAGTACTTTATTTCCCACTGTAATCACCTCCTCGCATCATGCTTAAGTTATTTACAGAAACCTGCGTGCAGTTGCATGACTGTTTTTGCATCACCCCCCTTGAACAGCCGGTTGTATTTAACCCCTCCGGTCCCGCTTCTCGTCACGCCATCACCTGTCCCGGCCCCGTGTATACAGCATATTGAGCTGAGGCCGCGACCACCACCATATTTTGACGGCGCATCGCTCCCGGACATCCCGGGGTTAAATCGTGTGGAAAACAAGTCCCTCCGTAAAAAAAACGATAATACATTAGGTTATAGGTTACATATTATAAAGATTCATTTTTATGTCAAGAAAAAAATCAATATATTGTATTTTTTTTACTTTTAATACAGTATATTGTGAAAAGCCAGTGAATGCATTTTGCCTGACTGCCAGTGGTTTCAGGGCTTTGGAAGGGTATGCTATGAAACGAAGAAGAAAGATTATCGGGGTGGGTTGGCGGTTGGCTATGTATGCGGAGGCGACGGAGCGCGTCCCTCCCTATGATCTATTTTTTTAGTCGTGCGCACATCCTCAAACCTGAGCAGTCTCGCAGAGCGGCGGGGATCCTTGTTCACCTGCCGGCAACGGTATTGCGCAGTCTGCCGATCCCCTCGACCACAACGTCAATGGTATCTCCCCTCCGCATCGGTCCGATGCCGGCGGGCGTGCCGGTGGCAATCACATCCCCCGGCAGCAGCGTCATCACCCGGGAAATAAACGAGAGCAGCCGATCGACCGAAAATACCAGATCAGCGGTCGTGCCCGATTGTTTGAGCTCGCCGCCGAGATAGGACTGCACCGTGAGATTGCCCGGATCCAGTTCGGTTTCAATCCATGGACCCATCGGCGCAAAGGTATCAAAGCTTTTTGACCGGGTAAATTGCTTGTCCTTGCCCTGCAGATCCCGCGCGGTCACGTCATTGAAGCAGGTGTATCCCAGGATGTATCGCCGCGCGTCCCCCTCGCTCACGTGTTTTGCCTCCATTCCTATGACCACGCCGAGCTCAGCCTCATAGTCAACGCGGCGCGACATGGACGGATAGGCGATGACCCCTCCCGGGCCGATAACCGCGGTGGAAGGCTTGAGAAACAGCAGCGGCTCATCGGGGAGCGGCATCCTGATTTCCTCCGCGTGAGACCGGTAATTGAGTCCGACAGCGACGATTTTGGAAGGACGGCACGGCGCCAGCAGGGTCACGGCATCCGGCTGATAGCATGTCCCGGTAAAGGCGGGGCGCCGGTGATCAAACGGCAATCCGCCCGGCATGCAATCCGGTGACGCATGCTCAACCTCTTGAATGATGCCTTCGGTAAAAATTCCACAACCGGTTTTTGTCCCGGTTTTAAATCGTACCATTCTCACTGGTTCTGCCTCGCATGCGCCCGGACCGAACATGGCACCGCTTGCTCATGTTTTTTTTCAAATGCACCGATATGATAGCTATCAGTATGCACACCGGGAGGAGACCTATGCTCGTCGTCACCGCCACCGCAAAGGAAAAGCTGCAGGAAGTTCTGAAGCGACACACTGCCGAACCGGAGGTAGCCCTGCGGGTTACGCCTGCGCGCCCCGCGCACAACCGACTGGAGCTAATGCTCGACAGGAAAAAACGGGGAGACCAGGTGGTCCAGGCGAAAAACGGCGCCGCGGTACTGCTGATTCGCCCTGACCTGGCGCGACGGTTGAGCGGCGTCATGATTGACTATCGCGAAACGGCGTGCGGTCCTGATTTCATTATAGCCCGCAAGGAATGCATCTGATTCCCGGTCGCCCCTCTCCGGGCAGGAGTGCGCCGGCGCGCATGCCCTCGCGCCGGGATGATGATACCGGATGTGCCGACAACGGTGTGTGCACCGGGGAGGAACACCGGCGTAATGCGGTTACGAGCCCAGGCCGGCGGGAATCATCAGCACCTGCCCCACCGAAAGTGCGGTGCCTCGCAGCTGATTGACCATCTGAAGTTCTTTGGCGGAGGTTCCGAACCGGTTGGCAATTTTCCAAAGGGTGTCACCCCGTTTCACCACGTACTGTGACTTCGCCTGCTTGACCCCGGCAACCTGCCCCGCCGCCGGCGATTTCCTGCCGGCCGGCAGTTTGAGCCTCCAGCCCTTTTCGATGTAGCCGCTTTTCTTGAGCCGGTTTAACCCCATGATGGTCTGAACCGAAGTCCCGTAGCGATCAGCGATGCTTGAAAGCGTCTCTCCCGACCGCACCGTATGAAACGAGGCGGACGCGGCGGGAGCGGCCGCCGCCACGGCAACCGGCGGCTTCCAGGCAGGGATGGCGTCAACGCTTGCCTTCAGCACCTGGGCCTTGCCCGCCGGAACTCTGAGCGCATATGACTCACCCGGGGTCACTTCTCTGCGCAATGAAGGATTCAAGGCCTGCAAGGCGGCGGGCGATACGTCCAGGCTCGATGCAATCTGATTCAGATGCATCTGCCGGGTGGTGATCACCTCCTCAAACTGCAGGGGCTGCTCCGCAGGAGGCAATTTAAAACCGAACCGCTCCGGATCTTTCATGATCATAACCACCGCGATGAACCGCGGCACGTAGGAGGCGGTTTCCCTGGGCAAGCGTTCATACAGATCCCAGAAATTATCGAGGTACCCGATCTTCTGGCTCCTGATGATTCTCAGGACGGTGCCCTCGCCGCAATTGTAGGCGGCAAGCGCGGTCGTCCAGTCGCCAAAAATGCCGTGCAATTCCTTGAGGTAGGCGATCGCCGCCCGGGTTGACAGGGTCGGATCCATGCGATGGTCCACCCACTCATTCCGCTCCAGGCCGAATTTATAGCCGGTTGAGGCAATGAACTGCCACAGTCCGAGGGCGCGGGAGGTGGACAGGGCATTGGTCTGGAAACCGCTTTCAATCAGGGGCAGCCAGGAAAGCTCTTCCGGCATGCCTTCCTCGCGAAGCGCCTTGACCATGTCGGGGCGGAACCGTCCCGATCGCACATAGGAGTTGATCAAAAAGTTGCGTTCTCTTCCCTGAAAGGCGGCCAGTTCCGCCTCAACATGTTTATTCACCACCAGGGGGATGGCATCCTGCGGGCCGTTGACCGCGCTCAGCCGCGACGCATACACCTCCATAATCCGCTTGGCAATGGTATACCGCAAATCCTCCTTTTGCTGCAGGATGGCTTCATCCACATCCTGATCCACCCTGACGATCAGTGCATATGATTCGTCAAGGGCATTGAGCGCATTTTCCAGGTCCCCGCGGTCCCAGTAGTCCTGCGACTTTTGATACAGCTCCAGGGCCGAGTCAACCAGGCGCTGGTTCGCGTCCTGCCCCGCCTTGCTCCGTCCCGGCCGTCCGCCCTTCCCGCCCGGTTCGTCGGTTGCCGCATCTTCCTGATCGTCGGGAACCGCCCGGCGGTAGATGCCGTCAGAGATCGTGCCGGAACGCTCATCGCCGTATGGCGTATGGTGGGCACAGGCCGTCAGCACAGCGCACCAGCACCCTATCATTACCATGAAATATTTAAACATATATATTCCTCTGCCTACGATTCCCCGCTTCTATGAATCATTCTGAGGGGATAGTGCCATACGGTCGAAAAAATGTAAACCAAAAAAAATACATTTTTGCTCCCCGGCGCTTCTGCGGGCCGGGCCGGGCGCGGGATGCGCCGCTCATCCGGTTGATTTTAATGCTGTTCATATCATCGGCAGCTTCGCCGGCAAACTTGACGCCGGCGCAGCAGCGGCGAGGGGACGTGCCGACCATACCCGGCGATTTCCGGGGATGCTCCTCCCGCTTTCGTCGGCGGTGCGCCCTCCCCTCCCGGCCGGCATCCCCGCTCCACAATGCTTGTGCAATGACCTCGCCTGTGCTATATATACACTTTCATCTCTTCTACCGGTGAATGAAGCGGAAACGGGGCGGATTGGTGAGGCCGCGCTGATGGATCGCCGGCGCGCATGGACAACATGGATCGCATGCACTTTGTGAGAAAAAAAAGGCTGGTGGAATGGGAAACCATCATGGCCATTGTGCGCAAAGAGGTGGAACCGCGCGAATACGGCGGGGACCTGGAAGGGGCCATGCAGGTGCTCGCAAAACTGCCGCAGGAAGACGGGTTTGTCCTGAAAAAATGGGGGGACGTTTTGTTCAAGCAGGCGCAAAAGAGCGGGAGCCGGGAAACCGCGGAACAGGCGCTGGACAAGGCGCGGTCGGCCGAGCGTGCCTTCCCCCAGGCACGCTACAAGCATGAGGCGCGCAAACTCAAGGAGCAGATACGGGCATGGATGGAAACGGGTGGCGCCGGTTCCGCCCCTGCCGACGCTGCCGCCCTGAAGGATCGGGAGCATCATTTTGATTGACACCCTCCGTCCTTTTATTTTATGGTTACGCAATCGACGATAACGCATGGCATGCAGGAATCGTGTCGAAACCGCCGACGCCATCGGTAAAGGGGGAACGCCATTATGCAGTTTGAACAGACCTTTCTCAATTTCTTGCTGCACCACCAGGAAAAGTACAACCGCACCTACCATTTTTTAATCCTGATGGACGCGGTGATGAGCGCGGCAAAACACATTCAGCATTATTATCTCACCGGCGCCCTGAAAGGCAATCTTGGCATGGCGGGGGTGGTGAACGTGCAGGGCGAGGAGGTCATGCGCATGGACCAGATCGCCCACCAGATTGTCATTCACTACCTCAGGACCACCGAACGGGTCATCCATGCGGTAAGCGAGGAGGAAGATGAGATCATCCCGCTGACCAGGGACAAGGGTCGCTACTTCTTTTATTTTGATCCACTGGACGGCTCCGCCAATGTGTCTCACGGACTGCCCGTCGGCTTCCTCTTCGGCATCGCCAAGCGCAACCTCGAAGGCCCTGAAGATGAGCACCTGCGCGCCGGCAGGGATTACATCGCCGCCGGAATGTTTGTCATCCCCACCGGCACCTTTACCCTTGCCCTGCGCGAGGCAGGCGCCTGGCGGTTTCATATCGACGAAACCATGAATTTTGTTCGGCCGATCCGCATGAACCTTCCCGTCGACAAGAAAACCTGGGAGCTTTCATTTAACGAGGCCAACCGCTACACCTTTGCCCCGGGGGTTCAGAAATGGATCGCCGAGAATGAAAACAAATACTCCTTCCGGTATCTGGGCGCACTGGCGGGCGATTTCCACCGCCTCCTCTCCAACGGCGGGATGTTCATGTACCCGGCAATCGTCAATCATCCCGATCCGAAAAAGAACCGGCCGCAGGGCAAGCTCCGGCTGATGTATGAGGCTGCCGTCGTTTCCTTCATCTGCCGCGAGGCGGGCGGTGACGCGGTCGATGAAAGCGGCACCTCCATTCTGGAGAGGACGCCGGAAAAAATTCACCAGCGTACCGCTCTCTACGTTGGTTCAAAACCGCTGGTTGATGAAATTGCCCGCGTTCTGAAGAAGTGATTCATCACGTCCCCCGGCAGTGCGCGGCTCTCTCCGTTTGAGGCCGCGCGCCACGCACCAGCTTTCCCACGGCCAGCCACATCTGCGATGAGCACGCGCCGCAGCCCCGCCGGTGTCATGCGCCGGACCGCCTTACACCGCACACCCCGGGAGATGGCAGCAGAGCGGAAACACCCCGGTGCAAAAGGTTGTTGAAAAAGCTTGGCGCAGGCTGATAAAGCTTGCTGGATAGCATGTGGCTCAAAGGGGCGTTTTTCCGCAGGCTCGCGAAGCGCTGAAATGTTATGATCAGTGTAGAAAATCTCTGGAAGTCATTCGGCAAACAGATCCTCTTTGAAGAGGCAAGCTTTAAAATCAACGCCGGCGAACGGGTCGGTTTGGTGGGCAGGAACGGCCACGGCAAGACCACCCTCTTGCGCATCATCGTCAATGAAGAGCAGCCCGACCGGGGCGGCGTCACCATTCCCCGCAACTACCGCATCGGCTATGTCCGCCAGCACCTGGCCTTTACCGAAGACACCGTGCTTG
>CAZWCD010000127.1:0-2820 GCA_964632275.1 uncultured Thermodesulfobacteriota bacterium
TAAATTCTGTACCGAAATATTTTGTCATGCCTATGGCAAAATCGTAGTTTCCATTTACATATGGGGGCTCGCCGGGCGGGTTTGTGCTCGCAGGCAAGTCCTTTTTTATAATTTCATTTTCTCAATAGGGGGGTCTATGGGAAAGTATCGGTATGGAACAATCGGCATAGCGCTTATTTTCAGTCTTCTGGCTTTTACCTCCTCTGCTCCTGCCTTTGAATGTGTAGCGCCCACCACAACGCAAAACTGTTTCCAATGTCATACACGAAACGCCATTCACACTTTCCATTTTGGGCTGGGTCTTACTGATCCTGCAGACTGTCTGCTATGCCATAACGGGAATCCTGAAACATCTCCCTGCCGGGACGTAGAAGGTTATGGGCCGGTTGAAACAGCCGGCTGTGCTTCGTGTCATTCCGTGTGCTACGAAGCACAAAATCACACATCCCGCGGAGGTACTTGCACGGCCTGTCATACCCCGATAAACACCGACATAGATGATGACTGCGATGGCGTATGCAACATCGGTGTATCCGATCCCTCCTGCAGTGGTTCAGACAATTGTCCGGCAACACCCAACGGCCCGAATCTGGGCACCTGCACCAAAGGCGTCAAAGGAAGGACCTGTGTCAGCAATGACCAGTGCGGAACCGGCGGCGTCTGCAGCATGAACCAGGAAGACACCTCTCCGCTGGGCGGTAATGGCGTGGGGGATGCCTGCGACTGCGAAGGTAACTTTGATTGCGACCAGGACCAGGACGGAACCGACGCGGCCGTATTCAAGAAGAGTTTCGGCAGAACTGCGCTGAGCAATCCCTGCACCTATGACAATCCCTGCTACGGCAATTTTGACAGTGGTAGCGGCACGCCTCCGGATGTGGATGTGGACGGCACGGATGCGGCCATATTCAAATCAGACTTCGGCAGAACGGCACTGAGCAATCCCTGCCCGGCCGCCGGCCGGCCGGTTGGCGTCATGTTCACCGTGCACGGTGGAACCGATACCAATGAAGACCAGTATATCTGGGACACCGGGGTTCAGCAGTTTTCTTACGATCCTAACAACAGCGTCTACAAGCTGGCCATATGGAACCCGGCCTTCTGGGATTTTGTCCTGAAGGCAGAGTCCTCCTTAAAATTCATAGCCAAGTATGACTTCGAATATCCGCGTATCGGGGGAACCGATCCCTTCGGCGGTTTGACGCTTCAGCAGTTTGCTGACATGGAAACCGCGCTTGAAAATGACAGTCACGGCATTGATTTTGTCACCGACTGGGCTGCGTGGATGTGCGGTGACTGCATCGATCACTATCCTTACCCCCGCTTCATCTACTACGGTCCGGACGGGCCCGGTGTAGGGACCAACTGCACCTACTGCGGCGAGCTGGAGTCCGGCGGCCCCTGGGCCGGTTGCGATGCGAACCGCTACAATGTGGATGGGCCGATAGACCGGCTGCTCAAGCAGGGTGTGTACCGCATCATCATGGTTGACCTCACCGTCGGAGGCGTCCGCTTCTCCAAGACCTACGATGTGAAAAACATGTCCCAGAAACGCCTTGACGAATGGAAGAACATCTACGGTGTTGCCATCCCCCTGCTCTGGGTCAATGACTACAGCGATTTAATGAAACGCTCCTACCCCATCCAGCCGGCAGGATGGACCAGGTCAGTGGGGACGCTTCCGACCCAGGACAGTGAAGTTCTGCTGAACGGAAGCCCCAACCCGGTTGCCGCGGATCCCGACCTGGCCACGCTGCAGCGGAAGGCGATAGAGGCATCATTCTCAGGGGACGTTTCTGATGCAAATACGGGGGTTATCATCCTCAACCATGCCATCAACGACCTGGACGAGGTGTTCGATCCCAAAATGGACGATACCGTCGTGCTCAACGAAAACATCAAGGCACAGCTCCTCGCAGACCACCCCACCATGGACGCGGATAACATCATCGGGGCGCGCATGGGGGTCAAGGAACAAAACCCCGAAGCCGGGCACAGCCTGCTTGAAAGAACCATCTTTATGCGCGGGGAAAACCTGGGTCACCAGTACCTCTATGAGTCCGCAAAGGAATTTCCTTCAAGCGCGGGCTATCCTGATCCGGCTGACCCGCGAGGTCTGTTCCACCCCTGGGGATATCTCTACTGGGATGCTATCGATTACCTGGTGAATACCAAGGGCGTGCAGCATATCGTGATCGGCTTCCCGCAAATCATCACCTCCTCGGTGCTGGACATGGTTGAAGTTCCCAACCAGATCGGCAAGGAGATCGGCATTAAAAACTGGGCACTGTGGGGCACCGGTGATTCTACCAGATATCCCGTGGTCGGACATCCCTTCGCCGATTACTGGGGCAACTGGGTGTACCAGGATTGCGGCGAATGGGAACTTCAGTTTGACGGCGGAACCTCGCAGATTGCCGGCGGCGGCACCAATCCGGTGTCACTCGACGGAGCTGCAAAGCTCGTCGGTGCAACATCGGGCGCCACCGGTGTCATTAAACAGGTCATCGTGGAAAGCGGAAGCTGGGCGGGCGGCAACGCTGTGGGCAGGATCGTGCTGAAAGATCTGTCGGGCACCTTCACCGATAATGAGGCCATCCGCGATGACAGGACACCTTTCGGCAACGCGCTGGCGAACGGAACCGCGAACCAGACCATTTCGTCCAATTGCTGCTTCGAGATGGGCGGATGTCCTGATGATGGTATGCTGCCGCGGCCCTATCCCCCACCCCGGCTCACCCCGCTGCCCGACCGCGCGCATGACCTGGATCCATCGCTTGCCTATGATGTGAGTGATTTTGGTCATCTGGGCTACGATGC
>CAZWCD010000127.1:2920-7268 GCA_964632275.1 uncultured Thermodesulfobacteriota bacterium
TGGATCCATCGCTTGCCTATGATGTGAGTGATTTTGGTCATCTGGGCTACGATGCCCTTCTGGGCGCGCCCGATCCTGACAACCCGGTGCAGGACCAGTACAGCGGCACATGGGCAATGTATGCACCGCCCGATGGCGATTCCCGCGTGGGCCAGTTGCTGGCAAAACAGGTGGTTAACGCCATCATCAAGCCCATGGTGTATCTTTCCAATGGAGAAAAAGAAGGCACCGCGGTAGGTCAGAGCGTGACCTTCCGCGCCAATCTTGTGACCGGCGGCACATCGCCGTACTCCTATGCCTGGTCGATCAAAGAGGCAGCGGATCCGGGCTGGACCACGGTTGGTTCCAACAGCACCACTTGGGCATGGACCCCGCAAAGCGGCGAAGAGGGAACCTATGCCGTCCGCTGCGTGGTGACCGACTCCACGAGTCAAAGCGGCGAGGTCACCTGGGAGGGATTTGCGGTCACCGCACCGTAAGCGCATTAGTCATTTAGTCCACTTACGAGCTGCGGCTCGGCCGCAGAATCCAGCCGTTAATTTTTATGGATCCTGCGATCAGGTCGCGGGAAAGCAGTCGATGATGGAGGGCCATGCTCTGTCATGGCCGCATACCAGCAACGGACGCAACAGAGTGCGTCCCTCCATATGATTTATTTTCAAATCAAAACAGGAGGAATAGGCATGAGAAGTAATTTGGTAAAATTAACCGTCATCGCAATCATTATCTTCCCGCTGCTCCTGCTCTCGCCCCAATGGTCGCAGGCGGTTGTCGGTGAAGACGGATCGCTGTGGGTGCAGGCAAGCCCGCCGGGTTTCGGAAGTGACGATAATATGTCGGCGGTCGCCATGGCCGAGTACGGGGGATATCTGTATGCCATGACCAGAAATCAGCAAGACGGTGCGGAAGTCTGGAGAACCAGCGGAACCGGGTGGGAACAGGTTCTGTTCCCCGACGGTAAAACCAACGGATTTTACGGCAATGGACATATCAACAACGTATGGGCCCGGATGATTGTTTTTCAGGACAAACTCTACTTCGGACTCTCGTCCGGCTTGCAGGGAAATTTTCTTGGTTCGACCGGCGCGGAAATTTGGCGCTACGATGGCTCAACCTGGGAGGCGGTCATTTCGGACAAGAGGGACACCGAGGAATCAGGCACCATAACCGGCATTGCCGGTTGCGCCGCCGGGGATGGCGTTACCACCGCCCAGATTACCGATAGTACGAAAGCATGGGATACCAATGAATGGGCCGGCGGGGTGCTGCAGATAACATCCGGTGCAGGCATCTACCGAAGGTTCTTAATTCTAAGCAATAACGGCACTACCCTCACCATCCAGCAGAATGAAACTGCCGGCACTTTCAGCGGCGGCACGGTTGAAACCGAATACACCAATTGCAGCAGCGCCGTTTATAACAATCCGTTTCCCTCCTATTCGTATACGCTCGGCGCGGTTACCGTGGGTAACACCTATGAAATCGGATTGGGCGAGGATGAAAACGGCTTTGGTGATTTCTGGAATAAAACCATCACCGCAATGCGCATTTTTAATGACAAGCTTTATGTGAGCACGGGGCTGAATTACGAATTCGGGGGACAGATCTGGTATACCGACAATGGTGATGACTGGTATGAAACGCCGTCGGTCATCAGCATTCCCGCGCCGTACAACTACAACAGCTTTGGAAATTTCCACAGCAGCACTGCCTATCCCGGGGGCTATAAGCCGGTTTCGAGCAGCATATCCGACCTGATCGTGTCTTCCGTTTCCGGAACACCAATTCTCTATGCGGGGGGAACCGGCACCAGCGGCACCCTTGGAGGATGCGCCCGCATGGCCCGGCTTACCGGAAGCGGCTGGGAGCTCATCGTTGACAACGCCGTCGACGGGAACGCCGCCGGCAGCAATGAAAACGGGTTCGGGAGCCCCTCGGGATGCGGAACAAACCAATACAACTTTCTGCCCTGGAGCCTGGTGGATTTCAGCAATTATCTTTTAGTGGGCGTTTCAGGCGACGGGGCACGGGTCCTATCTGCGCCAACCGGCCTTTCAGACATTAAAGACGACGGAAGCTGGCAGTATTCGGTCGGTGAAGCCAATGTGGATCCCGTCAATCCATCGTATGTTGACCCCCTGGGCAGTTCCTCATATCCCAATGGCTTTGACGGGTATCAGTATTCCTCAGCCGCCGCCGGCACCCTGTACCAGAACCTCGCGGTGAACCTTTTCCCGTTTAACAGCACCCTGTATGGCGGGATCATCTGTCAATATGTTCCCGAATATAATACGCCTCCCAACATGAATGAACTGCACGGATCACAAATATGGAAAACCTCCGATGCAGTGACATGGACGCAGGTAACCGGCAACGGGTTTGGCGATCCGGAGATAGTCAACTTCGAGGCTTTCTCAGTTTTCGGCAGCCACCTGTTTGCCTCCGGCAGCAAGGGCGCAAGTTCCACCCCGTCGGGACTGGGCGGGGCAAAGGTATTCAAACAGCTCAACGGCCTGCCCGATGACATGGACGAGGACGGCGTTGCAGACGGCGCGGACAATTGTGATACGTCGCCGAACGGCGCCGGCCTCGGCACCTGCACCGCCGGCTATGTTCATGTGATCTGCTTGACCAACGCCCATTGCGGCGCCGGCGGCGTGTGCAGCACCAACCAGGAAGATGGCGACAGCGACGGGGTGGGAAATGCCTGCGACAACTGCGCCAGCCTTGCCAATCCCGCACAGGAAGACACTTATCCGCCGGGTGGAAACAACTGCGGCAATGTCTGTGAGTGCGAGGGCAACTTTGATGGTGACGCGGATGTGGACGGCGCAGACGCGGCAACCTTCAAGGCAAACTTTGGCAGAAGTGTCTTAAGTGGCAACCCCTGTACCAACTCTGATCCCTGCAAAGGCGATTTTATCTGCAACGGGAACGTTGACGGATCTGACGCGTCGCTGTTTAAATCAGACTTCGGCAGAAGTGGATACAGCAACCCCTGCCCCAGCTGTAAAACCGTAAACTGGTGCACCTATCAGTAATGCACATGTGAAAAGAAAGCGATTGTAACAGAAAAGCCTGCCACAGACTTGTGATGGTCTCTTCACCATAACCTCCCCTTTTGGCCGGGAGGTTATGGTGAAAACAGAAAAAACCCGCCCCGTTGTTTCTTAAAGGAAGTCGGGGAGGTTTCATGCCTTACATTCCCGGGTTAGCGCTTCAAGCACCCTCACGCGCCGTTCTCGAACTGCTCCTATTGTCGTTGCCTGCACTGACCGCGCACTACCGCACTGCTCATATAATCGAACACCACAGCTTATATGTTCGTCTCCGGCGTCCGGGACTGATTCATAATCTGCATAACACATTTATTAAAGGAGGCTTGCCATGAGTAGAAAGTCAGTTGTGTGGTTTCTCAGTGCATTCATGCTGACCGCAGTGGTCATATGCATGCCGCTCGAGAGGGCGCTGGGTACCGGATCCACGATCCATCCCTGGCCGAGCTTCAGGCATGATCTTTTAAACAGCGGAGCGGCGACGGACAGCGGCTATCCCACCAGCGCGACCAAGCTCTGGACGGTAAACCGCGAATTCCGCGCCTGGGATCCCGCAAGTCGAGCTGATTCCAGGGGCCCCTCGGTGGTGGACCGGGGCATGATCATTACGGCGGGTTCAGGCATTGTTCAGGCCAATGATCAGTTCACTGGCAGCCTGCTCTGGCATCAACATTTTCTCTGGCAGCAGCCTGCGGAGCCGGCCGGCGCCCCCACCGACTGGTGCTACAACGACATTCCCCAACTGGAGGGTAATACCGGGGTGTGCTATACTACCGGGGCCTGTCCCTCATGGTGTTTTAAATGCACGGCCACCCAGCCGGACTGCACCGATTTTTCTCTCATCTGCCCGCTGGGCTTCCCCGAAGGGTATGATCAATTCATCGCCGGGCCAACCATGGATCCTAATTATGGCTCCAATGGCGCCGTTATCTTCGGGACCTTTGACGGCCGGGTCATCTCCCTGAATATGAATGACGGCTCCACCATCTGGGAGAGGACACCCTACAAAGACCCGGGCGGACCGAACGTGGGAAAGCCCTGGTACAACCAGAAGTTTGCCTGGCACCTCAACCCCCCTTCTATATACAACGGCAAGCTCTACATCGGTTCATTTCTTCCCAGCTTCTACGCCATTTTCCGGCCCTGGGCTTATGTAACCCCGGGACAGCCCCAGTATCCCTGGCCCACCATCGGCAATGATGCCATCCACTACTGGGCCGGTCGCGACGGCTATTTTTACGCCCTGGACGAAGACGACGGTTCCATCGCCTGGACCTGGAATCCGCGCGGTT
>CAZWCD010000128.1:0-2426 GCA_964632275.1 uncultured Thermodesulfobacteriota bacterium
CTTATTGCCTCTGTGCAAAGTAACCCATCAGGTAATCCCTGAAATTGCCAAAGGGTATGTTGAATATGATCTTTGCCTCGGTAATGTCACAGGTGCTGCCGCCGCTGAAGGCTGAGACCAAACCCTTTGCGTTGTATTTGTCTCCGGTACAATAATCGACCGTGGCCGCGATGAATCGAGCCAGCGGAAGGGGGAGATAGATAAACCGCACCTTTTTCCCCAGCGCCTTGCAGTAAAGCTCCCGTAGCTCCTCAAAGGTATATTCATCCTTCCCGCCGATCTCGATAATTTTTCTGGATGCAGCGGGATTGTTCAGTGCATTGACCATGCACTTGGCAAGATCCTCGACCAGAATGGGCCGCACCCGCTCCTCCCGCTTCATCAGCATGGGCGAGAAGCCCCGCTTTTTTAGGTTGTTGCCCATCAGGTGCACGAGATCAGTCGCCAGGGTGGTTACCCGGAACACGGTATAGTCCAGTCCGCTGACCGTAAGCAGGTCCTCCACCATCTTCTTGACCTTGCCATGCTCAAAATTGGAGAACTTGGCAAGTCCCCAGTAGCTTACGAAGATGTATTTTTTAACTGCGTTGGCCTGGGCAATCCGGATCAGGGAGAGGTTGCCGCCGTAATCGACATCCCAGAAGTCACCGGCGGTTTTCGGGGGAAGCCTGGTGGTGAAGGAGCTTATCACCGCGTCACTGCCGGCCATTGCTTCGGCAAGCGCCGCGCCGTCGCGCACATCACCCTGCACCAGCTCCGGGTTGAGCTGCCGGAGTTTCGTGATATCGGCAGTTTTCCTGACCAGGCAGCGGAAGGGGATTGACTGGTCAGAAAGCGCCTTAGCCACTGCTCCGCCCAGCTCGCCGGTTGCACCCACCAAAAGAACCTTCATAACTTCCTCACCACAGAGATGTTTGATGTGTCATCGTGCTTTTATGCACGGCTACGATTTCCATTGCCATGGTGGTCGCATGTGCTTGTGCGTATCATGGCACTACCCGGGTAGGCAAGGAAAAACTGACAACCATTTTTCCTGTTTACATTTGGAAAATCTTACATATACTAAAAAGCAATTGTACTGCTTGCGATAAACAAACCTATGAAACCGAGAGCAGACGCAACACTGGAATGCTGTGTTCGCAACACGCCTTTCGGTCCCATCACCATACTCTGGTCGGTCTGGAAGGGCGAGCCCAAAATTTGCCGCATTGCGCTGACCGGACCGGGAATGCCGTTCAAAGAACCTCCAAAAAGGTCCTTCACGGTTTCCCCCATCGCTTCCTGCCCCGAGATCAACACGGTTGCTGATCACATCGAGGCATTCCTGCAGGGTGATAATGTCAGCTTCTCCCTCGATGTGCTCAGGTTCGATCTGTGCACTCCCTTTCAAAAGCGTGTCCTACTTGCCGACCATGCCATTCCGCACGGAAGGGTCAGTACCTATCAACTCATTGAAAAACATCTGAAGCATGAAAACGGTGCCCGTGCGGTTGGCAGCGCCCTGGCGGCAAATCCGTTCCCCCTTGTCATCCCCTGCCACCGGGTGGTGCGTTCCGATGGGTTCCTCGGCGGCTATCAGGGGGGTCTGGACATGAAAAGCGCCCTGCTGGAGATGGAAGGAGTTCCTTTTCGAGACACGAGCCAGGTGGCAATCGGCGATTTTTTTTACCGGGATGGAGCATCGGTTTAACACACCCATTCGCGCCGCAGTGAAATCGCTGCGTGTGATCGGCGCCGCATGGCGCAACCAACCTCAAGGGAAAGGAGACGGGTATGAAAAGCTATGCTGCGGAATTCTTCGGAACATTCTGGCTGGTTCTGGGCGGGTGCGGAAGTGCAGTGCTTGCAGCCGCGTTTCCCGAGGTGGGCATCGGCCTGCTCGGGGTGGCCCTGGCCTTCGGGCTGACTGTTCTGACCATGGCCTATGCCATCGGGCACATATCCGGCTGCCATCTCAACCCTGCGGTTTCCGTGGGCCTGTGGGCCGGCGGGCGCTTTCCGGGGAGTCAAGTGCTGCCGTATATCATTGCCCAGGTTATCGGCGCTATCGTTGCCGGAGGTGTGCTCTACCTCATTGCCAGCGGGAAAGAGGGCTTTGATGTCATGGCCGGATTTGCGTCAAATGGATACGGCGCCCATTCGCCCGGCGGCTATTCCTTGTTCGCGGCCTTTGTGTCAGAGGTGGTCATGACCATGATGTTTCTGCTGGTCATCCTCGGCTCGACCGACAAAAAGGCGCCGCAGGGCATGGCGCCCATCGCCATAGGTCTCTGCCTGACCCTGATTCACCTGATCAGCATTCCGGTGACCAACACCTCGGTCAACCCGGCGCGCAGCACCGGTGTGGCTTTGTATGTCGGAGGCTGGGCGGTCGGACAGCTCTGGCTGTTCTGGGTGGCGCCGATCATCGGCGGCATCATCGGCGC
>CAZWCD010000128.1:2526-7112 GCA_964632275.1 uncultured Thermodesulfobacteriota bacterium
CCGGATGAACAGCCTGTGGTATCGAATTCCCCGGGATACCTTCAACGTGGTTATCTACTGCTTCATCGGCCTGTTCAAGATATTTGTCATGGTATTCAATGTCGTTCCCTTTCTCGCGCTGCTTATCATCGGATGAGTCAGGCCGTGTGGCAGCATCATGCAAGGCAGCAAAAAAAAGCGGCATTGCCAGTATCTCCGCATGAATCAATCTACAGGTGCCGGGAAGCGGATTATTTCCCTTTATATAACTGAAAACCTGCCGATACTACATAAATCAACAATAGCACCACAGGCAGGGAGGAAGCGATGCGCAGTAGCGGAAATTGCCTAACCATAATCTGTTTGATAATCTTGTGTGCTGTTCTGATGAGTAGCGATGCGCCGGCGGTGGAATGGAACATTGAAACGGTGGACAGCGTTTCCAGCGTTGGATCGCACGCCGATCTTGCGCTGGACGGCGAGGGCAATCCGCACATCAGCTATTATGACGAGACCAACCGCGATTTGAAATACGCTTTTTTTGACGGGGACGCATGGCAGGTGGAAACGGTTGACAGCGTCAATATGACCGGGCAATACACGTCGCTTGTCCTCGATCGTTCCGGCAATCCCCGCATCAGCTACTATGACGCGACCATCAGCGCTTTGCGGTATGCCGCATGTAATGGAGCGGTGTGGCAGAAGGAGACGGTGGACAGCATTAACCTGGTGGGGAAGCATACATCACTTGCGCTTGACAGCGCCGGTCGTCCGCACATCAGCTATTATGACGAAACAAACCGGGATTTGAAATATGCCTTTTTCGACGGTGATGCGTGGCAGGTGGAAACGGTAGACACCAGCGGATGGGTGGGACAGCATACTTCCCTTGCTCTCGACCGCGCGGATAATCCCCGCATCAGCTATTATGATGAGACCAACCGGAACTTAAAGTGCACCGCGTTTGACGGCACAAACTGGCAGGTGGAGACGGTGGATGCAGTGAATATGGTGGGGCAGTACACCTCGCTTGCCCTCGACAGCGCCGGCATTCCCCATATCAGCTATTATGATGAGACGACGAGCGGCTTGCGGTACGCTTTTTTTGACGGGGACGCATGGCAGGTGGCGACGGTTGACAGCCTTAACCTGGTGGGGAAGCATACCTCGCTGGTGCTGGACGGAGCCGGCAGGCCGCACATCAGCTACTATGACGAGACCAACCGCGATTTGAGGTATGCCTCCTTTGACGGGAGCAGATGGCAGCTTGAGACGGTTGACCGCATCAATGCCGTTGGTGAATACGGTTCTCTTGCACTGGACCGTGACGGCAAGCCGTTCATCAGTTACTTCGACGCAACCAACGCTGATTTAAAATACGCATCACCAGGGCCAACCACGACCACCACCATCGGCCCCTCCACCACGACCACCGCCGTGTCAGGTCCGAGCATTAACCTGATACCATCCGCCGTATTTCAGGCGCGATTTATCGCAACCCTGTGGCGCTTACGAATTGAGGGAACCGGCACCGGCTTCACGCCCGACGGCTCATTAATAACGTTCCAGCCGTCAAGCGCGGTAATGATCCTCGCGCCGCTGGTGGTGGATGATGATACCATTTTTATATTTTTCTACCTCATGCCGAAGCTGCTTACCGGGCCGCTTGACAGCGTGGAGGTGAACGTCGCCACCGGATCCGAAGCGGTTTCTAAGGATCTCGGGATTCTGCTCCTGCCCTTTTTCCTCGAGGAAGACTGAAGCAGCGGAGTGCGATGCGGGGAGAGGGATTCAGCAACCGTTCTCCCGAACACGAAGCGGGCTGCCGTACCATAAAGCCCTTGACGCCGCTCTTGATACTGTGTATACATTCAGAAACAGTTCTTCACAGTGAAAGGCGGTGAGATTATGGGTGCGGAGTTATTACAGCAGTTGATAGACCTGGCGAAAAGCCTTGAGGACGATAATCAGAAGTTTTATGCCGGCAACAATGCGGCCGGCACGAGGTTGCGAAAGGGTCTTCAGGAGATCAAGAAGCTCGCTCAAACCATGAGGAATGACATTACCGTAGCCAAAGCATCCCGCAAGGGATAATGCGTTTCAGCGCGCGCGACATCCACAGGGGCCGAAAGGCCCCTTATGCGTAGGCGCCGGTTGCAACCCGGCGCAGCGCGCCAATCAGTATCTTCCAAAATACGGCAACGCTCTGTATGTTGACCGCCTCGTCGGGCGAGTGGGCATTGATGATATCGGGACCGAAGGATATCATGTCCATCCCCGGGCATTTTTCACCGATCACCCCGCACTCAAGTCCCGCATGGGTGGCCGTCCGCTCAGGTTTTCTTCCGCAGATCTCTTCATAGGTTTTCTCGACAACCTTCAAGATTTTGGAATGGGGGTCGGGTTGCCACCCGGGATAGGGTGTTCCCATCTCGCATGTTCCACCCGGCAGGCTGCTGATGGAGGCGATCTGTTCCATGGTTGCATGAAGCGCGGGGGATACTGATGACCGGGACATGTTGTGGACGATAAGAATATCATCATGCATATGGGCGGCAGCCAGGTTGCTGGATGTTTCCACCAGCCCGGGCATGTGCCGGCTCATGGCCAGCACGCCGTGCGGAAATGCCGCAAGCATGTGCAGCGCGGCAGCGGACGATGGTTTGCCGGCCACCCGTGCCGGCAGGTCGGTGTCTGCGCAGTTCATCTGCATGGCTGTTTCATGGGCAAATTCAGATGAAATGGCGCGATACTTGGCGGCGAGGGACTCCCGCGCGACGTTCAGCCGGTCTGCCGGCAGGACGACAGTGGCAAAGCATTCGCGGGGGATGGCATTGTGCTTGTCGCCGCCCTGAAAATCGGCGAGCAGCGCGCCATGTGCTTGCGTCGCCAGTACCAGCCGTGCCATCAGGGTAACCGCATTGGCGCGGTTTTCATGAATGTCCAGCCCGGAATGGCCGCCCCGCAGGCCGGTCAGGGTGAGCGCGAGCGCGGCGGATTGCGGCGGGGTGTCGGCCAGGGTGAGCGGCAGGCGGGTGGCGACCTCGCCTCCCCCGGCGCAGCCGATGCAAAGATGGTCGCTCTTTTCCGAATCCAGGTTGAGCAGGATGCGACCGCGCACCAGCGACGGCGAAAGGCTGACCGCCCCGGTCAAGCCGGTTTCCTCATCAACCGTTAGCAGGACTTCAAGCGGCCCGTGCATGATATCCTTCGATAGGGCGACCGCCATTGCCCCGGCCATCCCGATGCCGTTGTCCGCCCCGAGGCTCGTTCCGTCCGCCTTCATCCAGTCGCCGTCGCGCACCAGGCGAATGGCATCCCTGGCAAAGTCGAATGCAACCGTGCTGTTTTTTTCGCAGACCATGTCCAGGTGGGCCTGCAGCACCGCCGCAGGGGCCTTTTCACAACCGGGGGAAGGGGGCACGGCGATGCAGAGATTGCCGGCATCATCCTGCCGGACGCGCAAGCCGGCCTGTTCCGCCATGAGCCGCAGATGGGACGCCAATGCCGCCTCGTTCTTCGATCCGTGCGGAATCGCGGCAATCCGGGCAAAAAGATTCCAGAGCGGTTCGGGCGCCAACCCCTGTAGTGCTGCTGACATGTGTATCTCCTTGTGGCGCGGGCGCGGAGGCGAAGGAGACGCCGTCCCGCACAGACTGCTACCTATCAGATAAACCGCGACAAATCAATACCAAATCAGCGTGAACAGGGGAAACGCCGGTTCACGAATCGGGCGATCGGCGTCTTCAGCTGCTGTCAAGAAAAGGTTTGACATGTATTCCCGCTTACCCTATAGTACCGCATTACTGCTGCCCGTAGTTTTTAAACATGCGGGCTTTACTGCGAGAAGGCGCTTTCACATCGGGTGATGGCGCCGCCGCAAACAGCATGCAGCACACAGTGCAGCGAGGAGGCGTATGATGAAGCAATCAGGTAGGGTGAGGCGGTTCGATAACAGTTGGTTGGCACTTTTTTGCCTGCCGGTGCTTGTAATTGCGGGACTGGTGAGCGCACCGGCATGGTCTGAGGAAAAGGCGGCTGCCCCGGTCCAGGCCGGTGCGGGGAAAACCATCGTGACGGTAAACGGCGTTGGGCTTACCCAGGGTGATGTCGACCAGAAGGTCAACCGCACCGTTGAGTCGCTGAAGGACCAGATTCCGCCGGACCAGCTGGAGGAATTCAAAAAGAACGTACAGGGTAAAATTGTCGATGACTTCGTCAACCGCACCATCATCAGCCAGGAAATGGACAAGCAGAAAATCGCGGCCGATGAGAGCGAGGTGCAGAAGGCGCTTGACGAAGTGGCGGCCAAGGTGCCCGAGGGGATGACCCTTGAAGCCATGCTCAAGCAGGGCGGCGTCACCATGGATGAGATGAAGGACAATATCCGGTTTTCGCTCCGCGCCAACAAGCTTTTTGAATCGCAGGTTAAATCGGATTATGCACCCACCGCGGAGGAAATCAGCACCTATTACAACGAGAACAAGAAGAAGTATGACATGCCCGAGTCCGTGCACGCGCGGCATATCCTGATCAAGGTGGATGAGAAGGCCGATGATAAGACCAAGGCCGAGGCAAAGAAAAAGATCGAAGGAATTCACAAACAG
>CAZWCD010000129.1:0-7067 GCA_964632275.1 uncultured Thermodesulfobacteriota bacterium
TGTGCTGCACAGCTAATTATGACAGAAAGTTCAAGAATAATAGGGTAACACTTTTCCGTGTCTGACAATGGTGATGTAGTGGTTTTGGTGTAACCAGGTTCGGGCAGCAATACGCCACGCGGTCATGAACATACCATCGTCTCCCAGCTTTTCCAGCATATCAGAAGTCGCCTGCTTAATCCATAGAAACACCTCCTTTCGCTTCCGCTTATCGAATGATACCCGGGGGCCGTCAAAATAGGCTCTGCAGGAGTTTTTGCCACCAAGCGACCTTCGGGGCAGATGGTTGTGGTCATGGCTACCCAGCTCCGTAAGCAGTATCCGCCCATCGGGAGAGGGTGTTTTCCATGACCAGTCCTTAAGATAGCGGTTCAGCTCACCCTGGGTATGCTCGATAGCGCCATTATAGGGGGCATAGTACGCCGGGCTGTTGAGAGGGATCACCAGGTGCTGCTCTAGGGTTTCATCTACCGCATGGTGGTTCAAAATGCCCTCGTTATCCCGTTTCAGGAAGAGCGGGACGGCAAATGTTCTAAACAGACGCTCCAGATGGCCGGAGATTTCCTCCCCACAGGGTTGGGCAGTCCCGGCAACGGGAGGGAACTTGTACCGTGAAGCCAAATCCTGAACCCGGTAAACGATAAGGTTTTGAGTCGTGTCCGGCTCGCTGCCGTCAATGGCCCAGGCCAGGTCCGGATGAAGCCACTCGATGCGCTGCATCCGGTCTGCCTCCTGCCGGTGATGCTCCTTCCTCGCTTCGATCACCATGGTGTTAAGCTGCCTGCGGGATACCTGTGACCGGTAACTCTGATACAGTGCCCCTGTTGCATGGGTCCTCTTCCTCGCGTGCTTCAGCTGTTTGATATCTGCCTTAAGACTCGTGAGATTAAGAGGCTCTACCTTCTTGGGTCCCGGTGTGCTCACCGGGTCCTGCCCGTTTCTGATCCTCCTCTTCCAGCGCATGAGGCTGTCATACGAAAGGGCTGCCTGCTGTGCCAGGGCAACAACCGGGATGCGGTGAGTGCTGCTGATGTTCTCCATGGCCGCTACCACCTCTCTGATCCGTTCATTTTTTTTTAGCCCCTTCCCCCTCTGCCTTCAGCTGCATCTGGTAGACGATGTCTTTGAGCTTGAGCTGCTGCTCCAAAAGCTCGTTTTGCTGTTTCAACTCCTTAAGCTCTTTATCAACGGCGGCCTTTTGTGTTTGATCAGAGGGTATCTCAGGCCGGCCGCCTTCCTGGTCCTGCACCCCCTCCAACAGGGCGGCCAGTCCCCGCTGCTCCCACTTATAATAGGTCTTCCGGGATACTCCTAACAGCTGTGCTGCCTGGGTAGCCGTCATCAGTCCGCAGCGCACCTTCATGATAATCTCCGCCCGCTGCCGGGCCGCCTGGTTCTGTTCCTTCATCTTCTCCGGTTTCATGTATCCATCTCTCTTTATCGACTTCAACCGTCATCAGGGGGTAGGCGGCGTCTTCTGCTGCTGGATGGTCTTGAGCCGCTCCTCCAGCTTTACTATACCGCTGCGTCTGGTTACCTTCTTCTCTAAAAGCTTCTCCAGCCGATCGGAGAGCGCAGGCGGCTTCTCCTTGACCTCCGGGGATAACGCCTTCACCATCCCCTCCATGGCCAGATGCTGCCAGTGGTTTAACAGCGTCCAGCTTACCTGCTTCTCCCGGCACAGTGCCGACACTGACCGCCGGTCGCTCCAGATCAAAAGCACCGCCTTTACCTTCTCCTCCGGGCTGTAAAATCGCTTGTTTCGTTTCACCTTCATTACTATCCTCCTTTAAAAGGTCATAAACAAGTTCTTTTGTATCCTTCTGTGCTTCCCCATCTACCAGCATGCGTACCTGCCCCTTCTCGGCCCGGATCACCACCGACTGCTCTCCCATCCTCCCTACCATATAGAAGGGATCTCGGGGTTTGCCCCGCAGGGCCAGCTCCAGCGCATTCTCTTCCATACCCTGCTCCAGGGTCTTTTTAAGCTCATGGTGAATCTCAAAAAACCGGTCTGCCGGGCATAACCCCCCGATCCCCTGGTGGGGCCTTTGGTGATTATAATACTGCACCCACAGCCGGATTCGCTCCCGGGCTTCCTCAAAGCTGCCAAACTGGGCACGGAGCAAAAACTCCTCCAATATGGTCTTCCAGAACCGCTCCATCTTGCCTAAGGTCATGGGATGATGGGGCCTGGATTTGATATGCCGTATCCGGTCCTTCTTAAGCTCCTGCTCAAAACGGGTGCTTCCCCGCCAGTTGGTATACTGGCGGCCGTTATCGGTGAGCATTTCTTTACATGCCCCATATTCTCCCCGGGCTCTGCGGTACACCTCCAGCACGTTCTCGGCTGTCTGGCTCCGGTATAAACCCACCCCGGTCATGTAGCGTGAGTAATCATCCATGAACCCGATGAGGTAGGCATTCTGGCCTCCCAGCCGGAAGGTGCATATATCGCTCTGCCACATCTGGTTGGGCGTGGCACGTTCGAAAAACCTCGGTGTGCCCGGGTTGGTCTTCCTCTTCTGCTGCGGGGTAGTAATGAGATCTGCCTGGGAGAGGGTGGTGTGGACGGTGGTGGTGCTGGCCGGCAGGAGAAACAGCCTTTTTAACACATCTGAAATGCGCCGGCTGCCAAAACCGGGGTTTGATCGCTTCAGTGCAATTATCTTATCTTTGATCTTTCCGGACAGCCGGGGCCGTTTCGAACCGCGTCTTTGATTCTGCAGCCCGGCTTCCCCGTACTGCTGGTACCGCTTCACCCACTGGTTAAGGGTTTCGTTACTGATCCCCATCTCGGCGGTTATCAGTGAGGCGGGGTATCCTTCCTCCAGCTGCATGCGGACGGCTTGCACCCGGAACTCAAACGGATAGGGACCGACTCCTTTTCTCTTCTTGGGGCGGGATTTTGTGGGGCTCTTTTTCTTCGCTTCTTGCTCTTCCATCGGTAACACTCCTTTCCTGTTTTTAAACAGTGAATCACTTCCAGAGTGTTACCCTATTTCCTCAATACTAAACTGTCATTATCTGGCGATTAAGATAATTCTGCACTATTCAGCAAACGATATTGACAATGATGAAATATGCGATCCAGGCAAAACCGACCCTTCCTGCAGCGGTTCAGATAATTGCCCATATAATTATAACCCCCTTCAAGAAGACACCTACCCACCTCAAGGCAACTCCATTGGTGACGCCTGTGAGTGTGAAGGTGACTTCATGTGTGACGGTGATGTGGACGGTTCTGATGCCTCAATGTTCAAGTATCATTTTGGCAGAAGCGTTGCCCATTATCAATGCACCGCCTTGGATCCCTGCCGCGGCGATTTCAGCTGCGACGGTGATGTCGATGGTTCTGACGCCTCGCTGTTCAAGCAGGACTTCGGCCGCAGCTCTATGCAGAATCCCTGCCCGGCATGTATGGCGGGGGAGTGGTGCGGATATTGAATTGCGGATTTCGGAAAGCGTCAAAACTGGGGGACGTTCGTGCAGAAATTGCATACCTTATGGGTATGTTTTATGGCTCTTCCGGGTTTGTTGTACACAAAATCTAGTCATCTAAGTCATCTTGAATGAATGAGGTTAGGACTTTCAGGCGAAGATATTCACTGTTTTTTATGCCATAGGCACGGCGCTGAATGACTCGTATTTTTGTATTCAGGCCTTCCATGAATCCGAGAGACACCTTATGGTTGGGATTGCAATAACTGACGATACCGTGCCAGTGCCGCTCAATCATGGCGGCAAACCGTTCAAACGGTTTAAGCCGTTGCCACTTTAAACTGGCCTTCCAATTCTCAAAGAACTTCCAGGCCCATGTCGGGCTGTTGTAGTCCCACAGCTGGCCAAATGACTCTTTGAGCACATAGGCGGTATGGAGGCGCTTGTTTGCCTTCAATAAAAGATTCAACGAACGGCGGCCATCCAGATCAAGGTTTGCCTTGTGCGATAACAGGGTGTAACGCTGCCCTTTAATGAATGTTCGCTCTTTCTCATTGACGCGTTTGTATTCCTGGCGTCGTATCTGATCCAATGCATCGGACAGGTGCCGCAGCACATGAAATTTATCAAACACAATACCTGCTGCAGGTGCGTGTCGCATCGTGGAGTTGCGGAACGGCCTCCACATGTCCATGACCGCAAGGGATATCATCTTTGACCGTTTGGGACCTAATGCTTGAAAGAAACGGTCCATGTCGGCTTCTGACCGGCCAGCATCTCCCATCCAAATGGGACGCTGCTGGTCAAGGTCAGCTACCACGATCCGGTATGAGTGCCCCCGTTTAACCGACACTTCATCGATGCCGATAGCCCAAATGTGCTCTGCCGGCGGATGGGCACCCACAAGCCGGTTCATGTAGGCCAGTTCCATACGCCAGACCTGATCCCAGCTCAAGCCGTTCAGCTGTGCCACCTCGGTGAGCGGCATTTGGCGGCACATGCGGCCTATCCGTGTCTCAAAGCGTTGTGTAAAACGTTTTGAGGAGGCCAGCCATGCTAAGGTCTCCTGTTTCACCGCTTTACAGTCCGGGCAGGCAACCCGCCGGTATTCAAAGTCCAGGTAGAGGTGTGCCTCTCCGGCATCAAGATCGCGCACACGGTGGATACGCCGGCTGCGAAATCCGGCAACGGTTTTACCACAACCGCTGCATACTGTTTTTTTTGACGCCGCTGGAGTTTTAGCACGTATCCTTGGGGATCAGTGGGATGTGTTGCCAGTGTTGACAATGGCCGAAAGCCGGGAAAACGATACAGGTCTTTGAGTGTCGTGGTCTTCATGGCTCAAGGACAGTATCTGCTGCTACACGGCGTGTCAAGTTTCAAAGAGCATTTAGCTATATTTTATCGGTATAAAGTCTACTTTTTGTGTACAACAAACCCGGAAGAGCCTGTTTTATAATGCAACCGATGAAAATGAATTGAAGGCATTTTCCATCATATGAGATAAGGTACCGGCCTTACCCAGACAAATGGCTTATACAAGGTTATTCGTATTAATTAATTTTTTTAACGCACGGCAATCTCTGCACGAACGTCCCCCTCTTTGCACAATGCACATAAGGAGGAAAGGGTATGAGAGACTTATTAGTAGTTGTTGCTATGCTGTCAACTTTCCTTATTGGGAGTGCCACAGGGAGCTGCGAGGAGTATTGGATCAAGGCGTATGGAGGCGGAGGTGAGGATAGTATCTCTGTGGTTCGTCAGACTTCGGACGGCGGGTATATCGCGGGCGGGACGTCCAGTTCATTTGTTCCAACCGGTTCTGAAATAATGGTGATGAAACTTGATGGCGGAGGAAATGTCACCTGGCAAAAAACGTACGGCACAAGGGAATATGCTGAATTTTCTTCTATTCGGGAAACGACCGATGGAGGCTATGTTGTAGCCGGCAACCAGCATGATGGCGCTCCCCAGTATGGGAACGCGTGGATCCTCAAGCTGACCGGAAGCGGCGTCATCACATGGCAAAAGTCCTACGGGGGAGAAGGCTACTTAATCTATTCAATCGAGCAAACCGGCGATGGCGGCTACATTGCTGCTGGTGAATATGCCGGCGGGTCGGTTGAACAGGGCATCTGGATCGTCAAACTCGATGGCAATGGAGGGATTGTGTGGCAAAAGGGGTTTGGCAATAGAATTATGGGCAAAAGTGTTCAACAGACATCAGACGGCGGATTCATTCTTCTCGGAAGGCCAACATATGGTGAAAGTAAAATCATAGTTATAAAACTAGACAGCGCCGGGGTGGTGACCTGGAAGAAGACGTACGCAAACATGTGCAGTTTTTCTGCCTTTGATATATATCCGGGTTCTATTACAGAAGATTCCTATGGAAGTTACATGCTGACATATTATTGTGGAGGCAGTGGGACCGGTGTGCTAAGGCTTCTCGACGACGGTGGTGTTTTGTGGTCAAAGGTTTACTCGGCGGGAGATGCAAGATTTTCCGCAATTAAACAGATTGCGGACGGAGAATATATTGTTGCCGGCAGGATGGGGACTGATGCCTTGGTGGTAAAGCTTAATGAGTACCGGGCAATTACCTGGCAGAAGAAATACGGCGGCACTAATGCGGATTATGCATATTCCGTTCAACAGGCCATAGATGGCGGCTATATAGTCGGCGGCGGCACCCGCTCCTTTGGAGCGGGAGGCAATGACGGCTGGGCGCTTAAGCTTGACGGCACCGGCGCTGTTTCGGGTTGTCCAGTCATTTCTCATAGCGACGTGAGTTTGTCTGATTTGCCCGGTCCCTGGACAATCTCGTCATGCTGCGGCGAAGCGGAGGTCGGCCCGGTGGCGGTGACTGAGACGGACTGCATACCCCGCGAAAGTTCAGCAGCGGAACAGGAAATATGCAGTTACTCTATCCCTGATGACATAGATGGAGACGGGACGCTCAATTACCAGGACAACTGCCCGCTGATTCCCAATGGTCCAGCATTGGGAATATGCAGGCGGGGAACTTTGATAGGCGCAACCTGTACAAGCGATGAAGCATGCGGATTAAGCGGGGACTGCTACTTAAACCAGGAGGAATATGCATGCCGATGTGTATCGGATTTTGATTGTGATTTGGACGCGGATGGCTCCGATGCGGTAAAAATCAAATCCCATTTTGGTCGGTACTTCTTACAAAACCCTTGCAGCGATGAAAATCCCTGTAACGGTGATTTTACCTGCGACAGTGATGTTGATGGAAGCGATATCGCACAATTCAAGAGCGCCTTTGGCCGCTTCTGGTGTTCAGCCGGAGCCTTTTCTTCTGACGGCTATTCAGCTTTTTGCATGAGTCCATGCTTTAATTGCGTTGATGAGGTCTATGCCTATACCTGTACCTATTGATAGGGGAAAGGGTTCAGGGGTCAGGGAGCAAGTGAAAACTGGGGGACGTTCGTGCAGAAAGTGCATAGCCCAGAGGTATAATTTATAATGAAACCGATGAAAATGAATTGAAGGCATTATCCATCATATGATATAAGATGCCAGCAGTATCCAGACAAAAGGTTTATGCAAGGTTATTCGTATTAGTTGACTTTTTTAACGCACGGCAATCTCTGCACGAA
>CAZWCD010000130.1:0-2013 GCA_964632275.1 uncultured Thermodesulfobacteriota bacterium
CAGCGCTGCGCCGTTCCGCATTCTCCCCGTGCTGTGCGGTTCATTTCATGATGTGATAGGCGGCAGTCTCCCTGCCGATCAAAAGCCGCACGTGGGCGAGTTTATCAACGCCCTGCGGGAAGCGGTGGGGAAGGCCGGCTGTTCATCCTGTTATATTGCCAGTGCGGACCTTGCCCACGTGGGACAGCGTTTTGGCGCCGCTGCCGCGCCCTCGCCGGCTGACCTTCATGAGGTGGAGCTGCAGGACCGGGCGATGCTATCCTGGGCGCAACGGATGGATGCAGAGGGATTTTTTGATTTTGTCAGGAGGGAACGGGACCGCAGGAACATTTGCGGCCTTCCCCCCATCTATGCCCTGCTCAGGGCCATGGATGCCCGGGAGGGCAAGCTGCTTGATTACCGGCAGTCGCTGGAACCGGGGGGCGGTTCGGCAGTGACCTTCGCCAGCATGGTGTTCAGGTAGGGGCGGAGAATATTTCGGATTTCGGAATGCGGATTGCGGGAGAAAAGCGACAATGCGATGTGAGATATGCGATCTGCGATAAAATCAGGTAGGAGCGGCTTTAAGCCGCGAAAGATGGAATTCAGGAGGCAGGAGATGGTATTCAATACTCCATCACTCCAATGCTCCTGTACTCCATCTCTCTCAGAAGTCAGGAGTTGGAAATCAGGATCCGGAAGAGGGAAAATCTAGCGTAAGGAGCAAAAGATGGCAAAGAAATATGATCTCATCGTAGTGGGCGGCGGCACATCCGGACTGGAGGCCGCAAAAACAGCAGCTCAAAACGGGCTGAAGGTGGCGCTGATTGAACGCAAAACCCACCCGGCCAAAATCTACCGGGCATGCGCCCAGATGTTTCTCCTGAACATGGATTCGTTTTATAATGAACACATGTACTTCTCCCGCGAGCAGAAGAAGTGGATCTTTCCGGTGAACAACTTCACCGTCAACTACCGGGGCAACTACCGTGAATTTTACGCGCTTCATTTCGTCGGCCCCAATGCAACGGACCGGATCGAGGTCGGCGACTATGAGGCCAACCAGTCCGGCCGGGGAACCCCGGCGGTGGTCTTTGACAAGGGCGCGCTGCTCGGTGGCCTGTACGAAGAAGGGCTGGAGGCGGGGGTGAGTTATTTTCTCGATCGGGGCGTGGTGGACGCGCGCAAGACGCCGGACGGCATCGAGGTGAGGACCGACAAGGGCGAACGCTTCCTGGGCACCTTCTGCATTGCCGCGGACGGGGTCAATTCGAGGATGGCCAGAATATTCGGGATCAACCGGGAGCGGGTTTTCCTCCACACCTCCAGCGCGATCAGCTATTACGTCACCGGCGTGAAATTTGAGCGCTCGGAGATGATCTGCCTGGGCCTCAGCCATGATACCGGCGGCCTGGGGGTGATCCAGTTCTGCCTGTTGCCCAGCGTGTACCGGGAGGACGAGTACTGGCTTTACATCGTGGGCGAAGAACGCTTTGACTACCTGGTCAACCGCAGCCCCTTTAAAAAATGGTTTCACAACCTGCAGGTGACCCACAAGCGCTGCGCTGTCACCAGCAATTTCAGCCCCGCCAAAGAGCCGTTCAAGGACAATGTTGTGTTTGTGGGAGACAGCGTCTGGTTTGCCGAGGCGGAAAATACCGGGGCGCTGCTTTCCGGCCACAAGGCGGCGCACGCAGTCAGCAAGGCGCTGCACACCGGGCAGATAAACCGGGAGGGGGTAATCGATTATATCGAATGGTGGAAGCGCAATTGGCCCGAAACCCACGACTACCGTGAATTTCTCGGCTACCCGGTGTTCAACCGCATGTTCAACGAAGAGGAGCACCTCTATCTGCACAAGATAGTCACCCAGAAGTTGCCCTGGACGGTCAATCCCTTCAAGCTGTATCAGGGCCTCATGCAGGGCATCAAGCCGCACATAGAGCAGATTAAACAAGAAAAGCCCGACCTGGCACGAAAGATACTCGGGTTCAAGCCGGCGATGACGCCCATTGCCATGCGGCGGGTTGCGCG
>CAZWCD010000130.1:2113-7049 GCA_964632275.1 uncultured Thermodesulfobacteriota bacterium
TCATCGCCGTCGCCATGGATGATAAGCAGGTTGCGCACCCTCGGCACAATCGATTCCGCAGCATAAAGACGCGCGTCCTCGAAAAATCCTTCCCTCATTATGTCGCCGGCAGAAAGCGTGATTCCTTCACGAAGCTCCTCAAAGCTGAACGGAGTTGCCCAGGCGGCGACAGCTTTTATTTCGTCCCGGCAGGACGCCACCAGCAGCGACACGAACCCGCCCATGCTGCTTCCCAGCAAACCGATTGGCTGAGCGCTTCCCGGCAGTCGACGCTGCATGAAATCAAGGGCGGCGAGCAGGTCCTCTTTCCTGCCGGTCACGGTGGTGTCAGCGATGTTGCCGTCGCTCTTGCCGCAGCCGCCGAAGTCAAAACGCAGGACGGTGAAGCCCTCTTCCGCGAAGCGTTCCCCCAGCGCGATGAATTTATCGCTGTCCTTGTTGCTCAGGAGGCCGTGGCTGGTAATGATGCACCCGATGTTTTCGCGGCAGGGATGATGGATAATCCCTGAAAGCATTCCGGCCGGTGAAGGGAATGAAACGGCTTCTTGTATCATAGGGGGATTTCATCCTATTACTGTTGTTATGTTTAGTGGTTTTCAATGCTGATATGTAGGGGCGACCGGCCGGTCGCCCCTACGAATCCGGAGGCTATGTGAGAGATAAAAAAACCACACCCTCGCCGCTTGGGGGCGGGGAGGGATGGGGTGAGGGGTATAAAAATATCAACCACCAGGATGGTTTTTAATCGTTGTCAAGTGAGTCGGGCGGGGCCGCGTCCGCTTTTGGCGCACCGGCATCCGCGGCGGCGTCTTTCTGCTCAGCTTCCTTTTTCTCTTCTTCTTTCAGATCCTTGACCGTCTTGTTGATGGTGTCAAACTGGTATTTGCCGATGAGGAAGATCGTCTTTTTCGCCTCATTCCTGGCGTAATACTGCCCCTTTTCCTCGTTCTTCCTGCCGATGTGCAGCTTCTGCTCTATCTGGTCCTTGAGAATCACGGCGACGGTAAGCTGCGGCTTGTCCAGCTCATATTTTGCCGCATCATCGTCTTCGGCAAACCCGAGAGCGCTGAGGGTGGCGAGGGTGTTGAGGGCGTTGTTGACCGTTTCCTGGTTTGCCTTGGCCTGCTCAGGTTTGATCAGGTGCCATTCGTCCTTGCCATTTTTCTCCAGGACGATCTCGCCGACGGCTGTTTGTAAGGTGAGCCGGGTCACCATGTCGGAAGGAAAATTGAAGATGGTTTTGTCCCGCCAGCTATCCACGGGCTTGTCGAAGGTGGAGCTGACGGCTGCTACCTGGATAACCTCATCCGATCCTTCCTTCCTCAGGTAGTTGCTGAAGAAGTCAGCGCCCATCTTCCCGACATAAAATTGGGCCAGGGTTTTCCCCGCGGCATCGAACACCTTGACCTCTATGCCTTTTGCCGGCGTTACCTCAAACAAATCCTGCTTTTGCGGATTCTTTGACGCTATGTTTTCGCGCCTGAAGCCGGCCACGGTTTCAATGGCGTTTTGAACCGCTTCCGGATCAGCGGTGAAACCATCGGTGCCGCTTATCTGCCAGGCGTCTTCTTTTTTCTCCAGAACCACTTCTCCCTTTGCGCTTTTTACCGCGAGCTTTGTCACCGCCTCCTTCGCGAAGACGGGGAAGAGGGTGGGAACACCCTGCGCTTTTTTGCGGGCCTGCTCCGACAGGGGTCCCTCAAAAAGATAGACGAAGACCAGCAGAATAAGAAACAGTCCAAAGAGTATAACCGTCGTTTTTGTCTTCATGGCATTTCAACCGGAGGAGTTATTAACTGGAATGATGGAGTGATGGAGTATGGGAGTGTTTGAGACAGCCTTTTTTTTCCGGCTAAAGCCGCCCCTACCGGCCTCTCACCTGAACCCTGAACCCTCTTTCCTCCTCCTACAGCTCCACCGGCCCGCTCTTCTTTTTTCTCCTTCTTACATAAAAGCGCACGATGCCGAAGAGGGCAAGCACCAGGGGAACGCCGAACATGTTAAGGGCTTTGACCAGCGTTTTTTGATATTCGGTTGTTTCCCGGAGCGGCCGGTCGGTGGCGCCGCGCGAGCGGATGCCGATGAGCTGCTCTCCCAGGGTCAGCCAGTCGATGAGATTGAGAAAGAAGACCTGGTTGTCATCAAACTGGCCGAGGACGTCGTTGGTGATAAAGCGGGAGTTGCCCACCACCACGATCCGCGTTTCAGGGCTTTCCTTGATGGTTTGCTTCTGAGCCGGCGCTTCGGTTCCGTCCGCCTTCCTCTCCGCGGGCGGCACCGCTTTGTCCGCAAAGAAGCTTTTAAATTTCCCGGCGGCCGCAGCCGCCAGCAGGTAGCTTTGCATCTGCGTGTCCGGCTTGATGAATTGCTGCTGGGGATCGAGCAGGTAGAAACCCTTTTGCAGCCAGGACGACTCCGTTGACTTGGCCAGCTCGGTTATGGCGATGTCCGGCTTTTTCTCGGCTGCCACGGTGAGCGAGCTGACCCAGGGCAGCACCAGCGATTCCAGCATGCTCACCGCGGGGTTGTCGGCGGCGAACCCCTCGCTCACCACCTTCACCCAGAAGGGATAGGGGATGCGGAAGGTCATGAAGCCGCTTCGAAAGGCGGCATAGGCGTTGGAGGCGTCAAGCACCAGGTTTTCCTCGACGGTGATGCCGTAATGCTGCAGGAGATCGTTGACCGCCGGCTTGAATCCGGTTGCCTGCAACCCTTCCCGCATTTCCACCGTGTCCACCAGGAAAACCGCCTTGCCGCCCCGCATGATAAACTGGTCAATGGCATATTTCTGCCGGTCGGTAAGATCGCGGGGACCCGCCAGGATCAGGGTGTTGATGGTATCCAGCGCCTGCTCATCACCCAGCGTGATCGGTGAAACTTCATATTGCTTCGAGAGGAGCTGGTTGGCCGCCTGGTACTCCTGCTGATCCGGCGACTGGGGCTTGCCGCCGACATACAGGCCCACCTTCCTGGTTTCCTTCGAGGTGACCTTCACGATGGCGGAGGTAAGGTCATACTCCAGGTTCTTGGTGTCGCTGATGAAGGGGATGACCTCCTTCTTGTCGGCGTAGAATATGGCCATGCCCAAGTAGGCGTTGGTGAGCTGCGCCTGGTCCTTTTCGATGATATTGAGCTGCACCTGGGGGATGCCCATGAACCTGAGCTCCTGCTGCAGCGCGGGATCCTCGGTGGGATCGATGGCGGTTACGGCAATGTTGCCCGCGCCGTACGCCTTGTATTCATCGAGCAGGTCGGTGATGTCGCGCTTCAGATTGACCAGGTAGGAGGGGAGCTTTTGCGAAACATAGAGCTTGATGTTGACCATGTCGTCCAGGCCGGACAGGGCCTGCCGGGAGGCCGGGGTGAGGGTATAGCGCCTGTCCTGGGTAAGGTCGATTCGGCTGAAGTGGCGGTAAAAGAAGAAATTGAGCACCGCCAGGATGCCGAGCACGATCAGGGCGATGACGGTAAAGTTGGTGGTCTGCTTAATGCGCCGCCGCGAGGCGGCCGAACCTGCTACTTCCATTTTCTGCTCTCGACTGCAAGGGTATTGAGAAAGAGAAAGAAACCGATGATTGAAAGATAGAAGATGATATCACGGGTGTCGATGACCCCCCGGCTGATGCTTTCAAAGTGCGCTCCCAGCCCGAGATAGGTGAGCAGGGGGGCCACCATGGACGGCGCCGACATTAAGACGAGGTCTTCGCCGATGATGAGAAAGGCAAAACAGGTGACGATGGCGATGATGAAGGCGACGATCTGGTTCCGGGTGAGGGAGGAAATGAAGAGCCCGATCGCCAGGTAGGCCGCTCCCATGAGCGCGGCGCCCAGGTACCCGCCGATGATGGTGCCGGTCTCGGGCCGGCCCAACACGTACAGGGTGATCACCAGGGGAAAGGTGAGCATCACCGACAGGAGCATGAAGATGAATCCCGATAGGAATTTTCCCAGCACCACCTCGTAGTCCTTGATCGGCAGGGTCATCAGCACCTCGATGGTTCCCATTTTCTTCTCCTCGGCCCACGATCGCATGGTGATCGCCGGGGCGAGGATGAGGAACAGCCAGGGCAGGATGCTGAAGAGCGGCCGCAGGTGCGCCTGTCCGAGCAGAAA
Organism: uncultured Thermodesulfobacteriota bacterium; assembly: GCA_964632275.1. Classification (GTDB taxonomy): domain Bacteria; phylum Desulfobacterota; class WTBG01; order WTBG01; family WTBG01; genus CAZWCD01. The sequence goes on from CAZWCD010000130.1 coordinate 6,227, forward strand.
GAAGGTGCGGAAGAAGAGCCAGGTCGAGAAGAGCAGAAAGGTGACGATAAATATGTAGGCAATGGGGGAGTTGAAATAACTCCGGAATTCTTTTTGGAAAATGGTAAGAATGTTTCGCATGCGCTTACGCTTCCCCGGCGGTGAGTTGCAGGAAAATATCCTCGAGGTTGGCCGTGTCCTTGTGGAGTTCGGTCAGGCTCCAGCCGTTTTGCGCGACCAGGAAGAAGAGCTGCTCGCTTATGTCCGCGCCGGGGGGGCTGACTATTTCGAAGTGATTGAGGTCGCCGTCGCTGTCGCGCGCGGTTTCCACCGCCTTGACCTTGTCCAGCGCCTTCAGCTTTTCCCGGATCGGCCCCTGCGGTCCCCTGATGGAGATATGGATGACTTCTCCTCCCCGTGCCTTGGACGCCATTTCCTCGGGCGTGCCGCTGCCCACGATCTCACCCCGGCTGATGATGATGATACGGTCGCAGGTGGCGGAGACCTCGGGCAGGATGTGGGAGCTTAAGATGATGGTTTTCTCCCGGCCGATATTTTTTATCAGCTCGCGGATTTCGATGATCTGGGTCGGATCAAGGCCGATGGTCGGCTCGTCGAGAATGAGGATGTCCGGATCGTGGAGCAGCGCCTGGGCCAGGCCCACCCGCTGGCGGAACCCCTTGGAAAGCTCGCCGATCTCCTTTCTCAGCTCTCCGCGAAGGCCGCACAGATCCACCACGCGCCTGATCCGGTCGCGCCGCTTTGCCGGGGGGATGTTCCTGATGCTGGCAATGAATTCCAGGTAGTCGACGATCCCCATGTCCATGTACAGGGGGTTGTTTTC
>CAZWCD010000131.1:0-7037 GCA_964632275.1 uncultured Thermodesulfobacteriota bacterium
TCCGGCAGCAGGCGGTGCCCCTTGTCTACCGCAATCAGCCGCCGCCGCGGGAAACCATCACGGGGGCGGGCAAAGACAATCTCGTGCTCAATCTGCGTCAGCGGCGACTGCTCAACCGGGTGACCATCTCGACTGCAGCGGGCAGCCACAGCAGCCTGGGCCTGCAGCCCTACAGCACTTTCACCTCGCCCATCAGGAAATACTCCGACCTGGTGGCGCAGCGCCAGCTCAAGGCCGCGCTGCTGGGCGACCGGGCGCCGCACGCGGAGGAGGAGCTGAAACAGATCATAGCGGATCTGGAGATCAATGTGTCAAAAATCAACCTGGTGCAGGAACAGCGCCACCGCTACTGGCTGACAAAATATCTCCAGGGAAAAATCGGCGATACCCTGAACGCCGTGGCGGTCAACCAGGCGTTCAATCGCCTCGACCTCTTTCTTACCGACTATCTGACGGAAACAAGCATTCCCTGCTCGCCCGCTGCCGCCCCTGCCCCCGGCACCGCCTTGACCGTTCGCCTGGATAGGGTTGACGTGTTCACCGGCGCCATCCGGGTGTCGCCCCTCTCGTGAATGAGAAAAAGGGTTTGACAGGTGCCGGGCGGATACACTACACTTTGAAAAAATTTCAGCAAAGTTTTTATAGAAAAATACCGATACGTAACCCTCAGCACTTTTTCAAGGGGAAATGATGGCGGTTTGTCTTGTCACCGGCGGCGCCGGCTTTATCGGGTCACATCTGGCGGAAGCTCTTTTACAACAGGGCGATACCGTCCGGGTGCTTGACAACTTTTCCACCGGAAAAGAGGAAAATATCGAATCGGTCATGGCTCCGGGGTTTCCCCCTGAACGATTTGAGCTGATGCGGGGCGATATCCGGGATCTTGGCACCTGCATCAAGGCTTGCGCCGGCGTCCACTTCGTCCTGCACCAGGCGGCGCTGGGATCCGTGCCCCGTTCGGTTGTTGACCCGATCACCACCAACGCGGTCAATATTCAGGGAACCCTCAACATGCTCATAGCAGCGCGCGATGTCCGTGCCAAGCGGTTCGTGTACGCGTCATCATCCTCGGTATATGGAGACCGTCCGGCTGCGCCGGGCGATGCGGCGCCGCCCAAGGCGGAAACCCAGGCGCCCAACCCGCAGTCCCCCTACGCGGTGTCCAAGCTGACCGGCGAGTACTACTGCCGGGTATTCCATACCATTTACGGCCTGCAGACGGTCTCGCTGCGCTACTTCAATGTGTTCGGCCAACGGCAGGATGCCAACTCGGCCTATGCGGCGGTCATCCCCCGCTTCGTAACCGCCCTGCTGCAGGACCGGCCGGCCACCATCTACGGCGACGGCCTGCAGTCAAGGGATTTTACCCATGTGGACAACGTGGTACAGGCCAACCTCAGCGCCTTAACCGCCCCCGAAGAAGCCCTCGGCGGCGTATTCAATATTGCCTGCGGCGACCGGGTTACCCTCAACGATCTTTACTCGCGCCTCGCCGAACTGGCGGGAAAGGCCGCGGCTCCGCTGTATGCGCCGCCGCGCGCCGGTGATGTACGGCACAGCCGCGCAGACATTGCCAGGGCCGGGCAGGTCCTGGGCTATCAACCGCTCACCAGCCTCATCGAAGGGCTGCGGAAAACAACCGAGTGGTTCGCGAAGCGGCAGAAAAGCACTGATCAAGGGAGCGTCGGGCAAACGGCATGAAAGCAAAAGCAAATATCATCGCGGGCTCTTTGATCGGGGCGCTCTTTATCTGGCTTGCCTTCAGGGGCACGGACTTCAGCACCCTCGGTTCCTCCTTCCGTTCCGCCGACTATCGATATCTTGTTCCGGCGGTGCTGCTGTCGATTATGGTGCAGCTGGTGCGATCCTACCGCTGGGGGGTCATCCTGGCGCCGCTGAAAAAAATTGATCAGTGGTCCCTCCTCTCCGCCACATCGGTTGGGTTCATGGCCATAAGCCTGCTGCCGGTGCGCATGGGTGAGTTTGTCCGCCCCTATCTCATTTCCAAAAAGAGTGACATCAGGCTGGGCGCCTCCCTCGCAACCATCGTGGTGGAGCGGGTCTTTGACATGCTCACCCTGATGATGCTGCTGCTTTTCGTCATCCTGAGCAGTAAAACCAGGCTGATTGAGCTTCCCGCATGGATTGCCAACGCGTCATACCTGATCCTGATGGTTACCATCCCGCTGTTGCTGCTGCTGCTGGGGGCGGCGATCAAGCGGGATCTGGCTGCGAGCGTGAGCGACCGCATCATCAAAAGGCTTCCCCACTCCCTCTCCGGGCGCATCAGCAGGCTGGTGCACTCCTTCCTCGACGGATTGCAGGTTCTTCCCGACTGGAGAAAAACCGCGTACCTTGCCCTGCTCTCGATGATCACCTGGTTTTTCATCGGCATGATCAACTACGCGCTCTTCAAATCGTTCACATCCATGTCGCACCTCACCCTGCCGGCAGCCTATACCGTGCTGCTGATCACCGCGCTCGGCATCACCCTGCCCACCGCGCCGGGGTTTGTCGGCAACTATCACTATTTTTGCGTGCTCGGTCTCGCCCTCTTCGGCATAGCAAAGGCCGATGCATTGACCTACGCCATTTTGCTCCACGGCCTCCAGTTTCTGGTAATTATAATCCTGGGATTGATCTTCATTCCGTTCATCAAGGTGCCGCTGCCGGCGATCCTGAAAGGCGGCGGCGATGCAGCGCCCTGAGCGCCCGGCGCAGATGCACAGCAGGCACATTGCCCAGTCAAGGTGAGTCTATGATTTCCGTTGTCATCCCCGTTTACAATGAAGCGAAAACCATCAACGAGCTTATTGCCGAGGTGCAATCGGTTCCCCTCGACAAGGAAATCATCATTGTCGACGATTGCTCGTCCGACGGCACCCGGGAGGTGCTCGCCGGACTGCACGGCCGGGCAGGGCTCACCATTCTCTTCCATGAAAAAAACCAGGGCAAGGGCGCGGCCCTGCGAACCGCCTTTCAGCAGGTTAAGGGGGACATCGTCATCATCCAGGACGCGGACCTGGAATACGATCCCCAGGAGTACGGCAAGCTCATCAAGCCCATCCTGGATGGCAAGGCGGACGCGGTATACGGCTCCCGTTTCCTGGGCGGCCCGCACCGGGTGCTGCTCTTCTGGCATTACGTGGGCAATAAAATCCTGACCCTGTTCTCGAACATGCTCACCAACCTCAACCTCACCGATATGGAGACCTGCTACAAGGTCTTCAAGGCTTCGCTGCTTACACAGTTTTCCATTGAATCAAACCGCTTCGGCGTGGAGCCGGAAATCACCACCAAGCTGGCCCGGCTGAAGTGCCGCATCTACGAAGTCGACATTTCCTACAGCGGCAGGGATTACACCGAAGGGAAAAAGATAAACTGGAAGGACGGCATAGCCGCCTTTTACTGGATCATCAAGTTCACCCTCCGCGCCAAGTAACCGCCGCGCATTCTTTCTTGCACAGGATTTCACCAAAGCAAATAGGCATGGTGGTGGCAACACAAGCCCTGTCCCGCCACGCATCAGATGGGTGTTTTTCAACCGCCTGCAAATGGTATTGACAAAGCCGCGTTATTATTCTATGAATTGCCCTGCATGAGCACGCTGCGCGCCGGGGAACACCGCTTGCGGGCGCGCCTCCTGCGGGCGGGGAAAGGAGGATCAGGTGCCTGCCATACTGCGCAAAACCCGGGACGTTTCCTGGGAAAAGATCGGCAACTTTTTCGACATACCCGATGACGCCCTGCCCGGCGTTGCATCGCTCAAGGAAATCCAGGTGGCCATGCTGTTTGACCGGGGCCAGTGCAACCATTTCGGGTCCGCATTGGAAAAGTGGCCGCCGCTCCAATTCACCTGGCACTACGACTGTGAAGAGATTTTATACATCATTTCGGGGGGGCCCTTAAGCGTTACCTGCAATGATGAGGTGCTGGAGGGATCTGCCGGGGATGTGTTCCTTTTTACCCGGGGAACCGATGTGACCTTCGACGTAAAAAACGAGCTCATCGGGCTCTCCATTCATTATCCCACCTTTGAAGAAATTCTCACGCGATACCGGGAGCACGCGGAAACCGGGGAGAAATAACTTCCCGGGCAGTCCTTCCCGGTGACGGCGGCAGTATATCAGCGAGGCGAACGATGGATTTGACGCAATTGGGATGTGCGTTGCAGGAGGTCGGCGAGTATACCTACGTCTACCATTACCGGGAAACCAGCGTCAATCACCGCATCAAGGAATACAGCGACGAGGACACCGGAACGCGGGTGGTGGTGGTGGAAAAGGAGACCCGCAAAAAAGGCAATTTCATCCGGCTGCCGCAAAGCCTCTGGATAACCAGGGACGGCTATCCGCCACTCTCCACCGACGGGTCGCTGCTGCAGGTGGGCAACCACGTCGCCACCACCTACTTCGCCGGCATTCCCACCGTGCAGAGCGAGGAGCACTGCGAGATTTTTGATTCCTGCATGAGCCGGGAGCTGAAAGAGCTGGGCCTGGACTACCTGGCGCTCTCCCAGCGGGTCAAAAGCGGCATGCTGTTCAAAAACTGCACCATCAGCGGCTTTGTCTACAACAAAAGCGGCCTGCATGACATGCGGATGCTGAAAGTGCTCCAGGAAAAGGCGGTCAAAAGCTACGCCGCGGTGTTAACCTCAAAGCCGCGTCCATGCCCGGTGCACCTGTGGACGGAGATGATCATGGGATACCAGGCCGATTTTGAATACCACCTTTTCAGGCGGTGGGGATTCGATGTCCCCCTGTCGGCGCAGCGGGCTTTCTTCACCATCATGATGGGACCGAGAACCAGCGACCTCAAGAATAACGAGGAGGCGGCTCGACTCCAGGCCATCGTCAACCTGACCAAGGAATGACCCTGCCGGTTCGAGTGCCGCCCGCCCTTTCGTTTCCCGCCGAGGATCAACACCCCTCGTGGTGACCCTTCAACCGGAGCAACGGCCGTAATGGAACGCGCCCTTTTCATTGCAAAGACACAAAATCTGCGCTACTTCACCGCCCCCCTGGAGCGGCTGTACTTCGGCACCGAATTCTGCGAGCGCCTCACCCCCTCGCCGGGTGATCTGCAGCAGGTAACGGAGTTTGTGCGCGAACGGCGGATCGGATTTTCCCTGGTCACACCGTATGTGACCGGGGCCGGGCTCAAGGGATGGCAAAAGAGTATTGAGATGGTGGCGCGGGAGCTTCCCGGCAGCGAGGTTATTTTCAATGACTGGGGGCTGTACCGGTTGACCCGGAAGCTATCAGCATCGCTCGAGCCGGTGCTGGGGCGGCTGCTTACCAAGATCAAGCGGGGGCCGCGGCTGATGAACGTCATCGACCGCCTGCCGCCCGACGCCAAAAGCTACTTTCAGAGCACCAACCTCACCGTTCCGGGCTACCGCGCATTTCTGAAAGAGAGAGGGATAACCCGGGCGGAGCTGGACTATCCGCTGCAGGACCTGGAGCTGGGAAACATCGGCTCGGAGATGCACCTGTCGCTGTACATCCCCTTTGCCTATGTGACCACCACCCGGTTCTGTCTCACCGCCTCCTGCGACGTGCCGGAGATGAAGGGGATGATCGGCATTTTTCCCTGCAAGAAGGAGTGCCAGAAATATACCTTCACCCTGGACAATCCGGTCATGACCACCACCCTCATCCGCAAGGGCAACACCATCTTCTATAAAAATGAGAAGATCCCCTCCGGCGATGAACTGCGGCAGAAGCAGGTGGACCGCCTGGTCATTCAGCCGGAGATCCCGGTCTGACGGGTGACCCCTTCTGTTAATCCCGCCTCTTGCTGACCAGTGCTTGGATCTGGCCCATGTCTGCCTCTTTAATCCTCTGCAGTCTTTCCTTCAGTTCGGCCGGCACTTCTGGAAGGCCGATGTAATAATCGGCGATCACGTGGGTATAATCGTACACGCCTCCGCCCAGTTCATCAGCAATAATGGGGTATTTTTTTGTAAGGTTGAAAAGAAAGTCAAGCTCCTCCGGGGTAAAAAAACGATTGAAGAAGACACGCTTCCCGTAGTCGGCCATGCGCTTGGGGTTCTTGTTCCACTCGAAGGTTGAATTCCACCAGCCGGTGTATTCGGCAAAACCATTTCCCCCCTTGAGTTCATCTTCCGTGGCCTTGGCCGCCATGTACCCGCACATGGTGGCGCCCTGATACAGACACTCGGCATAGCAGGCCGCGTCGCCCACGATGAGAATATTTCCCCGGTACGGGGTTTTAAGGGGCGTGAACACCTCAACGATTGCCCCGCTTTTCTCCACCACTTCCGCCTCGTTGAACCAGCCGGCCATGGGGCCCTTCTTAGTAAAGAATTCCATCATGTCATAGCCGGTCTTTCCCGGCAGGGCGGACATGGTCTCGAAGCGATATGCGCCTGCACCGCGGGGACTGGGAACCGCAATAAGTCCGCCCGGCCCTCCCAGATTTTTTTCGCCGGAGAAGTACATGTCCCCCCGGTCGAGCGGGCAGTCAACCTTGATCATCTCATATTCAATGGTCGGCCCCTTCATCAGGAAGATGCGATTTTTATTCAAGCCGAGATTCCTGGTAATCCGTGACTGCAGTCCGTCCGAGGCGATGAGCTTCCTGCAGGTTTTGATGAAGGTCTTCCCCTTTGAACGCAGGGTCACCTCCACCCCGCCCTGCATCTCCCGCGCCCGTATTGCCAGGGTGCCGGTCAGGAACGGGACGCCCAGCCCCTTCGCCCGCTTGTAGCGATCGGACAGCCAGGTGGTGGGATTAAAGGTGTGATAGAGCGGCTTGACCCGTGAGGTGGCCTGAAAATGGCTGCCGGTATTGGATATCATATGGGTGTGATGAATGCCCTCCATGGAGCTGGAGTACTCAAGTGAGAAACCGCACCTGGTAAAGTTTATTTTGGTTTTTCCTTGAAGCGGCTCCAGGGTGATGTATTCCCCGTTCATCTCCTGGCCGTCGATAAAAAATCCCGAGGCGGATCTCACGTTGACATCGAGCCGGGGTTTTCTATCCACGCCGAGAACGCTGATCCCCTTTTCCTT
>CAZWCD010000132.1:0-2370 GCA_964632275.1 uncultured Thermodesulfobacteriota bacterium
GGTTGACCTTATTTCCAATGACAAACCGTACGGGACGGTCAGCGGGTCCATTAATATTGTTAACGCCCCGGGCGGATCAGCCACCAGCGTGGTGCTGGTTCCCGAGTCCACCTTCAATGAAACCTTCGTGAAAGGAGAGGTGCCTCCCGGCTTGCGCGCGCCGGCGCCACCGGAGGAACCATCGATTACCAGTGCCTTCACCATAGAAGGTGTTCCCGACGGGCGGTACGTGGTGCTTGCCGCCTTCGAAAATGACATCCTGGTGCGCGATCCGGATCCTTCCATTGCGGGAACCCAGATCCTTCACCTGCAGGTGCCCGACGGTTCTTCCTATGCCATAAACATCGCATCCTCATTCAAGGTCACCGAGGCCCTGACGATTGTGTCACCGGGCGCAAGCGAGCCGGAACTTATAACCGGCACATTCGAATTTGTCTGGAAGGATGATTCAAGCGAAACCAGGTATTCTCTGGTGGTGTACAACGCGTTCGGGGAGGAAGTGTGGAAAAACGACGCCATTGACCGGGTCACGGGAGCGGCAAACGTTGTCGTTCCTTATGCGGGAAGCCCCTTGCAGGCAGGCATGTATTACCAGTTCCGGGCCACCAGCTGGAGGGAGAGCGGCCCCATCTCCCAGACCGAAGATCTGCTCGGCGTTTTTTACACCGCTGGAGAATAGGTGGGATGGGGAAGGTAAAAAATACGTAGGGGCGACCGGCCGGTCGCCCCTTCCTGTTCAGATGCAGAGGGACGCGCTCCGTCCCTCCGCTGAATCAAGGACCTTATAAGCAAATGGTCATTTTGCGGCTCTACCGCAGAATCCAGATTTGATAGTGTAGTGGATCCTGCGATCAAGTCGCAGGATGACTTTCCCCTCCTTGGCACATGATTGAGGATAAGGCAATCTACCCCAGCAGTATCACGCCGCCCACGATCAGAATCACCCCGATGCCCTTTTGCAGGGTCAGCTGCTCTCCCAGCAGGAGCAGTGAAAATAAAAAGGCAAAGAGCGGGTAGGCGCCCACGATGGGCACAACCCGGGAAGCCTCCCAATATTTCATCGCGCTGAAATACGACCACATGCCGAGCAGTCCCGCCACCAATCCGCTCAAGACGAGAAAGCCCACGGTTCTGGCATCAGCCCGGAGAATCTCCGTATGCACGTTGGTGAAGAGCATGATCAGGATCAGGATCACCGTGGCGGAAACCGTTCGTATGGCAAGCCCCGCCAGGGGGCTGATATGGATCAACCCCAGCTTTTCAAATACCGGGGCGATCCCCCACAGCACTGCCGCCAGAAGGGCATAGAGCAAGCCTGACCGGTTCATTACCACTACTCCCAACAGAGAAAGCAGCTGTTTGCCGCCTGTACATTATTAGAAGGTTGTTGAAAAAGAAGATTTCCTCAGGCTGTTAGTGCGCCTTCTCCAGCTCTTCCTTCACAATCCTGCTCATATCGCCGCCCGACGCCTTCCCCGACAGCTTCTTTGACAGGATGCCCATGACCTTTCCCAGACCCTTCATGTCCGTAACCCCGGTCTGGGCGATCACTTCACGCGCCTCCGCCCGAATCTCATCGTCGGAGAGCTGGGCGGGCATGTACGCCTTGATAATGACTATTTCTTCCCGCTCTTTATTGGCGGTATCCTTCCTGCCCACCGCTTCGAATTGGGCCGCGGCATCCTCCCGCTTCTTGACCATGCTGAAAAACACCTTCACCGCCGCGTCCTCGGTGATGGGATCCCCCTTCTCCTTCTCTTTATTCACCAGTTCGGCGAGCATCATCCGCAGGGTGGAAACCTTCAGTTCCTGTTTCTCCTTCATTGCCGCCGTCAGGTCCTTCCTTATTTTTTCCTTTATCATGGCACTCCTTTTTTAACCCCTCAACAGTCGTAGTCGCGAGGGCTCATTCCACTTTCGGCGCATCAGCAGAAGTCGTCTCGGGTGCAGGTGCAGGGGGGGCGGGCGCTGCGGGTGCCGCAGGAGCGGCTCCCTTCTCTCCTTTTTTGGCTGCGGCAGCCGCCTCCGCCTTCTCCTTGCCGAATTTCCTGCTTTGCCGCTTCAGCTCCTTGATCTTCCGGCGCAGCCGATTGGTTTCCTTTCTGCTCTTGGACTTCCGCCCCTCGACCTTCTCCTTCCTCAGTGTCTTGATCTTTTTCTTGAGGCCGGCCGCATCGACGTCCTTCTTTTTCTTCCTGGCTTTCTTTTTCTTGATCTCGATGGGTTCTCCCCGGGCATCGGCGATCGCCTTGATCAGATCCTCCTTCTTCATGGTGCCCACACCTTCGATGCTGGTGTATTTTTTTGCCTCTTCCCTCAACCTGGTCACTGTCATCTTGGTCAAATCTTTTTCTTCCATCTAACCCTCCT
>CAZWCD010000132.1:2470-7010 GCA_964632275.1 uncultured Thermodesulfobacteriota bacterium
TCCGCCGCGCGGCTGATAAGCTGCGAGGCAAAGCCGCGAAGCTGCTTCAGGGAAGATCCCTTGGCCACCATCTGGAATCGATACCTTCCCTTCATCTTCTCCCATGGGGCGGGCGCCGGCCCCAGCAGGTCAATCCCTTCGGGCCATCCGCCTTCCTTGCGCAACAGCACGTGCGCCATGCTGCCCAGGCGATCCGCAAAGTCGGCCGTTTTCTTCCTGCTCGTCCCTTCCATCCGGAAGTTGATCAGCCGGCTGAAGGGCGGGTAGTTGAGTTCCCTTCTGAAGGTAACTTCCTCCCCGTAAAAGCGGGCAAAGTCCTGGTTCCGGGACGCCTCGATGCTGTAATGGCGGGGATTGAACGTCTGGATGATGACCTCTCCCGCAACATCCCCCCTGCCCGCGCGTCCCGCCACCTGGGTGAGCAGCTGGAAGGTCCGCTCGCCCGCGCGGAAGTCGGGAAAGTTAAGGGACGAATCGGCGGATACGACGCCCACCAGGGTAACCCCGGGAAGGTCATGTCCCTTGGCGATCATCTGGGTCCCGATCAGAATGCCGCCGTCACTGGAGCTGAAGCGGTTCAGGACGTTCTTGTGCCCCCCCTTGCCCCGGGTGGTGTCGCGGTCCATGCGCTCCACCGGTGAGTGGGGCAGCAGCTCCTTTATTTCGTCCTCCAACCGTTCCGTCCCCCGCCCCATGAGCGTAAGACGAACGCCGCCGCATTGGGGGCAGGCGTCCGGCGCAGGAAGGGCATATCCGCAGTAGTGACACTGCAGTTGTTTCACCCGCCGGTGGTGGATCAGGGAAACGCTGCAATTGGGGCAGCCGAACACATGGCCGCACTCCCGGCAGATGATGCACGGCGCAAAGCCGCGCCGGTTGAGAAAGAGCAGGCTTTGCTGCTTCTGTCCGGCCCGTTCGGCCAGGGCATCTTTCAGCCGCAGGGAAAGCTCCCGCGCCGACCCCGGACGCTGCAGCCCCTCCCCCTTCATATCAATGACTTCGACGCGGGGCAGCGGCCTGCCGTGCACGCGCCGTGTCAGCTGCAGCAGGGTGAGCTTTCCCGTCCGGGCATTGTAATACGATTCCACCGATGGCGTTGCCGATCCCAGGATGACCACCGCATGGTCCATGCGTCCCCGCACCAGGGCCAGGTCTCTCGCGTTATACCTGAGCTTCTCCTCCTGCTTATACGAGGCGTCGTGCTCCTCATCGACCACAATGATGCCGAGGCGGGTGAAGGGCGCGAAGATGGCGGAACGGGTGCCGATGGCGACCTGCACCAGACCTTTGCTAATCCGCCGCCATCCGTCATATCGCTCACCGGCCGACAGCCGGCTGTGCAGGATGGCGATGCCGGCGCCGAAGCGCGCGTGGAAGCGGCTCACCAGCTGCGGGGTAAGGGAAATTTCCGGGATAAGCACCAGCGCCTGCCTGCCCTGCTTCAGCACATCTTCGACGGAGGCCAGGTAAACCTCTGTTTTACCGCTTCCCGTAACACCATGGAGCAGAAACGGTGCGTACTCCCCTGAAGCAATCGCCTCCCTGATGCTGGTGAGAACCTTTTGCTGCTCATGTGTCGGGACCCGCCTTTCTTCGCACACCACCGTCTCCCCGCTTAAAGGATCGCGGTAGACCTCCCGCATCTCAAAGCCGACACAGCCCTTTTTTGCAAGGCCGTTGAGAAGGGGCGTGCAGGGCCCGAATTTTTTATTTATCAATGCCAGGGGAATGATACCCTGCGGTTCAAGAAAGCGAAGCAGAGAAACCTGCCGGGGGGCTTTTCGCTCCCAGGCCTCGAGCAGCTCAGGTGATGCGAGCACCCTTCGCCCCTCATCCTCGAGCTTCACCCACCGTTCTTTTTTTGCCGCAACCGGCTTGCGCCCCTCCTGCATCTCTTTTCTGACCAGCCCGTCCCGTTCCAGCTGGGCCAGCAGGCCCGGCAGCGCCGTGCGGCCGGTGAGCCGTTGCAGTGCGGCAAGGGAAAGCCCCTTTTTCCCGGCCAGCGCTTTCATCACCTTTGCCGCAGCGCCGTCCGGTGCGGCGACAGGGCCGGACCGCCCCTGTTCCGTCAGTGAGATCACCTGCCTGCTGCTGACGTCGATGCTGGCGGGAAGCGCGGCTTTAATCACTCCCCCGAGGGGGAAAAAATAATAGTCGCTGATCCAGCGATAAAAGGCGAGATGATGGGAGGTAAACAGCGGCTCCTCGTCCAGGACCTCAATAACGTCCTTTATCTCAAGGCCCTCGGGCCTGGCGTCACTGCCGACCACGTACCCGGTCACCGTGCGCCTGCCCAGCGGGACGAGGACTCTTTTCCCTGCTTCTATGCTGGTCCGGAGATGGTCTGGAACGCGGTAGGAGAGCAGTTTGGCGAGGGGTATGCCCAGTGCGACTTCTATAAAAAAGCCTTCACTTTCACTTTTCATCCCTGACAACTTCGCGCAGCCACTGCTTGAATCGTTCACGTAGTTCAGGCCTTTTCAAGGCATACCCGACGGTAGCCTGTACGTATCCCAGCTTGTCGCCGAGGTCATAGCGGGTGCCCGAGAAGAGATAGCCCAGTGCTTTTCCGCGCCGGCTTAACTCCGCCAGGCCCTCGGCCAGCTGTATTTCGCCGTCCGCGCTCGGTCGAAGCCGTCGCAGGACGGGGAACATCTCGGGGGGAAGAATGTAGCGGCCGATGATGGCAAGGTTTGACGGCGCCTTCCCCCGGGAGGGTTTTTCAATAATGCGCTTGATCCGGTAGAGACCGTCCTCAATCCGCTCTCCTTCAACGATCCCGTACAGATGGGTGTCTTCCTCGGGGACTTCCCGCAGCGCGATAACCGCCGACGACCGATAGCGCTCATAAACATTCAGGAGCTGACGGGTAGCCGGCACCGCCGCGTCGATTATATCGTCAGGATAGAGAACAGCAACCGCTTCATCGGCAGCAACCGGCGCCGCGCACAGCACCGCGTCCCCTGTTCCCAGCTGCTGCTTCTGCCGCACTGCGATGATATTGGCCATCCGGGAAATCTCCCTGATGGTGGTGAGCAGCTCCTTTCTGCCGTTTTTCTCGAGAACGTCTTCCAGCTCCCCTTGAATGTCAAAGTGGTCCTCGATGCATCCCTTGCCCCTGCCGGTCACCAGGATTATCTCGGCAAGTCCGGAGGCGATGGCCTCTTCCACGATATACTGGATGCCCGGCCGGTCCACGACGGGCAGCATCTCCTTGGGGATCGCCTTGCTTGCCGGCAAAAGCCGGGTCCCCCACCCCGCCGCGGGAATGATGGCTTTTCTGACCTGCACTACCAAACCTCACTTATTTCCGATTTCGGAATGCGGATTTCGGATTTGTCCCCTCGGCCCACTTAATCCCCCTCTTCCGCCTGCTCTCCCTCATTGGATGACAGCGACAGGGTCATGGGGTGGACAGACTGAGCCCCCTCGGGGTCACGGGCAATAATCTCAAAATCGAATTGCCCCACCCGCTGCTGGTCGCTTATCTGCCACGTAATCAGCCCCGTATCGGAATCAATGGTCATGCCTTCCGGTGCGGATAACAGGCTGAATTCCAGCTTGTCTTCATCCGGATCCGCGGCCGCCACCTGGTACTCATAGGAAGACCCCTCAATCTTTCCCGAGGACGGCTGCGAGGTAATTACTGGGGCGCTGTTAAGAATTTCAATTTCATTGGAATAATATGATACCTCGGGGGCCTCGCCGTCGCTCACGCGGGCCTGGCACCCTATTCTATCGCCCTTTTTAAAATACTCAGGCGCCAGCGTCGCTTCGGTTGCTCCCGGAATGTCCTGCTTGCCCTTTTTCCACTGGTAGGAACTGCGGACATATTCTCCGTCGGCATCAAACATATCAAGCCGGGCGGTCAATTCATCTTTGGAATGCGCCGGCATCGGTGCGATGGTGAATGATTTCAGGACCGGGGGACTGTTGGCAATGATAACCGGGTTGGATTGGACCGCCTTGCCCAGCACCTTGCCGAGAGAGGGCGTTACCTCAACGGCAATGGTATCTTTTTTTTGAAACATGTCCTGGCCAAGGGTGCTCTCGGCCGCCCCCATGATCTCCTTTCCGTTTTTCATCCACCGATAGCGCACCTCCGCGGTTTCCGGCTGGGCAAATTTCACCACCGTTTCGAGGAGGCTGCTTTTGGAAGGATTCTCCGGCAGGATCTCAACCGAGTTGATGGCGGGAACCGCGGCGGTATCAGCACTTTTCTGCTTCTCCTCCTTCGTGCCGCAGGAAGCAGCAATGACCAGCGTGCATCCAAGTGCAATCATGCCACACAGGCTTAAACCGGTCCGCTTCATCATGTGATCCCTCCCTCCATTCTGATGCGAAAAAAAGCCACATTTATGAGTGCATCATAGTGCAAATAGCTCATTTGTCAAGCACTCAATTGCCGCAGGTAAGCGCGCGCAGAGGCATAAATAAGACCCCCCGGCAGGTATCCTGCCGGGGGGTCCCCCTCTTTATGTAGATTTCATCAATGTTACAGTACAGTGCTAGTAGACGCACCAATCAGTATCCACACACG
>CAZWCD010000133.1:0-6927 GCA_964632275.1 uncultured Thermodesulfobacteriota bacterium
ATGGCCACCGGCACCCGCGCCGCGCGAATGGACGGGAACAGTCCGCCCCCGACGCCCATCAGCAGAGAAAACAGCATCCCCTGCAGCAGCATGTCCGGCGTGACCTGAAAGGCAAAGGCAAGATTGGAAAAGGTCTGGAAATTTAGGGTGGAGGCGGTGAAACCGTTGAGGGGCAGCGCCGCCAGGCAGCCGATCAGGCCGCCGATCAGCGCTATAAAAACCGATTCGCAGAGAAAGGAAATGATGATGCTGCCGCTCCCGAAGCCGAGCGAGCGGATGGTGGCAATCTCCCTGAAGCGGGCGGCAACCGCCGAATACATGGTGTTGAGCGCACCGAAAACCGCGCCGATGCCCATGATGATAACGATCAGGAAGCCGAACACCCTGATCATGGTGGTCACCACCTGCGACTGACGCTCATAGTAATCGCGCTCCCGCTCCACGTCAACCGTCAGGCGCGGATCCGAGGTCAGCACCCGCTTGAACTCAAAGAGCGCCTCGGGGGAGGTGATCTTCACCGTGGCTGACTGATAGAGGGAGGCCGGCCGGTTATAGGTCTGGTTCAGCAGGACCGCATCACACCATATTTCGGAATCAAAGGCGCTTCCCCCCGCATCAAGTATGCCCACCACCGTCCACTCCCGACCCCCGAACCGGGGGGTGTCGCCCAGATCGCAGTCCCGGTATGCATGGGCTATGTTTTTCCCCACCACCACCTCGGCAATGCCGGGACGGAAATACCGGCCGCGGGCGATTTTCGCCGTCTCCCGCACTTCCAGCGCCCGCTCCGACACCCCCCGCAGCTGGATCAGGGCATTCCCACCCGTGTTCTTCTGGAGCAGGGTGGCGATCAGCACCACCTCGGGGCTGAGCAGCGGAATGCCTTCCGCGCTTCTCTGCACCCCCGGGGCATCCGCGATAACCCGCACCTGATCGAGGGTAATGACGCTTTCCATCTCGGAAAGCGACCCGCCCCGCCGCACAATGGCATTGCCGGGCGACCCGGATGCCACCAGCGTCGCCTTAAATCCCCTGGCCATGGAGAGCATGGCCACGAAGACGGCAACCACGCCGGCGATGCCCAGCACGGCGATGGTGGTGGAAGCCCAGCGCACCCTGACGCTCCGCACATTGTAAATGAGAGGAAGGGCCACGCTCATACCCTCCGCAGGGCTTCGACAATGCGAAGCCGCATGGCCAGCAGGGCGGGAATGATTCCGGCGGCTATCCCCGCAATCAGCGCCAGTCCGAATCCCATCAGCATCCGGTCCGGGTCAAAATAAAAGAAGGGCAGCAGCCCGCCGGTGGGATCCCCCCGCAGGGTAAAGATCTTTGCCAGGGCCAGTCCGATCAGCGCTCCGGGAACCGCATACAGGAGGGACTCGGCCAGCACCAGCAGCATGACCGCGGCATCGGTAAAGCCGATGGTCTTGAGGACGGCGAGTTCCCCGGTTCGCTCCCGCACCGACATGGCCATGGTGCTGCCGGTGACCAGCAGGAGGGTGAAGAGCACCACGCTGCCCACGGAAATAATGATCAGCCGGATATTGCCGACCTGCTTCACAAACCCGGCAAGAAAGGATTTCTCCGTTTCCGCCACGGTTTCATACGCGGAGTTGGCAAAACGCTCGTCAATGGCAGCGGCCACCCGGACATCATCTTCGGGCCGCACCACCCTCACCACGTACCACCCCACCATGCCCTTGAGAAACTGCTTGCGTTCATCCAGATAGTTGTACTGAAACCAGAACTGGGTGGTATCGTCCTCCGCCCGGGTGCCGTCATAAATGCCGCGGATGTTGAATTCCCAGGCGCCGGGATAGATGGTGCCCTTGATGGGAACGCGATCGCCGATGTTCCACTTGAACTTGTTGGCGGTGCTGCGCCCCACGATGCAGCCCTCCCGGTCGCGGACAAAGGCATCCCACTGCGCATCGGGAACGGCAAACTCGGTGTACATCTTCTTGAACCCATCCGTGTCCACCGCCATGATCGGTATAAAATTCTTTTCGTTCTGATACACGCCCCCGAACCAGACAGCGAAGGTCACCCCCTTCACGCCGGGAATCTGAAGGATGCGGTCACGGTAGGAAAAGGGAAGCGGCTGGGCAAGGGAGTTTTTATTGAGCACCACCAGCCGGTCCGCGCCGGCCACCTCCACCCCGCCGGTAAAGGTGGTATCGATGGTCGCCAGCAGGCCGAAGAGAAAAAGCGCGACCGCGAAGGATCCCACCGTAAGCAGGGTGCGGGTTTTTTTTCGGAAGAGATTGGCAATGATGAAGGGAAGAAACTTCATCCGTCTCCTCCCGGCCGGCTTCGCGCCCGGCCTTCCACCAGCACCCCCTTGTCAAGATGGAGCACCATCCCGGCGCGCTCGGCCGCCTTGGGATCATGGGTGACCATCAAAACGGTTTTCTCGTAGCGGTCCACCAGCTGGTGAATGAGATCGAGGATGCCTTCGGCGCTGGCGCGATCGAGGTCTCCGGTCGGCTCATCGCAGAGGAGGAAGGTGGGATCGGTCACCACCGCGCGCGCGATGGCCACCCGCTGCTCCTGCCCGCCGGACAGCTGGCGAGGGAAGTGGTGCATGCGGTCGGAAAGGCCCACCACCGCAAGGGCGGTCTCCACGTGCCGCCGCCGCTCCGCCTTGGACAGGCCGGTGAGCAAGAGCGGCAGCTCCACATTCTGGAAGGCGGTAAGCACCGGTATCAGGTTGTACATCTGGAAAATAAATCCCACATGCCTCGCCCGCCACGAGGCCAGCTTGTGGCCGGACATGCTGGTGATCTCGTCGCCCGCCACAATGATGCTCCCGGCGCTGGGAAGATCAAGCCCCCCGAGCAGGTTGAGCAGCGTGGTCTTGCCCGAGCCGCTCGGCCCCATGAAGGCGACAAAATCCCCCTCATCCACATCGAGGTTCAGCCCCTGAAGCACGTCGATCTCCTCGCTGCCCCGCAGATATTTCTTATCCAGGTTGCGAACCTTGATCAGCGCATCAGCCTGATTATTTCCGTCCACCCGCACCATCAGTCGTTCCGTTTCATAACTGATTTTTAAAGGTTCACCTCACCGCACATACCGGCCGCGGGTGTATCCCCCGCAACCATGGATAACCGGCCTGAGTGTCATGCGATGCACTGCAGCAATCTTCCCCCGGCTATTCCTTGAGCGTCGCACGCTGGCCGTCGCGCAGCCGTGAAAGATCGCTCACCACCACCTGATCGCCCGGGGAAACCCCCTCGAGAATCTCCACATCGCCCGCCCGCTTCTCACCCAGGGTCACGCCGCGCATGGCAAGCCGGCCATCCCGGTAGAGGAACACCACCGGCTGCTTTCCCTTCTCCCGTATCGCCTGCGCGGGAACCAGCGCGCGCACCCTGGACGACGGCGCCATGTCCTCGCCGCTTAAGAAAGAGACCTTTACCCCCATGTCCGGCAGGATGCGGGGATCGAGCTGCGCAAAGGCGATGCGCACCTTGACCGTCGCCTTCTGGCGGTCGGCGGTCGGGATAATGGTGCGCACGGCACAGGGAATCTGCCAGCCGGGATAGGCGTCGAGCGCTGCCTCCACTGCCTGACCGATGCTCACCTTGGCGATATAGGACTCATTCACGTCCACCTCGATTTCCAATGAATTCATGTCAACGATGGTGGCAATGCCGGTCCGGGTGAATCCCCCCCCGGCGGATATGGGGGAAACCATCTCCCCGACCTGCGCATCCTTGGAAACGGCAATGCCGCTGAAGGGCGCCCGGATGGTGCAGTTCTCCACGTCCTGCCGGGCCACCTCCAAACGGGCAGCGCCGGAGCGCACCTGCTTCTCCGCCACGGCAAGCCGCGCCCGGAGCGCGTCAGCCGCCGCCTGGGCGCTGTCCAGGGCCTGCTGGCTCGATACCCCTTCGCGGTGGAGCTGCGTGACCCGCCGAAGCGTGCGCATGGCATCGGCATAGTTTACCTCGAGCTCGGCGACCGATGCGCGCCCCACGTCATATTCCGCCCGTGCCGTCTCAAGCAACTTCCTGGCATCGGCATCGTCAATGCGCGCGAGCACCTGCCCTTCGGCCACCCGCATGCCCTCCTCGACCAGCATCTCCTGGACCCGGCCGGTAATCTTGGCGGCTACCGTCGATCGTTGCCGCGGCGTGACATAGCCGCTGGCATTAAGCACCACTTCCCCCTTTGCCCGCGCCGGATTTTTAGCCGGCGCCACCTCCACCGGCGCGCCGTTCGATCCCAGAAAAAAAGCTCCCAGCAGCGCCAGCAGGATGACCAGCCCGCCGGCAAGCAGCAACCGCGCCCGCCGGCCCCCCTTCGCGTTGTTGCGCACCCGCGGGTCTATCCTGAGAGAAGACAGGTCGTTCAATCCGCCCGCTTGCTTATCATCGGTCATACAGTGCCTCCATCCGGATTGCCCTATCCGTTCAGCAGCAAAGGTTTCGTCCCATCAAGGCTGCATTCTTATAGAAGAGCATACCCGGGTTGTCAATTGTTTTCGTAAATGCCTTGACAAGCCTCAACCGGTTCATTTATAAGTGTTTTGAAAAGTGCCGGGAGAGCATCTCCCGGTTGCAGCACTGCGGTTTGCCGGCAGCACCAGCATTCCCCCGCATCAAACTCGCCATGACCATCCGTGCATGAAGCCAAGGCCCAGACGAATTCTTAGAACCGCGATCAAAAATGGATGCATACTCCTGGTCATCATTCTGTGCGTCACCTCCGCCCAGGTGCTCCTCTTTAACTATGTCAATCCCCCCTTTACCCCGCTGATGGTGTACCGGCTGGCGCACCGGGAGGGCATGAACTACCGATGGAAACCGCTCTCGAGGATATCCCCCTTTTTGCAGCAGGCGGTCCTCGCCTCCGAAGACCAGCGGTTCCCGGACCACAATGGATTTGACTTCAACCAGATCAATGAAGCGCTGCAGGATTACGCGGAGAACAAACCGCTGCGGGGCGCCAGCACCATATCGATGCAGGTGGCCCGCAACCTCTTTCTCTGGCAGGGTCGCAGCTGGATCCGAAAAGCGCTGGAGGCCTACTACACCGTGCTCATCGAGCTGATCTGGAACAA
Organism: uncultured Thermodesulfobacteriota bacterium; assembly: GCA_964632275.1. Classification (GTDB taxonomy): domain Bacteria; phylum Desulfobacterota; class WTBG01; order WTBG01; family WTBG01; genus CAZWCD01. Next base: position 5,072 of record CAZWCD010000133.1, read on the forward strand.
GCCGCGCATTCTGGAAACCTACCTTAACGTGGCCGAGTGGGGAACGGGTATTTTCGGGGCGGAGGCCGCCGCGCTTCATTATTTCCGTTGTTCATCCTCCGCGGTGAGCCGGGAGCAGGCGGCCCTGCTGGCGGCGGTGTTGCCCAATCCCCGAAAATGGTCGCCCACCCGCCCTTCCTCGTTCATCCGGCAAAGGAAGTCCTTTATCCTGAGGCATATGCACCAATTCAAGCCGCTGCGGGAGTAAGGAGCGCTGATGTAAAAATATGAGGGGCGACCGGCCGGTCGCCCTTCCTTTTGAATAATGACCGGATCCCGCTTGTGAGGGGAGGCAAAAAAATAATTTACATTTGACCAAAATAGGAAGACAATACCGCCTGCTGCATATACGGCTGGGTACGTCGCAGCCACATCGTCAATGACAACACAAAGGGGCTCTCACACATGACCGCAAAGAAAAAAAGCGCGCAGGATCTGACGCACACCATCAAAACCATCGGGATAGTCGGCGCCGGACAGATGGGCAAAGGCATCGCCCAGGTTGCCGCACAGACGGGGTACGAGGTGATCGTCGTCACCACCTCCAATGAAGAATTGATGCAAAAGGCCCGGGCGGAGATTGATGCCAGCCTGGATCAGGCGGTTCAAATCGGCAAGATCAATAAGAAGGAAAAGGACAAGATTGCCTCCCGCTTGAAGTTTTCCATGGATCTTGCCAGCCTGGCGAAAAGCGACATCGTCATCGAAGCGGTGGTGGAGAACATCGGGGTCAAGCAGGACATCTTCTCCAACCTGGACAAAATCTGTCCCCCCCACTGCATCCTCAGCACCAACACCAGCTCGGTATCCATCGCCAAGCTTGCCAAGGTCACCCAGAGACCGGACAAGGTGATCGGCATGCATTTCATGTATCCCGCCCAGAAAATGAAGCTGCTGGAAATTGTCAAGACACCCGCGACCTCCGAGGCAACCTATCAGACGGTAAAGAGCCTGGCCCTGAAAATGGGCAAGACCCCCATCACCGTCGCCGACCGCCCCTGTTTTGTCACCAGCCGTCTCATCCAGACACTGATTAATGAAGCAATTTTTTGCCTGTATGAAGGCGTTTCCACCAAGGAGGAGATCGACAGCGCTTTGAAGCTGGGCATGAACCATCCCATGGGCCCGCTGGAGCTGGCCGATTTCATCGGGCTCGACGTGGTGCTCTCCATGCAGGAGGCGCTGTATAACGGCTTCAAGGAACCCAAGTACCGTCCCTGCCCCCTGCTTGCGAGCCTGGTCGAGGTCGGGCATCTGGGACGCAAAACCGGCCGGGGGTTTTACGATTACAAGCATTGAGTGGGATCGACACTACGAAAAAAGCCCGGCAGCTGCCTAACACAGGTGCCGGGCTTTTTCTTTCCTTGCGTTCAACCATCCGCGCCGCTGCGAGGCCGACAGGCTACTTTTTGGCAGCGTCCGCGGCGGGATATACGATCTTCGCCTTTTGCTTCAGTCCTTCCATGTAGTTCTGAGCGCTTTCCTGGCGCTTGCGGTTCTTCAGCGTTTCATCAATGGAGGCCTTGACCTCCTCAAGGGTCTTCTGCTTTGCCTGGCTGTGCTCAAGCACCTGGATGATGTGATAGCCGAACTGGGTTTGAATCACCGGGCCGATTTCATTTACCTTCTGGCCGAAGGCGGCGTCCTCAAAGGGCTTCACCATTCTTCCCCGCGGAAACGTGCCCAGATCTCCGCCCTTCGCCTTGCTGGGGCAGTCAGACACCTCGCCGGCCAGCTTCGCAAAATCGGCGCCGCCGAACAGCTGTTTGTGAATTCCTTCGATCTTTTTCTTTGCCTCGGCCTTGGTCTTATCATCG
>CAZWCD010000134.1:0-4636 GCA_964632275.1 uncultured Thermodesulfobacteriota bacterium
AGCGGGTTTTAGTCACCGGGGCGGAAGGCTTCATCGGGTCGCACCTGGTCAAGCGGCTGCTGCAGGAAGGGGCCGCTGTTCATGCGCTTGTCAAAAAAGAGAGTTCCTGGTGGCGGCTGCAGGAGTGCCTCAGCCGCCTCACCCTTCTGGAAGCCGATATTACCGAGCCTGCCTCGCTGCAGTCGAGCATACTCCCTCTCAAGCCGCAGTTCGTCTTTCACCTGGCCGCGCTGGTCGACGTCTCCCGCTCCTGGGAGCTGATTGCCCCGCTCGTCCAGGCGAATCTCATGGGGACCATCAACCTGCTCTCGGCGGTGCGGGGAGAGTGGCTTGAGGCCTTTATCCACACCGGCTCCTCCGAGGAGTACGGGGATGCGCCGTCGCCCATCGCCGAATCGCAGCGGGAATCGCCCATTTCCCCCTACTCCTTTTCCAAGGCCGCAGCCACCCATTTTTGCCAGATGGCGGCGCGGACCTTTGATCTTCCGGTTACGGTGGTGCGTCTCTTTCCCGTGTACGGACCCTTGCAGGACGGCGCCATGTTCATTCCCTCCGCCATCAGGACGCTCCTGGCCAAGCGACCGTTTAAAATGAGCCCGGGCGAGCAGGAGCGGGAGTTTACCTGTGTGGATGATGTGGTTGAGGCGTATCTCAGGCTGGCGCACTGTCCCGGCGCCCGGGGAGAGCTGGTCAACGTGGGAAGCGGCATCCCGCACCAGGTGAAAGAGGTGATCGATCTCATACAAGCATGCATCGACGGAGACACCCATGTTGAGGTGGGCGCGCTTCCCTATCGCAGGGGAGAGGGCATGCAGTGCTACTGCGATAACCGGAAGCTGAAGCAGCTGACCGGCTGGGAGCCGCTGGTGTCTCTTGAGGAAGGGTTGCGCTTAACCGTAGCGTGGTACAAAGACTACCATTCAGCACCGTAATCTGCATACCCCGATCTAATCATCGACAACCTTCCGGAACTGATCCTGCCTGACGATATTCCACTGGTGCAGCTTAAACTTTCCAATCAGCCACAGGATGGCCAGCCCATAGACCACCCCGGTGGAAAATGAAATGGAGGAAATGGGCCCTTTGTAGGTGGTGGGGATGGGCACTTCCCTGACGGTAAAGCCGAGATGGAGGATTTGAAAAATAATCTCGCTGTCGAAGATCCAGTCGTCCGAATCCAGCTCATACGGGATCTGCTTGAGCATGCTCATGGAGTAGATGCGGTATCCCGAGTGGTATTCGCTCAGGCGGGCATGCAGCGCCCGGTTTTCCAGCCAGGTGAGAAACCGGTTGGAAACATATTTCCACCAGGGCATGCCTCCCAGCAGCGCCTTCTTCCCCAGGATGCGAGAGCCGAACACGGCGTCAGCATCTCCCTTGCGCATGGGCTCCAGCACCCGGTCCATGATGGTGGGATCGTACTGGCAGTCCGAGTGGAGTACCACCAGGATATCCGCGCTCATTTCCCTGGCATAATTGAAGGCGGTTTTATTGGAACCGCCATAGCCCCGGTCCGTTTCATGCCTAATGACCCTGAGGCCCAGCCGCTCGGCGACCTCCACCGAGTTGTCGCTGCTGGCATTGTCAACCACGATGAAGGCCGACCGGCTTTTGATGTGGTCGGGGATGAGCCGGTAGGTTTTTTCAATGGTGGAGGCGGTATTCCTGGTGGGAATGAAGATGATGATTTTTTTGTCCATGTCAAAGACGTCCTTTAATCGGAGAGTGTGATCATCCGCTCATGTGCCCGGCAGCCGGTAGAGCAGGTAGCGGCTGTTTTCATAGATGCGGGGAAGCGCAAACTCCTTCGGCTTCTCGGCGACAACATACGCTGCGTTGTATTTTCGCGCCGCCGCGGTGATCTGTTCGGTGGAAAGCCGGTTGTAGCCGCTTACCTCGCCCCCCATGGCATTCCATCCCAGGTCCTGCATCCGCTCCAGCCACTTCCGGGCGAATTCATTGTCCAGGTACAGTCCGTTAGATCCCTCCGCCCAGTCCGACAGGGTTGCCCGCCGGGAGTACAGTCCGAAATCATTTAAATAGGGCGGTATGATGAACAGGGCGTCCTTGGGCGTATGCTCCCCTGCATAACGCTGCAGGTCCGCCCAGGGGTCCCGCTTTCCCTGCATGGATCCGTGATAGTAAATTTCCGGGCCTCCCCGGTGCAGCAGGATACCGGCGTCGAGAACGGCAAGCAGTAAGAGGCCGGCGACAATAGCGCCCGTTCTGCGGGCGCCGGTCAATGCCGGAGACGCCCGCTCGCGGAGGTGCAGCAGCAGAAGGAAGAGAAGGACCAGCGCCAGGCCGGCAGCGGTGGGCTTCAACCCCCGGTCAAAGACCGCCTGATACGCCATGCACAGCGCCAGCAACAGTAAGAAGACAAGGGTTTCGTGACGGTAGAGCCATGGATAACGGTTGACCAATGACCCGCGGTAGCGTTGGAGAAACATGAAACAAGCCAGGGGAATCAGGTAATAGAAAGGGAAGGATTGTATGCAGCCGGTGAGCAGGATGAAGGTGGCGCAGACGACGAACCGGCTTGCCGGCGATGCGTCCCATAACGCGATCAGGAGGGAGGTGACGCAGGGGAGCGCCAGGATGATGTAAATCCATGACGTTCGCCAGAGGCTCAGTTTCATGACAACCGGCACGGGATACGCATCGGCGCAGAGGGTGGCGGCTGCGCACAAGGCCGCGATGGCTGAAACAAAACAGATGATATCCTTCTTCGCTTCATGCCGGGGAAGCGTGGAGAGCCCCATGAGAAAAAGCCACAGGAAAAGGCCGGCCTTCAGGAAATAGCGCGCCGGCCAGGTGGATGCGAAAACCGTATACCACGCGGTCCATTTCACGGTGGTTATCCACTCGGGGCCATACCGCCATTCCATGCCCAGGTAGTGATATGACTTGATCAGCAGGGGCAGGGCAGGAATCACAAAGCACGCCGCGCAGGCAGCCACCGTCCTGAGCCCGAACTCCCGGCGGCGCATGACGCCATAGGGGGCAAGCAGCAGGAACAGAAAGACCACGCTCATGGGGTGAAAGTTCCACGCCACGCCCATGCACAACAACGCCGCGGGATACCTCTTTTTAAGGATGAGGGTGAGCGAGAGGATGTTTAAAAGAATCGCCCACTGAATGCCGTGGTGGAAGAAGTTGATGTAGACGGCGGGGGACCCGAGGGTCCAGGTGTTGAGCGCGGTGTTGAAAAGAAACGCGGACCCGTAGCCGGCAAGCGCCGACCCGGTCACGGTTGTGCCCAGATAAAACAGGGCGCAGACGGTAAGAAAGAGGCAGACGCACCACTGGATCAGCGAGATGGTTTCCAGGTCGACATCGCAGAAGAGGTGCGCGCCGAGGTCGTGCAACAGTGAGAGGCGGGCGTTCTTTTCCTTCAGGCTCTGGACATAGAGCGAGTTGCGGAACAGGGAGGGGTCGCACTCGGCGGCAATCGGATCCACATAGGTGGCCACGGTCAAAAAGCGGCTGGAGTAGAAATACCCGTTGATCAAAAAGGAATGGACGGTGATAAGCAGCAGAATGAACAGCGTCTGGAATCTGCGGGAAGTGGCGCGGGTGGAATCCATAGTAAAAAATTATTGCATGCTGGAGCAACCGTGAACAATAGTTGAGCGGACAACCGATCACGCCTCCTCAGTCCGCCTGCCCCGCGCTCACGCGTAGAGCCCCTTCAGGTCATTCAATTTAATCCTCAGCAGGTCGAAACCGCAAACGACCACATTTTTAAACACCTTTACCTTGGAGCCGCCGACGTGTTCCCACGCCACCTCTATCTCTTTAATCCGGTATCCGAATTTCCGGGCAACGAAGATATTTTCAGCGTCAAAGCTCCAGTTATTGAGCCGCTGCCGGGAGAAGATGGCCTGCACGCATCGTTTGCGATAGCACTTGAATCCGCAGGTGATGTCGGACACGCCGAGGCGGAGCATGCAATTTGCGAGCAGGATGTATCCGTAGCCGAAGAACTTTCTTTTAAAGGGCGCCTTCTGCTTGAGGGTTCTCCGTGCGATATAGATGTCGACCTCGTCAGTGAACCGGGGGATGAACCGTCCGATCTCTTCAATGGAGGTCGACCCGTCGGCATCGATGAAGAAAATATAATCGCCCGTCGCCTCCAGCATCCCTTTTCTGATGGCAGCGCCCTTCCCCGCGTTCTGGGCGAGGCGTATGATGCGGTAGCCCCCGGGCAACTGCCGGCGCAGCATCTCATCGATAACCGCCACGGTCTGATCGGTGCTCCCGTCGTCGACGATTACCAGCTCGCCGGATAAACCGTGTTGGGTAACATACCCGGTGACCCGGGGGAGAAACAAATGGATTCGCTTCTCCTCGTTGTATACCGGTATGACGATGCTTATAAAGCCGGGTGCGGCGTGCATGGTGGCGTGCGCTGAAAAAAGTGTTTTATTTACGGATGATAAACGGTTATACTGCAGGCGTTGCCGTGCGCCTGCTGCCGGGTGAGACTAAATCAGATTTTGCCGCTTTTTTCAATGTATTTTTGGGGAAATCGTCTGCGGGCGGCGGAACGCGCAACCGCTCAGCCACGCATGCTCCTCTGAAATGACAACCTTGGCTTTTTGAAGTAACTATCAGTCTTACCTTTCTCTCTCAG
>CAZWCD010000134.1:4736-6910 GCA_964632275.1 uncultured Thermodesulfobacteriota bacterium
GAAATGACAACCTTGGCTTTTTGAAGTAACTATCAGTCTTACCTTTCTCTCTCAGATATGGTGAGGGTTGGTAGGAGCGACTTGAGCCGCGAATAGATGAATCAATACATCCCGCACATAAACAAATCTGAAATCAGTAACAGAACTTCCACGCTTTTGCTGGTATTTGCCCTGCTGACCGGCTGCATCCTGCGCTGCTGGAACATCAACCAGAGCTTCTGGTGGGATGAAATCTGGAGCACGCTTCCCTATGCGAAGGCGCATTCCGTCTGGCACATCTTTACCGACCTTGGTTTCTATTTCAATAACCACCTGCTCTACTCCCTGCTGGCGCGCGGCTCGATACAAATGATCGGCGAGAGCGAGTTTGCCGTCCGGCTGCCCGCGCTTATTCTGGGGCTTCTTGCCGTCCCGGCGCTGTTTCAGTTCGGGAAGCGCTATGCAGGGGCATCCTGCGCTGTCATAGCAGCCCTGCTGCTTGCATTGTCCCCCTTCCACATCGACCACTCATCGGAGGCGCGGGGCTATGCCGGCCTTGCCCTCTTCTCCATCCTGTCCTCATTCTATTTTATCAAAGGCATGAAGTCAGACCGGGGCCGGTCATGGATGCTCTATGCCTGCTTCACCGTGCTCGGCTGCTGTGCGCATGTCTTCATGGTTGCCGTGTCGGCGGCCCAACTGGTTTCCGCCCTCCTGCTCATGGCCATGGCCGCATGGTTTCCCGAACGGGCGCGCGTCAGCCCCCGGGCAGTGCGCCGGGCAATGGCGTCCCTGCTCTGCGCCGGCGCGCTTACCGTCCTTCTGTACAGCCCCATCCTGCCGGCCTTTGTGGAAAATCTCGGCAAGGTGCGTCTGGTACATGTTGATCGGCTTCCCTTCTTGAAAAGCCTGCTCGATTCATTTCTTTTTCCCGGCATCAACAGCGCTGCCGGCATGCTCGCGTACGGCATCCTGTTTTTCCTGGGCATGCTGGTTACCCTCAGAAAGGATCCGGTGCTTGGCGTATATCTTACGGTGCTCTTCGTCCTGCCGCTCTCCCTGTACCTGCTGCTCAATCCCATGTTCATGTTTGAGCGGTATTTCATATTTGTGCTGCCCTTCGCGCTCCTGGTGATAAGCCGGGGCATGGTGTGGCTGGCCGGCCGGTTCCGGCCCCGGCTGGGCAGTGCGGTGATGACGGCCCTGATTGCGATGATTGTCTACCTCCAGAACCCTGCGCTTGCGGTGACACTGACCAAGGACCGGCAGGATTACCGTGAGGCCGTCCGCTACGTGGAAGAACAGGTGCGCGGCCGCACCGGTGACCTGGTTTTTTCCCTGGGATATGCAGGGGAGCATTTCCGCTACTATGCCCGGGATATTGCTATTGTTACGCCTGAAACCGGAGACGAGCTGTCGGCGCTCCTGGAAAGCAAGCAGCGCGCCTGGTGCCTGATCACCGCCTGGCTTCCGGATATCCGTCCCCCCCATGAAGATGAAATGCTGTACGCCGAGCGCCCCGGGCAGGTGGACATATACAACTATGTCAAAGCGCATTTTGTGCTGAAAAAGCATTTTGCGTCACGGTATGGAGTTGATGTGTATTATGGGGAGCATTTGATGCCCCAAAGTTGGTAGGAGCGGCTTTTAGCCGCGAATGTACCGCGCTGCGTTTGGAACATGTGGTCATTTGGATTTGTTTCGGATTTCGATATTTGTATTTCAGATTTGTTGTTCTATCCTGTATCGTGCATCCTGTATCCTGCAGCCAGTGGCCGGTTTGCAGCGGACAGTTTTTAGCTGGCAACGGTAAACCGTCAACTGAAAACTGAGATAAGGAAAGATGATGAACAGCGTCAGGATTTCCAAAACCAACAACCGTTCGCTCTACCTCCCGCTCTTTCTCCTCTTTTTCATAACCTATGCCTATTTTTTCCAGGGCGGAGGGTGGAACCAGAACGCACGAATATGCCTTACCCGCTCGATCATCGACTACGGCACCGTCACCATTGACCGGTGCCGCGAGGATGCCCCGGGGATGAAGTGGGTAAACACCGGGGACTGGGCGTATGCTGACGGTCACTACTATTCCAACAAATCGCCGGGGCTCTCGTTTCTCGCGGTCCCTTTTTTCGCCGCTTCCCGCATGATCGCCGCCCGCTTCATGCCCGGTGATCCCGGTCGCCAGATCCTGG
>CAZWCD010000135.1:0-6841 GCA_964632275.1 uncultured Thermodesulfobacteriota bacterium
GATGAGATCGGCGATGGTGACGTCGGGCGTGGCCAGCTTTTCGGAAAACCGCATCGCGCGGGGCAGCCAGGCGATTGGCGTGTCCCCCTGGCGCTCGGCAATCCGCTGGTGGCAGCCTTTGCAGAGGGGATGAAGGGGATTGTCGTTGATCTCACAGCCGGCAATGACCGGAATTGCTTCATCCAGCAGCGCGTTGAGGGAGCGCATGATCCGCGTTTTGGCCTGCCCCCGCTCGCCGAGCAGGATGATGTCGTGGCCGGAGAGGATGGCGTTTTCCAGTTCGGGAAGCACGGTGTGATCATAGCCGATGATGCCGCTGAAGAGGCGCTCCCCCCGCTGCATGGCATGGATCAGGTTGGCGCGCAGTTCGGCCTTGACCGTCCGGGGCTTGTATCCCGATTCCTTGAGCTCATTAATGGTCTGCGGTTGTGTCATGATGGAGAGCTCCAGGTAACACGAACAATGGTCTCTGTAGGGGAGACCGGCCGGTCGCCCCTACAATTGATAAGATTAACCGGTGAATTTTAGATCACGGATTTTTTATTGTGGATTGTAAAAATTTATAGAGGTCAAAGCGTAAAATCCGCACTCCGCATTCTGAAATCCGCAATGCTTTTCCTACCGTTCCTCCCGATACAGCCGGAACGCGAGCTGGTCATAGGTGTCGGGGCACACCGCGGTTACGCTGTGCTCCTCTCCTGCCCAGGCCGGGGTCGCCCCCGACAGCAGGGTGGGAATGAAGGGGTAGAGCTGCGAATAGAGAAACCCGCAGGCGCCGCCGACGTTGAAGGGATCCACCTCAAAGCGGTCGCCCGCTCTATGACTCCAGTAGCACCTTCTGGCTATCTCCAGAACCTCCACCATGATCCGGTACCGGTTCAGCGCAGGAAATCCCTTGCCGGTCATGTCTTTAAAGGGAGGCCGGGTTTTCAATCGGCGCGGCTTGATCTGCTCGAAGCGCCTGACCGATACCTGAACCATGCCATTCTCGGGACAGACCGATGTAAAAGCATCGGGATGTGGTTCCCAGAGGATGCTGCCGCCGTAATGGAGGGTTGCGAGGGAGGCGTGCATGGCCTTGTAAAGGGAGCCGCACAAACCGTCGCTGTTCAGCGCGGTGACCCGGAAGGTTTCTCCTTCCCGGTGGCCATACGGGCAATTGCCGTTGACCCGGGTTATGGTTACCTCCTCGGAAAAACGGTTTTCCCCATTGAGTATTTTCCCAACAATGGAATCGCCTTTGTCCCACGCCTTCTTGTCATCCATCGTCACCGTCCTCAGCGCGTCAGCTCGAGCTGCAGGTTTTTTTTGAAATCATCCTTGAGCGCGTCGGTGATGCTGAGCTGGGTGAGCTTTAAGGTTTCCATGAGCATGCCCAGTTGTGAGTTTTCCATCACCTCTTTGAGCGGAAGCGAGATCAGGGCATATACATACCCTGACGGGTCCACCCAGTAGCTCTCGACCTGGAAGTTGTCCAGCAGCTCGCGGATGGCGCCGGAAATGTTCTTCTTGAATTCCGGGGATAATTGGTCAAAGCTGGCAGGCGGCTTTCTGCCGGCGGACCTGATGGTGTAACCCACTGCGGCGAAGGTTTTTCGCTCCAGCATCTTCGACAGGGACGCGACCGCCCCCTCGACGGCCGATTGTTGTGCCTTGCTGAGTTTGCCGGTGGAGGTGCTGATCCCCATTGAAAAAATGGTCCCGTCACGGCGGGGAAGCTCATCAACCCAGCGGGGCGGAATGGAAACGGTTATCTTGTCTTCCGCCAGCTTGAGAAATCTGACATACTGGCTGGCGAGGGTGTCTATTTTTTCTGAAAGCTCCTTTGTCTTCTCCGCGCTTTGTGTGCTCTCTTTGCCCAGCTGCTCAATCTTGCCCATCAGCTCGTCATTGATGCGCCGGGCAATCATATCCACATCGGCGGTGATTTTGTCGGTTTTGAGCGCGCTGTCCTTCAGGGTGCCCTGCATCCCGGGGATGTCAACGTCAACCGCCTGCTCAACCTTGGTGTCAAGGGAGGCCAGACGATAGGCCAGGTACCCGCCGATCGCGAATGCGACCGCGATAGCTGCCAGGACCTTGAGTATGCCTATCGGTGTTGAACCGGTAAAAAAACGAGCGCCGAACATAAGGTGGTTGAAAAGAACAAAAAAGTGGGGTATAGATGCAAAAGATATTAGCAGGATGCCTGTTTTTGTGAGGCTATTAGCATATAGAAGCGGGCTTTTGTCAAGTGAAAACCAGCAGCGTGAAAGGAGAAACGAGATGAAATTAATGGCGTTTGTGGGCAGTCCCCGGAAGGGCGGCAACACCGACATCCTGATTGACAAGGTGATCGAAGGGGCGAAAAGCAAGACCGAGGTGGAGGCGGAAAAAATCTACCTTTACGAGGCCAACATCAAGTACTGCAATGGCTGCGGGGCCCACACGGTGCTGAAGGGGAGCAAGGACTGTCCGCTGGGCGACGACATGGAGGGGATTCTCGGGCGAATGATCAAGGCCGACGCCTTCATCTTCGGAACGCCCAATCACGGCCGCACCATATCGGCGGCCATGACCAACTTCATCGCGCGGATGATGCCGCTGCTCAAGATGGAGGTGGTGCGGGATGCCGCCGGTAATATTATCGACGCCCAGTCCAAGCCGCTGGTGAGGGGCAAAAAGGCGGTGATGGTGGTGAGCCAGGGCGATCCCTGGCCGAGTTCCTCGTCGCTGGTCATCAAAATAATGGATGACAACATCAAGGACTTCCAGATGAAGAAGGTGGGCGAGGTGTTCAGCATGTTCAACCTGGAGAAAGGGGCGGTGAAAGACAAGCCCGCCGATCTGAACCTGGCGTTTGCCATGGGCGCCCGCATGGCGGTGGCGGTGTCACGGGGATGAAGTGCAATTTCGGATTGCGGAATGAGGAGGAAGACAAGGTCAGGAGACAGGAGTCAGGATTCAGCGGAAAATGAAGCTAAGGCAGGTGCGGTTGCTCTGTTGCCTCCGAATGGCATCGGCGGACATGAAGGAAGGGCGACCGGCCGGTCACCCCTACGCTTTTCTTGAGGTGCTCCGTCGCGGCCGAATATGATATGCAGCCATGACGGAGCATGGCCCTCCATCATCAATTGTCATCTGGCGATGCCGGAGCTGTCATCCTGCGACTTGATCGCAGGATCCAATTAAAAATTATAGCAACTGGATTCTGCGGTCGAGCCGCTGAATGACGAGTCTATAGATTAATCTGCATATGTGGTGAGACCCTGCGGGGAAGGGCAGAGTGACTGAGGATTGATGATCATGCGCTATAGGCGTCTCGGAAACAAGCTGGTAGTCAGGATTGACAAGGGTGAGGAAATCATCGACACGCTGCTTAAGGTATGTACCACCTGCGGCATCACCCTGGGATCAATAAGCGGCATCGGGGCAACCGGCCGGGCAACCATCGGGTTATTTGATACCGCCGCAAAAAAATATCATTCAAAGGAGCTGGTCGGCGAATACGAAATTACCCAGCTATCAGGTACGGTGACCACCATGGAGGGAAAGCCGTACCTCCACCTTCATGCCACCCTTTCAGACGCGAGCTATGCCGCCTTCGGCGGCCACCTCAACGCGGCGGTGGTGAGCGGGACCTGCGAGGTGATCATCGATATTATGGATGGTAAGGTTGAACGGGTGTTCAGTGAGGAGGTGGGTTTGAATATTTTCAAGCTCTAGCAGGCTGGGTTATGTTCATCCTTCGTTATGTGCGCATTCTGTCGTTGCCCCTGGGTGTCATCACCGCGAAAGCGGCGATCCCGTATTTTTTTCAGATGTAAGGGCGACCGGCCGGTCGCCTCTACGGATTAGATGCTATTTTATGTTACCCCCCCATGCCCCTTTGGTGCACCACCAAGCATGAAATTGTTGATTTCCCTCGCCCCACCGGGGGAGAGGGTTAGGGTGAGGGGGTATCCTGAATTTATTTTCTAATCAAATGGTGCTTCCATGACTCACGCTCCAATCAGCTGCGAAGTGTACTTCGACTATTACTGACCCTGGTGTTACGTCGCGGCCGTTCGGCTGGATAAACTTGAAGCGGAATGGGGGGATTCCTTGTCTCTGCGATGGATGAGCTACCTCATTCGCGGTGAGGGGATGACCACCTTCGATGAGTACATCGCCTCCCATTTCCGCCGGGCCAATGAAGCGGAACCGGGAGTCATCTTCAATCCCTGGAAGTCAGGGCCGTACCCGCGATGGGGCATGCCCGCGCTCATGGCAAGCAAGGCCGCGCAACTGCAGGGGAAGGAGGAGTGGCGAACATTTCACCTGGCGGTGATGAAGGCATTTTATACCGACAGCCGGGACATTTCCAGCCTGGCGGTTCTGGAGGAGATCGGTCAGGAGACGGGTCTTGACATGGAAGCATTTACCGTCGGGATGAGGGATCCGCACTTCGAGGCGCAGGTGAATGAGGAAACGCGGCAGGCGCAGGATCGCTGCGGCATCCGGGCCATCCCGGCGGTGGTGGTTGACAACCGTTTTCTGGTGGAAGGGGCGGTTCCCCTTGCCCACTATCAGCAGGTATTACACGAGGTGAGATCAACAGGTTCTCTTGAGCATCCTGAATAATCATCGGAGTGGAGGCGCCCTATGACCAATGAACAGATCCTGAACATTTTGAGGACCACCGTGCAGATCAAGAAGGATCCGGTTGCCGTCAAGGTATGGAAAAACGAGCCGGCGGGCATCCCCAAATACGAAGAGAGGGCCTTCCCGGGCATGTGCGCCCAGATCGGCGAGCTGCTCAAAAACGGCAGGACCTTCTATACCGACCGGGAGCAGTGCTTCTGCACCGGCGGGGTGGTTGCGACCGGCGTTGCCCCGGCGCTCAATGCGGAGGAGCGGGATGAAATGGTCAAGGTGCATTTCGAGGTGAGCCGGGGCTATAAGGATATTCCCACCGCCCTGTACTATGAAACGCAGATGGAAAAAATCAATCCGAAGGTGGGGGAGACCAATGCGGCGGTCCAGCTCGGCCTTTTCAAGGACGTGAATGACCCGGACCTGGTGATCATCTTCTGCAACCCGGGGACGGCGGACATACTCAACCGGGCGTACACCTATGTGAGCGGAGAGCCGGTTTCAGGATTCGGGGGAAACGGCGCCTGTCCCTTTGCCATTCAATATCCCTACGTCACCAGGAAGCCTTCCTTCACCTACAGTGATGTTTCCTGGCGGAAGTACGTGGGGCTGACCGATGATGAGCTGACCATGACCTTCCCCTTTCAAAGCCTCGTTCAATTGATTGAATATTTGCCCACCGTGGCCGAAGAATACCGGCACTACGGCGAGATGCCGGAAGCGTAGCAGGTTGATTGCGGATTGCGGAACGAAGAGGCATAAGGAGTCAGAAGACAGAGGACAGAAGACACAAAAGACAATGAAATGAAGGCAGGGGCGATTTTCCTGCTGTCTCCCAATAGCCTGGGTGTACATGACGTAGGGGCGACCGGCCGGTCGCCCCTACGTTATTGGCATCTGACGGGTGCAGGGTCATATTGCAATACGCCCCTGCGTTCTTTCTTGATGAAGAATATCTCGGCCTCAAATCTTTACTGGAAAATATTTGAAATTACCCAGCCGCTTGAAACATTATCCATTGTTTTTGATTCCACCAGGCTTTTCCGGTTCTGGTAGTAGGCATCGCGTATGGCGATATACGGATCAAGCGCCGATTCGGTCAGCCCTTCATAATTGCCGATGGTGAGCGACGTCTCGTTCACCTCTTCGTAAACCGCGATGCCCAGCTTGACGGGCGTATCAAGAAGGTAGGTCGTAGGATCACAGGCCATGTCCGCGACTGTTCCCAGGGTGCCGCGCAGGCTGGAGGGACCCAGGAGCGGCCAGTTGATGTAAATGACCGGCCCCATTTTGTAGGTGCCCAGCGTCTGGTCAAAATCAGCTTGTTGCTCGCTCATGCGGCACCAGGCCTGAGCCGGATCAAAAAAACCGGCGATGCCCGCGGTGGTGTTAACCACGAATCGTCCGATCTCGGTTCCCGCTCCCTTCAACCGTCCCTGGAGAATGCAGTTCACCAGGCGGACCGGGGTTCCCGCGTTTGAGAAGAACTTGCGAACGCATACCCGCGCCCGCTGCGGCATGATGAAGCGGTAGCCCCGCGCCACCGGCTTGAGCGCCCAGTAGTAGAGCTTGTCGTTGAAATGGAACATGGCCCGGTTAAAGGGCTGCAATGGATCCCTGATATATTCCGCCTCTTCCGAGTCATCCTCCCAGGCATCATCACTCCCAGCGGATGGGCTTGTCGCCGGCATGCCGCTGTCTGCCGGCGCGCTGTCCCCGATGCCTATTGATGGGGAGGTCTGCGCGGAAGCGGGTGCCGGAAAACCAACGGTGATGAATACAAGCGACAACAACAGTATCGCAATCATCATTCCTGCTTTCATCATTGCCTCCGGTATGGTTGAGGTAGGTGAACTCACCCAGCGATAACTTTTTAGCGGAAATACTAGCATGAAACAGCCCGCATGCCTATAAAATTTTACTGGACGAGCCGGCTCGTCAGCCGGCCTTCACACCTTCCTTCCGTACCACGAACATGACATCTGATTCATGAGGGCGACCGGCCGGTCGCCCCTACATTTGGATACAACGATGGCCATTTCCCAAAAAGTGTTTGACACCCACGGAACGCTATGTTAGCACAGATTTACAAGTAAACGGGCCAGCTATCCAGAGGATTGCATGAAAGCCATTCGCTACGCGGATATCGTTGAAAAGGTTAAAAATGCCTGTATGGAGGCCAACTTTAAGCTGGCAGCTGATGTACGGGCAGCGGTGGAAAACGCCA
>CAZWCD010000136.1:0-6801 GCA_964632275.1 uncultured Thermodesulfobacteriota bacterium
CGCTTGACCAGGTGCGACCCGATGAAGCCTTCCGCCCCGGTGACTAAAACCCGCTTGCCGTTCCAGTTCATGTCGATTCAAAAAATGCGTGGTACCAGGCGATGGTTTCGCTGAGGCCGTCTTCAAGGCGGTATCGGGGCTGCCACTGCAATATTTTTCCCGCCTTCTCAATGGACAAATATTGATCTTTAATCTCGCCGCGTGACTGGTTGAGGATTTGAACCGGGTGATTTTTCTTGCCCATGGCTGCCAGTATCTGCGCGGTCAGATCGAGCACGCTCAGGGGCCGGCCGCTGCTGAAGTTGAAGGCCTCGCCGAAGAGGGAGCGCGCCTCGATCCGCTCCGCCAGGGCGAGGTACGCGGCGACCGCATCCCTGATATAAATATAATCCCGCCGCGGGGTGCCGTCGCTCCTGATGACCACCGGCTGACCCTGCAGCACCGACCGGATGGTGCCGGGAACCAGCCGGTTAAAATTGAGATCGCCCCCCCCGTAGAAATTCCCGCAGCGGGTAACCGCCACCGGCAGCTGATAGGTGGCAAAGAAGCTTGCGGCAATGAGGTCGGCGCAGCTCTTGGATACATCGTAGGGATGCGCCCCCTGCAGGGGGGCATCTTCGGTGTAAGGAAGTTTTTCCTGCGTGCCGTAGGCCTTGTCGCTGGAGGCAACAATGATCCGCTTCACCAGCGGATGCGTCCTCCTGCACGCCTCAAGCACATTCCAGGTGCCCTTGATATTGGTTTCAAAGGTGGACAGCGAGCCCCGGTGCGCCGTTCCCACGATGGGCTGGGCGGCGAGATGAAACACCGTGTCAATTTCATACTCGTTGAGGGCCCGCTCCAGCAGGGGGTAATTCTCAACCTCTCCCCGTATCACGGTTATCCGCTTATCCACGTTGGAGCGGAAAAAAGCGGACTGCGGCACGAAATCCCGCACCAGGCCCACGACGTTTGCACCCTCGCTCAGCAGGCGTTCGGTCAGCCAGCACCCCAGGAACCCGGAGCAGCCGGTAATAAAAACATTCCTCCATTGCCAAAAGTCAGCCATGTCCTTCCCACACTTTCCAGGGAGGCGATCCCCCCTGCCACTCCTGCTCCAAGATGTCCAGGTCCCGCAGGGTATCCATGCACTGCCAGTAGGCATCATGGAAAAAGACCTTGAGCTGTCCATCCTTGGCCAGGCGCTCCAGCGGCGAGCGCTCAAGGATGCAGTCTTGATCGCTGCTCAAATAGTCGAACACCTTCCGGGTGAAAATAAAAAATCCCCCGTTGATGTAGCCCTCCCGCACCTGCGGCTTCTCGCTGAACTCGGTCACCTCGTCCCGGCGGGTGATCAGCTCGCCGAACCGCGAGGGCGGGCGCACGCCGGTAATGGTTGCAATCCTTTGATGGGAACGATGATATTCCATCAGCCGGTTCAAATCAATGTTTGCCACGCCGTCCCCGTAGGTGAGCATGAAATTGTCGGTGTCAATATAGGGCTCTATGGCCTTTACCCGCGAGCCGGTCATGGCCGTGAGGCCGGTATCCGCCAGGGTCACCTTCCAGCGGTCCTTGTGGTGGGCGTTATGCACCCGGATATTCTTGTTCTCGGCGCCCACCTCGATAGTAAAATCGCTGTTCAACAGTTCATAATTTAAAAAATACTCCTTGATCATGTCGCCCTTGTACCCCAGGCAGAGCACAAAATCATTAAAGCCGTAAAACGAATAAATCTTCATGATATGCCAGAGCAGCGGCTTATGACCGATCTCCACCATGGGCTTGGGCCGGAATTCCGTCTCCTCCCTGATGCGGGTGCCTCTGCCGCCGCATAAAATGACCACCTTTTCTTTTTTCGATCCTGCCATATGCGTCCAGTCCATTGCGGTTAATGGCGTGCCGGCGGATGCATCACCCCGACGCCGGCGATGGGTTCCGCCGTTCTCAGATTTCGTATCGTCAGCTGCGGATTTTCCATGAGATATTATTATACGCGATGTTCGGCAAATACCCAAGCGCTTCTTTTTTGCGTGACCATGCCGCGAAGCTTCAAAAGCGCCTGCTTGATATAATAGATGCCATAGCTGTACGCCCCCCACAGGGGATAGCCGATCCGGCGGACCAGGTACCGGCGCAGCATGGAAAGCCGGCTTGCCGGCCGGCAGGCTATTTCCCGAAGCGCAACCGGAGCAAAGCCGGTTCCCTTCATCATGGTTATGTTCACCTGATTCCGGTTGAAGCTGACGGCATAGCTCCCCCGCGGGAATACGGCAAAGGGATAAAAGCGGATGTTATTGCAGCGCACTACCTGACACACATCCCGGTTCTCCAGGTCCCGGGTAAACTGATCGGTGGAAAACACATGAACATCCTGCGGCAGGGAAGCGAGCAGGGGAATGACGAAGTGACTCCAGTAATACCCGAGGGGAACGTCGCTCACCGGAGAGGCTGAGATAAAAACAAAAATGTGACTATGGCGGCCGCTCAGCGACCTGCGGAGAAAGTCGAGGAAGGCGCGTGAAGCCGGGGTGTCATACGACTCCCAGATCGTCCCGAAGGGCGGGATGTCCTTCGAGACCGGCACGTGGGGGAAGGGCTGATAGGGCGAAAGAAAAAGAAACAGGGAGCCCTTGTGTTCAAAGGAAAATTGCAGCGGGTTCAACAGCGTTTCAAACAGTTCGACCGACGGGGCATGGGGCACATGGCCGGTATCGTGATTTCCCGCCACGCAATACACCGGTGGATTGATCCTCCCCAACACCTCTTCCTTCAAATAGGCATATTGCCGTGTAATGGTTTCCACCGGAAAGCGATGGTCTCCCTGCCGGCCGCCCAGCACCTCATCCCCGGTCAAGACCAGGAAGTCGGGGGCGCTGCGGTTGATGTACGGCACCGCGAATTCTAAAAAGCCTTCCGTCACCCCCACCTCGATCCACTTGTTGAGGATGTGGCCGGTCACCATGAAACGGCCCTGCTCGCCATCCGCCCATCCCATCCCGACAGGCAATGCGCAGATGATGATCTGCAGCAAGGCGCATACGCACAATCGCTTCCGGCGCCCTGCCGCATCCCTTCCAGAATCAGCGTTGTGAAGGCATGCCGTCATCAACCACGCATCCTGATAACGATACGGAAGACACTTCATCATGTTCATAGAGCTTCTTATTGCCCCGAAACATGCCGTTTTGAACCAGCGCCTGCGCTCCGCCAAACACCTTCTTCTTTTGATACGCGCTGATCCCGATTGCATTGGACACCAGTTCGTTTCCCCTGATCACCGGCTGCGATTGATCCTTCACCGCAATGCCGATGGCGCAGCGGGCAATGAAATTATTTTCAACAACCGGCCGCGACCGTTCCCCGATGGAAATACCCTTGTCTCCGCCCGACAGAATCCGATTGTTGCTGATGGCAGGATGCGACGTGCCGCAATCGATGGCATCATTGCCATTGTCTTCAAAGCTGTTCCACTCAATCAGACCGGTGGAAAAATCCAGGTCATAGGCATCCGCCTTGTTGTTCACAAAGCGGGAGCGGGTGACATCCGTGACCGAAAATTTGGTGCTGAGCCCGTCATCCCCCTGGCTGAAGCGAAATACACAATGCGTCACCTCGGCATCCGCATTGTAGATCGACAGGGCGCCGCTGTAAGAGACGCCGTCGATCTCATCTTCACCGCCGTACTCGAAGGTGCAGTGATCAAAAACCGACCCATCGGCGGCAGCGCCCTGCAGTGCCACCACGCCCCACGACCCCGTGCCGGTCGCCCGGGTAAAAATGATCTGGGACCCCTCAGTCGCACGCGCCTCAACCCGTCCGCGGGAGAGGAGCGAGGCGCCCGGCGCAAATGCAAGCCTGGCGCCGGGGCGAATGATCAGGATTTCATCGGTGCCGACCCGGACATCCCCCTCTATGTTTTTCACGCCGCTCCAGATGATTTCGCGCGGAGGGTGCGCCTTCGGCACAAACTGTCCCGGGGCAAGCGACGCCATTGCTTGCGCAGGCGTGAAGCCGGACGTTTGCAGCATCACCGGCCGGCGGGTAAACGGGTGAATGCCCTGCAGCTCGACTTTCAGCACGGCCGGCGGATTGCCTCCCGATGACTGCCGGGCAAGCATAAAAGAAAATCCGGCCGGGACCGGTCCGAACGGCGGCTGCGCCTGTCTGCCGGGAAGCAACAGCTCATCCACCGCAAATGAATAGACAGCGCTTCCCTCGGCATCGCCGCGCCCTTCGAACACGCCGGCGGTTCTGACCGGCGCCGCGGCATCTCCGTAATAAAGCGCAAGCTCGCTCCCGGCCGGCCATTCCCCGGCAAGGTGAACCCTGAGCGACTGTGTCTGCAGCCCCGCCTCTCCCCCCACTTCGACAGCGATCACCCCGACCGGCGCCCATGATGGGGGAAGCAGCGCGTCATTGTGCGGCGGGGCGGAGAGGGTCAGCTTCGCCTCCGTCGCCGAGAGCACCCGCGCAAGATAGCTCATCCGCGCCGTGAGGAACGTCCGTATGGCCCGCACATCGTTTTCAAAAATGTCATTGGTGACCGGAAGATTGGCCATGGAGATGACATATTTCTCCGACAGGATCATGAAGAAGGGAAAGAGCATGTGAAAGGAATCCTTGTAGGGATCGCTGTATATGTCGGGCCGAATGAGATCGACCGCGGCGTCGAACCACTTGAGCAGGCGGTCCCCGCCCGAGGGTCCCTGGAGGGTCTCCCAGATAATTTCATTTCTCCGGTGGACGTACCGGGATGATTGCAAAAGCCGCTCCGTAACCGGATTGGCGGCGAGGTCAATGCCGTCGTCCGGTTTTCGCCCGTAATTGATGGTCATGTCCCAGGGAATCTGCCGCAGCCTGGCCGAGGTGGGGTTGCGATACAGCCGGTTGTTGTGCACCCGGTCCTGATGAGAATCAAGGAACAGGGAGGCATGGGCCCACCATCGGAGATACGCGTCCATATCGACCAGCTCCTCCAGCCGCCGGTACAACTCCCGGTCATCCTGCATGGCGACGCACTGAAGGAAATCGGTCAAATGTCTTTCATAGGGCTCACCGGGATTGGCCCCCGCCACATGCTCCTGCTTCGCATCCGGCGGCCTGATCTTCCAGTCATCAATGCTGTTCCATGAATCCTGAAAGGGAGGGCCGCCCAATGCCTCGTCCTCATACAGGGCGCCTTCGGGAAGGCCGTGCTGCGCGGTAAAATCGTGATCAAAGTTTTCCACCAGATAGAGCACCCCCAAATACTGGCCGTTCAGGCGGGCATGCACGTGCTGCAGCGCCGGCGTCTCCAGGCCCATCGCCCGCGCCACATGCGAGGTGATCGGCCAGACCAGGGTGGTGGTGCAGCGGGGATTGACCAGATTAAATTCCCTCTTCCCCTCATAGCGCGCGCCCTGCTTAAGCTGGATCTTCCATGATTTTTGCTTGCTGCGCCAGTGCCAGAAGCCGTCGCCCCGGAAGCGGAATCGCGCCGGATATGGCTTCCCATTAATGAGCAGGGTTCCCGACTGGTAGGTGCGGCCGCTCAACGGCAGATCATTGTTAAGCGCGGCCAGCTTTTTCCCCGAAAGCCGGATCTCCCATACTGGCAGCCTGGTGGTGGAAAGGTTTTCCGGCCGGGTAAAAATGATGTTTTTCACCGGACTCACCAACATCCCCCGCCACACCACGTTTTTCAGATAGGCCCGGATGTGGTCCCGGTAGGGAAGGCCGGCGAATACCCGCGCACACCGGTAATCCAGCGCGGCCAGGCCGCCAATCACCAGCGCGGCCAGGACCGCGACCAGCTTGAAAGAGAGGTGTTTCTTCGATGTGCGGGGGATCTGGGGACCAAGCATAAAGAGGCCCTGCCGCCTCCTATATTTCGAAGCCGGGGGACTTGAAGATCAGCCGCACCTTATTGTTGCCGTTGATCTCGCGCAAGGTGGAAAGGAGCTCTTTCTCCGAAACCGCCGGCTTGAGCTGCAGGGTGTAGCTAGCTTCAAGCAGCGCTCCGCCCATGACCGTCTCGACGCGGTTGCAGACGGAGCGCACGGTGAACTTGTCAAGGCACCCGGCCATGAGCGTCCCCGGGTCGGCGCCGCTGAAGAACTGTATCTCCAGAAAATACTCCAGCACCTGGCGACTGCCGAAGTTGGTGGCGGTGAGAAGCAGGATTACTGCGGAGATGAAAAACGTTGTGATGACGGCGATGCCGTAAAACTGGGTCCCGCAGGCCATGCCCACGGCCATGGAAAAAAAGAGGTAGGCCACATCCAGGGGATCCTTGATCGCGGTTCGAAAACGGATGATCGACAGCGCGCCCACCAGGGAAAACGCCCGCGCGATGTTGCTGCCGATAATCAGCATGATTACCGATACAATCACCCCGATCAGGATGATGGTCTGCTGAAAGCTCGCCGAATAGGATGTGCCGCGAATGCACGCCCGGTAAACGAGAGAGATGATCAGGCAGAGGGCGGTGCTCAGGACCAGTATGGCCACCAGGCTGGACAGGGTCACCTGCTGAAAATTGAAGTAGTTATTCACGAATGATTCCACGGATAGCTCTCCTTGTGTGTGTGCCCCGGTTGCATTACGGCGCGGCAGCGGTTGCCTCTTTCCCGGCATGATTAAGGTACATTCCCCGCAACCCCTGCGACTGCTGCACTCCCAGGCAATATTTGGAAAACCGCACCATCCGGCAGCCGCACTCCTTGATCAGCTCCAGCACCCAGAAGGGAATGCGTCCATTCGCCTTGACCTCCATCACAATCTGATCAGCATCGAGCATGGGCTGGATATTATGCAGCGGCAGCCGGCAATCGTGGTTGA
>CAZWCD010000137.1:0-6561 GCA_964632275.1 uncultured Thermodesulfobacteriota bacterium
GGGCTTATTTTAATGATGTACCCGCCGCTGGCCAAGGTGCGCTATGAGGAACTGGGTGAGGTGTTCAAGAACTACAGGGTGCTTGCGCTATCGCTGGTTCAGAACTGGATCATCGGCCCGGTATTGATGTTCATCCTCGCCATCATCTTTTTGAGCGGCTATCCGGCATATATGCAAGGGCTGATCATGATAGGACTTGCCCGCTGCATTGCCATGGTCATTGTCTGGAATGAGCTTGCGGGCGGTGACACGGAGTACTGCGCCGGGCTGGTTGCCTTCAATTCAATCTTTCAGGTACTCTTCTTCTCAGTCTATGCCTATATTTTTATTACGGTACTCCCGCCACTGCTGGGCCTGTCAGGCGTTGCCGTCGATGTTACCATCGGGCAGATTGCCAAAAGCGTCTTCGTCTATCTGGGCATCCCCTTTATTGCCGGAATCCTTACCCGATTTGTCCTTATCAATGTAAAAGACAAAAAGTGGTATCATGAAACGTTCATTCCCAAAATCAGCCCCATCACCCTCATTGCGCTTCTCTTTACCATCCTGGTCATGTTTTCATTAAAGGGAGAATACATGGTAAAGATTCCCCTTGATGTGGTGAGAATTGCGGTTCCGCTGTTGGTTTATTTCGTGATAATGTTTCTGGTTTCTTTTTATATGAGCAAAAAGGTGGGCGCCACCTATGCCCAGAGCGCAACCCTGTCCTTTACCGCGGCCAGCAACAACTTTGAACTGGCCATTGCTGTGGCGGTTGCGGTTTTTGGTATCAATTCAGGTCAGGCCTTTGCCGCGGTCATCGGCCCGCTGGTGGAAGTGCCGGTGCTGATCAGCCTGGTAAATGTAGCCTTACGATTCAGGGATAAATATTTCACGGGGGCAGCGCAAACCCCTGTCCGTATTTGTCACATTGATTGTAAATAATGGGAGAAGCGGGGTATGAGCAAAAAACGGGGATCAACGGCCATGATGTCTGCGCTCTGTTTTATGTACGCAGGCCTGCAGTTGGGTGCGCATCCGGTTGTTGCATCGGAAGGAAAATCCGACAACACCCCGGACTGGTTTTACCCGCAGGCCGTTGCTGAAGCGCCCTATAACCGGCCGATGGTGGTCCGGGATACGGACAGCGCGCTCGGCAGGTGTTCGCAGCAGACAAAAGAGATCGGGCTCAAAGACCTTGCCCGCGTGCACGGGCATCTCTGTGACGGTCTGGTCATCGCCTTTGTGGAAATCAGGGCGGCATTGGCAAAACTGTTCCCAGATGGGGTTGCCGACCGGACGGACCTCAGGGCAGTGTCGAAGAACGGTCCCTGTTGGGTTGATGCGGCGGCATTGATGACCGGGGCGAGAATAAATTTTAAGACGCTGCGATTGGATGCCATCGGTGACGGGTTTATCATACAGCGCATTTCCACCGGAAAGGCGTATGACGTGCATTTGAAGCCCGGTGTGTTTCCGGATGATCAGGCGGCGCTTGAAAATAAAATACGAAAACAGCGCTCCGAAGGGAAGTCGGTTAGCGCGGAGGACATCGATGCGCTTGAGGCAATGGCGTATGCCTTCAATATCAGGCTGCTCACCGCACCGCCTGATCAGCTGATCGACATCAAGACGCTCAACGATTTTCAGTTTATTCCCAATGAAACGCTGGATTTATTTGGCGCCAGGGGAGACACTATCAATAAAGACATGCCGAGATGAACTATCGATGGGAGATCGTATGAGAGAATTGTTGAAGGTCTTGAAAGCCGCCGCGGATAAAAACCGCCTGCGCATATTGAAGATGCTTGAGCAGAAGGATATGTGCGTGTGTGAATTGTCCGCCGCTTTGGGAATAACCCAGCCGAGCGTCTCCAAACACCTGAGCCTGTTAAAGGAAGCGGGGCTGGTTAATGATAAGCGCAACGGGCAGTGGATTGACTACAAGCTTTGTGATGACAGGATAAATCAGTATGCCCCGGTGCTGCTGAAGCAGCTAAAGCCGTGGATCAATGATGACCCTTGCGTCAAACAGGATAGGAAGCTGGCAGCTACCCTGCGGAGAGAAGAGGTTTGCAAAAAATGATGACAATCCGACCACGTCGTTTACTGCGGAACAACTACTAACATTTTTTAAGGAGGAATTGCCATGAGATTGCTTGCAGAGTTTTTCCCGGAATTCACTGAGCTATTGGACAAGATGGATGAACTGTATGCCAGCAAGCGGATGATTGATGAGAAGACGTACCAGTTCATCTGCTTTGCCACATCCATCAAGGCCCGATCCAAGCCCTGTGTGCTCAAGCACTTCAAGGGTGCGCTGGAAGCAGGGGCAACGGTGAAGGAACTGGCCTATATCTTTGCCCTGGTCATGCGTGAAGCAGCCGGCGCTGATGATTGCTGGACCCATGATGTCATTGGCGACTGGAAGGAAATCATTGCCGGTAATGTTGATTGCGGCTGTCAGAAATAGGTGTCAGTTACCGAGACGGTATGCGAGGTCACGCCAATGGAAATAACTGCGTATCTCACTAAACTGCTGCAGGGTGCGGTGGGCAATCTGGCAGCATACCTGGCAGCGCATGTCCTGCTCTGCCTGGTTCCGGCATTTTTCATTGCCGGCGGCATGGTGGCCCTGATACCCCGGGAAATCGTGTCCCGGTTTCTCGGTCGCAACACCCCCAAATATCTCTCGTACCCGGCAGCAGCACTGGCGGGTTCGGTGCTCTCGGTCTGCTCGTGCACCATCGTTCCCATCTTTGCCGGGATTTATAAGAAGGGTGCGGGTATGGGGCCGGCGATTACTTTTCTCTTCTTTGCACCGGCAGCCAACATTCTCGCGCTCGTCTACACCGGCGGGCTCCTTGGCGCCGACCTGGCCCTCGCCCGTCTGCTGCTGTCGCTTGCCTTCGGAATCGGAATCGGCATGATCATGGCGATGATCTTCAGCCGTGAAGACACGGCCCGCGACCAGGGTGCCGATACCATGTTTGCGGGTCAAAATTACCTCCAACGCGCCGGATTAGTTTTTCTGGTTGTTATGGTGGCACTGCTGATTTCCGGCACACTTAAGGTAAGCCTGCTTACCAATTCCTATGGTCAATTGACATTGCCCATCGGCGGCATGGATCGGTTCCAGGCATTTCTGGATTACCTTGTGCCGTTTGACCCCAGCAAGGGTGAAGAAGGCGTCTCGGTCCAGGGCGTCATATTGATCGGACTGCTGATCTTGATCGGCATTACTGCCTGGTTGGGCCTGGAGAATATTCTGGAAGGGTTTAACCGCTGGACCTGGACATCACTTGCCATGGTTGTCTTAACCCTGCTGGCGGCTGCCGTCAGAATGATACCAAAGGCCGAGGGACTTTTAATCGAGTTCCCGGGAAAAGTAATAGGGGAAGCGTTAACTATCCTGATTCTCTGTTATATTGCACGGTACAAACTGAAAACAGATGACATGCAAAACTGGCTGAATGAAACGTGGTTCTTTGTAAAAAAGATATTTCCCCTTCTGGTGGCGGGTGTATTTTGCGTCGGTATTATCCGCCAGCTCATCCGTCCGGAATGGATTGAGGCGCTGGCGGGAAGCAACAGCATAACCGGCAACCTGGCCGGTGTGATCTTCGGCGTTTTTATGTACTTTCCCACCCTGGTGGAGGTGCCCATTGCCAAGATGTTCCTCAGCCTGGGCATGCACCGCGGTCCCCTGCTGGCCTATTTAATGGCGGATCCCGAGCTGAGCCTACAGAGCATCCTGATCACCGCCAGCATCATCGGCAAACTGCGCGCCTGGGTCTATGTGTGCTGGGTGGCGCTGTTCAGCGCGCTGGCCGGGATGATCTGCGGATCCTGGATCGACGGCGCAGGCATTGGGTTAATCACCCTGTATGTGGCGGTGTTCCTGGGCCTGCTGGCCGTTAGCCTGTTTCTGATCAACAGACGGAATCTGAAGAAGTCGGGTGCCGAGGCGGCTGAAACTCATTCGGTTTAATGGTAGAGATAATATTGCAGGAGGCGAGATATGAAAAAAATTCAAATTCTGGGTACGGGTTGTGCAAAATGTGAAAAGCTTGCCAAGAATGCCCAACAGGCGGTTAAAGAATCCGGTGCTGACTGTGCGGTGGAGAAGGTGACCGACATCCTGCAGATTACCAATTTTGGGGTGATGGTAACCCCCGCCCTGGCTATTGACGGTGAAGTGAAAGTAGTGGGAAAGGTTTTAAGCCCTGATGAAATAAAAAAGCTGATCACAGGCTAGGCAGTATCTACTTTCGGCTGCGCATATACCCGGGATGCTGCTTGAGGCAAATGAAAGTTTGTTCGATTGCGCCTTGCCGATCTTCTGATTCTTTCACTCTCTTGGTAACCTTATTGCGTAGGCAGTCGTTTAAAGGGAGATGCACATGGAGAGCAACGATCGAATAAAAAAAATAGTAAAAGAAACGTACTCGGAGATTGTACAGAAATCTGATGGGGGCCATTCGTGTTCATGCTGCTGTTCAGGCAGCGCGGCGGATAGCATCTATACAACCTTCAGCCCGGACTACTCAAAGAAAGATGGCTCCGTTAAAGATGCCGATCTTGGACTGGGATGCGGAATTCCTACCGATACGGTCAATATCAAGCACGGCGAAACAGTGGTCGATCTTGGGTCAGGCGCCGGTAATGATGTCTTTATCGCACGAAGGCTTGTTGGTGACACAGGCAAAGTCATCGGCATTGACATGACCGAAGCAATGATAGAAAGGGCACGGCAGAATGCCTCAAAACTCAGATATACCAATGTTGAATTCAGACTTGGCGAGATAGAACAACTGCCGGTGGATGCTAATACCGCTGATGTGGTTGTCAGCAACTGCGTCATAAATCTGGTGCCGGATAAACGCAAGGCTTTTAAGGAGATTTATCGCGTGCTGAAACCCGGAGGGCGATTCGGCATTTCAGATATAGTGATAACCGGGCCACTCCCTGAAAAAATGCGGTCCGCGGCAGAGATGTATGCGGGCTGCGTGGCCGGGGCGCTCAAAAAAGACAACTACCTGCAGATAATTGCTGATGCTGGATTTGCCGGCGTTTCCATAACCAAAGAAAAAGTGTATGTCATTCCTGATGCTGTTTTGTTACAGTATCTTTCGCCGGACGAGGTAAATGATTACAAGCGATCGGGAGCGCAGATTTTATCCATCACGGTGTATGCCGAGAAACCATGCCCAGGGGAATAGGATGGAAGTCTGTTGCGGTGCTGTGAAAAAAAAGAAAATTCTTTTCCTCTGTACAAAAAATTCAGTTCGCAGCCAGATGGCGGAAGGGCTGATGAACCATTTGAGGGGTGATGCATTCGATGCATGCTCTGCCGGCGTTGAGCCGTATCCGGTGCACCCCCTGGCCATTGAAGTCATGAATGAGATCGGCATTGATATTTCGAAGCAGCGATCCAAGCATGTCGATGAATTTCAATCGATCCCGGTCGATTATGTTGTGTCACTCTGTGATAACGCAGCTTCAGCCTGTCCTTTGTTTGATGGCGGCGGTAAAAGAATGCACCATGCTTTTGACAATCCTGCAGATGCGCATGGTTCCGAGGAAGAAAAAAAGAACGTCTTTAGACGGGTGAGGGATGAACTGAAGGAATTTATCCTTTCTTTTTCGCCGGATCAATAATGCAACGATGCGAGGAGGTCAAGCGATGAAGATTACGGTAATAGGAGTGGTTCCGCCCTGTCCACGGTGTAAAAGGATGTATGATCTGGCGTTAGAGGCAGCTCAAGAGCTGGGCATACCGATTGAAATGAAAAAGCTTGCCTATGACATGGATGAGGCGCAACAGTACGGGAGGGTGGGAACAGCCCATGATGTGGCTGAGTGGGCGGGAATAGAAATGGACTGGAGCAGGATTCGCAGCATTGTTACCGAAGGCTGGTCAAAGGAGCTCGATGAGGTAATGATGCCCTGTGCGCGCAAGGCGGAAGAGCAGGGATGGCTGATGACGCCTGTTCTCATCCTGGATGGCAACGTTGCCTTTATGGGCTATGTTCCCGAGAAAGAAGATATCAAGGCAGCCATGCGAAAGGCTGCGGACACCCGGATTTAACATTAAGAAGGAGGGAAAAGGCGTATGAGAGATAAACTGATTTGCCTGGCAGTTTGTGCATTTGTCCTGAGTTGTTTCGTGCCGGCTATGATTACAGCGCAACCTGAAAAGGCTAACCCTGCAGCCCCGGCGGCCGCAGATGCGCCAAGGAAGTTTGTCGCCTACTATTTTCACGGTGATTTCCGCTGTGACAGCTGCAAAAAAATCGAGCGGTACTCTCGTGAGGCGGTAGAGAAATACTTTGCAGATCAGCTGAAATCCGGGGAATTGGAATTTAAAGTTATCAATATGGATCGTACCGAGAATCAGCATTTCATCCAGGACTACCAGCTCTATACCCGATCGCTGGTCATTGCTGAATATAAAGGCGCAACCCAGGTCAGATGGAAGAATCTTGCTGAGGTGTGGAATAATCTGGATGACCGGGAGGCATTTCATGACTATGTAAAAACGGAAATCCAGAAGTACATGGAGTCAACCTGATGGAGATC
>CAZWCD010000138.1:0-6492 GCA_964632275.1 uncultured Thermodesulfobacteriota bacterium
AAGGCAGGACCATCCCGGTCTACGGCAGGGGTGAAAACATCCGCGACTGGATCTACGTCACCAACACCTGCGCCGCCATTGACCGCATGCTGCACCAGGGCACACCGGGAGAGGCCTACAACGTGGGCGGGGAAAGCGAAAAGCGTAATATCGACCTGGCCCGTGAGATTCTCTCGCTCTTTAACAAGGGCGATGAGTGCTTAACCTTTGTCCAGGACCGCCCCGGGCATGACTTCCGGTACGCACTTGACAACAGCAAGATCAAGACCGCACTGGGCTGGAACCAGACCGTCTCCCTGAAGCAGGGAATTGAGCAAACGGTCAACTGGTACCGGGAACACGTGTGGTGGTGGAAGCCCCTCAAGGAAAAGCTGGCGAGGGAAAGCGCAGGGTTCTGGAGCAAAAGGTGACCCCTCACCCCGCATAAGGGGGCAGGAGATGGCCGGGAATGTCGCGGAGCGCTGAATACCGGCTGTCCTTGGGTGACAGCAGCGGCTCTGTCACCGGCCACTCAATGCCGATGGCCGGATCATTCCACGCAACCCCCAGTTCATCACCGGGCTGGTAAAAATCAGTGCATTTATAGAGCACGTCCGCGCTTTCGCTCAGAACGCAGAAGCCGTGGGCAAATCCCTCCGGCACAAAGAGCTGTCTCCCGTTTTCCGCGGAGAGATACAACCCGTCCCACTTGCCGAAGGTGGGCGAACCCAGCCGAATATCTACCGCCACATCAAAAATCTCCCCGGTAACCACGTACACCAGCTTGGCCTGCGGGTGATGGAGCTGGTAGTGAAGCCCGCGCAGCACGTTCCGGATGGAGTGGGAGCGGTTGTCCTGGACGAAAGGCTTCGCTATTCCGGCAGCCGCGTACTTATCCTGGCGATGCGTTTCCATGAAGAAACCGCGCGTATCGCTGAAGACGTCCGTCTCGATAAGCGTCACCCCGGGAAGTGCGGTGTTAATAAATCGGAGCGCCATCTTCCAAATCCTTTCTCTCATCAAGGAGCCCGAGCAGATACTGGCCGTATTCCGTTTTGATCATGTCGGAGGCGAGCCTTTTAAGCTGGTCGCGGTTGATATAGCCCTGCCGGAAGGCGATCTCCTCGATGCAGGCGGTTTTCAGCCCCTGCCGCTCCTGGATGACCCGCACAAAATCGCTGGCCTGCTGGAGTGATTCATAGGTTCCCGTATCCAGCCAGGCGAACCCCCGCCCCAGAATCTCAACCTTCAGCTGCCTGCGCTTCAGGTACTCCCGGTTCACGTCGGTAATCTCCAGCTCTCCGCGGGCAGAAGGCTTCAGCCCCTCCGCTATGGACACTACCTGGTTGTCGTAATAATAGAGGCCGGGGACCGCATAGTTTGATTTCGGTCGTGACGGCTTCTCCTCAATGCCGATGGCCGTGCCCTGTCCGTCAAATTCAACCACCCCGTACCGTTCCGGATCGCGCACCGGGTAACCGAAGACGATACCGCCCTGTTTCAGGCTCGAGCACCTGACAAACCTCTCCGAAAGGCCATGGCCGTAAAAGATATTATCGCCGAGAATGAGACAGACACTGTCGCTGCCGATGAAGCGTTTGCCCAGGATGAAGGCATGCGCCAGGCCTTCCGGGCGGAGTTGCTCCACGTAGGAAAAGGAAATGCCGAGCTGGGATCCGTCATTGAACAGGGCCTTGAAGCGGGGAAGATCTTCGGGCGTGGAGATGATCAGGATTTCCCGGATGCCGGAGAGCATCAGCACCGACAGGGGATAATAGATCATCGGCTTGTCATAGATGGGGATGAGCTGCTTGCTCACCGCGCGGGTAATGGGATACAACCGGCTTCCGGAACCGCCGGCTAAAATGATTCCTTTCATAGATTACCTCTGTATGAGAAAACCGTCACTCGTACTCTTCGGCACTGCGCCACCGGATCGATAGAACAATTCAGGCGCAACGTTTTCACCCCGCTGTTTTATGCAAAGACATGCATATCATCATATTTCACATCGTTCAAGCTGATTTTATGACCTCATGCACAGTCACGCCCTCCCATACGTTGTCGCGAGAATCAACGCCCGTTGTCCCAGGCTTGGCTTTTTACCAGGATTTCATTGACACCCGGCACGGTTCAATTTATAGTTTTGCCTATATGATTGAGTTCGCATGAGCTTCCCTGCCGGAGCAGCATCATGTTCGCCACTTTCACAAAAACCTCTTCTCAATCAAAGGCGCACTGCTCATGAAATTTGTACCGGCTGTCGTCGCCTCATTATCAAAAAGCAAGATTGTCAAGGCCAACATACGACTGCTCATCAAGTATCAGCTGGCGATTATCGGGCTGATCACTGCCTACAGCATTCTCTTTCATTACATCATGGCGCTGGAGGGAAAGGAGCATTCCTGGCTTACCGGCTTCTACTGGTCGTTGGTGGTCATGTCAACCCTGGGCTTCGGAGACATTACCTTCACCAGCGACATCGGCCGCGCTTTTTCCATTCTGGTGCTGCTCTCGGGCGTCGTCCTGCTTCTGGTTCTTCTCCCCTTCATTTTCATTAAATTCTTCTTCGGGCCCTGGATGGATGCCCAAACCCGCAACCGCGCTCCCCGGGAGCTTCCGCCGGATACCCGCAACCATGTCATCATCACCAACTATGATCCGGTGACCTCTGCTCTCATCGAAAAGCTTACCAGCTATAAAATAAATTACGTGGTCGTCGTGGAAGAGCTGCAGCGGGCGCTTGAGCTCTATGACAACGACATCCGGGTTGCCGTTGGCAACATTGACGACCCCAAAACCTACTGGAAGCTTCGCGCGGGAAACGCGGCGATGGTGTTGGCCAGCAACAGCGACCAGATGAACACCAATATCACCCTCACCATCCGTGAGGACTTTGAAGAGCTTCCCATCGTTACCACGGCGGAGTCGCCGCATTCACCGGACATCCTGCAGCTGGCAGGCAGCTCGCTGGTATTGCAGCTCCATGATCTGCTGGGGAATTCGCTCTCCGCCTGGACCGTGGCCGGCGAGTGTAAATCCAATATTATCGGACGTTATCAGGGGTTGGCCATCGCCCAGACGCCGGTCATGGGAACGCCGCTGGCCGGACAGACCATTGCCCGGAGCGGCATTCGTGAGTCCTTCGGACTGGCGGTGGTCGGCATCTGGGAAAGAGGCAGCTTCATGGTTCCCCGCCCGGACACCGTGATCGATAGCACCAGCGTGCTGGTATTGGCCGGGTCGGAAGCGGCTATAGCACAGTATGATGAAGTGTATTCCTTCTATCACATATACAATGTGGCCGGCAACCCGGTAATCATTGTGGGTGGAGGACGCGTCGGCAACGCGATTGCGGAGCGCTTCCGCAAGTCGGACATTCCCTATGTCATTATTGACAAGAAAAAAACACACGGTGACGATGGCGATCGTTATGTCTTCGGGGATGCCGCGGATATCAACACACTGGAAAAGGCACTGTTCAAGGAAGCGCCGGCCGCTCTGATTACCTCCCACGACGACGCCACCAATATTTATCTCACCAAGTACCTGAGGAGCCTGAGGCCGGATATGCAGATTTTAAGCCGGGCCAGCGAAGAGCGCAATATTTCAACCCTGCATCGCGCCGGCGCCAATTTTGTCATGTCCTACGCGTCGCTCGGGGCAAACGCCATTTTTAATTTTCTCATGAAACGCGAACCGCTGCTCCTGGCCGAAGGGTTGAATGTCTTCCACCTCAAGACGCCGGCGGAGCTGGTGGGCAAAACACTCGCCCAGTCAGGCATCCGGGAAAAAACGGGATGCACGGTGGTCGCCATCCAGCATACGGACGCCTCCTCGATCAACCCGGAGCCCGGCATGCATCTCGGCAGCGATGACGAAATTATCCTCATCGGCACCTACGATGCTGAGACCACCTTCCTCAACACCTACACCGCCTGATCCCGTACCGCTCAAGTGATGTGACGTCTGAGAACAACCCGATAAAAAGGGAGGGCTCGTTCCATTTTCACCCTGCATGACCTGCAGGGGAAAGCACCTGCCAGCCTGCCTGTTCCGCTCCGGCACAAACCTGCGCTTTTTGAAACCGACAGCGCTCCGGAAATGCCCCTCACAAGTTGTCTTGAGAACCAACGTCCCCTTTAAAGAGGGGACGTTGGTTCTGAGAGCAACTTACAACAAGGAGGCCATCTTCGTTCTTTCAAACAAGCCGCTTCACCGCTGGCGATCAGCGCTATCAGGGGTGCACCTGGTTTTCCGCAGCACCTTCCACATCGCCGGGCACAAGATTCGGATCATTGGTCAAGAGCATTTTGTCCAGTTCAGTCCCATCTTCGCGCAGTTTGATCCTGATGGTGTGAACCCCTTCAGTCAGCGCAAATAGCGCGGGATCGGCGATGTGGCGGTCCCTGACTCTGTCCCAATGCCACTGGCGTCCTCGCGCGACTTCCCACAGCTTATCACTGCCGTCATCTATCTGCACAAAAAATGAATCATCCTCAGTGCTTCGCACCCGCACCCGTCCCCACAGATAATACACCCCCGGCTGGTTGATCGTCACTGTGTATGATGCCATTACTTTCCCTCCCGGGGTATATTCGCTTCCCGCGCCATTGGGTGCGCTTATAAACTTACCCTGAGATGCTCTTTCATCCGCGCTAATCGTAAACGGATTTGCAATAGTATCCGCCTGCTCCGCTTCAAACCAAATCTTATCAAATACCGTGGGCGCCTGGTCACACTGCCCGTCTCCATCCATATCATAGGCTCCGTTACCCTCGCAGGCGTCACAGGCATCGCCAATCCCATCATCATCGTTATCCTCCTGCCGCATGCTGCAAAATCCACCCGCTCCGCATTGGTCATGGTTCACGCAGGGTTCGCCGACATGCACTTTCGTGCATATGCCCCTCAGCGGACCATTCGGTTTATCAATACAGTTGTCCGCTTTATTATCCACTCCATCTCTATCGGCGTCTTCTTTTCCCGATGGGCTCAAATAGCCCAGGGTTTGAAGCTTTTCTATTTCTTCAGTGGAAATCTGGGTAATTTGACTGCGGGGCGGATATGACTTCGCGCCGGATACAAAAGACAGCAATTGATTACGCAAATCAGCAGCCTGCCGGGCCTGCTCTCCGGCAAGATTTTTTTGTTCGAAAGGATCTGAGATCATGTTGTACAAAAGGCCTGACGCAGCCTTATAGTCATAGATGTATTTCCACGGCGGCGCAATAACTGCTTTTAATCTGGCACGGCTATCCAATTCCGCATAGCGATGCCCGGCGGACTGTCTACCCGGGAGGATTTTGCGCAGGCGAGTCAGCACTCCCCGGTTGTCCAGGAGGGGCGTGCCCATGGTTTGTTCCGGCAGGTCAATGCCGAGCAAGCTTAATATGGTGGGCATGACATCCACGATGCTCGCCTGTTGATCAATTGATTGTGCCGCTGATGTCCCCGGGAGTTTGATGATGAGGGGCACTTGCAGTTCCTCTTTATGCAAGGCGATTGAATGACCCATGTTGCCATGTTCCATGAACTGCTCGCCATGGTCCGCGGTAATGATAAGAAGGGTATTCTGATCCAGCCCCAGCCGTTTGATCAGCTCTCCCACATACAAGTCGACATAATTGATCTCACTGTCGTAGAGTGCTTGCACCGTGGATAGCAGTGCCGGATTTGTCTTTACGTTTGCCACCAGTTCAGCTGCCGGCATTCTGCTTATCTGCTGGATGCCGGCAGGGTTCTCCGAAGAATAGCGCAAAATCCACGGGGCCTGGGGGAAGTAGGGACTGTGGGGATCAATGTAATGCACCCACAGAAAAAATCTGTCGGACTTTCTGATGACCTGATCCCATGCGCATGCAAGCTTGTTTACGACATCCGCAGGCTGCCAGTTTAGATAGGTGAAGTGATCAAACCCTCTGGCGAACCCTAATTCCGCGGTCAAGGTGTGATTGGACGATACGCCAAAGGTGGTGTAGCCGTCTTCCTTCAGGATTTCCGGCAGGGTGCGCAGCTTTTCCGAAAAGACCTCCTGGTAAAAGCCTCGCACCTTCTGAAACTCAATACCGTGAATCACGCCGTGATTGATGGGATAGGTGGAGGTAAAAAGCGACACCATGGAGGGAGCCGTCCAGGACGATGGGGCGACCACGTTTTTAAAGAGGATTCCCTGCCGCGCAATGGCGTCGATGCGGGGCGTCGTCTCCCGTTCATAGCCGTAGCAGGAAAGGTGGTCCGCCCGCAGCGTATCAATGGTGATCAGGACAACATTACACTTGCCTCCCAGGCCGTCCGAAGATTGGCAGCCGCAAAGACAGAAAAAGAAAATGGCCGCGGTTACAAGCCATTTTCTCTTCGGTTGCATCTTCATTCAAATTGTCTCCCGCAAAACCATTGATTGAAGTAATTACCTTCTTCTGAAACCTCCGAAGCCGCCCCTGAAACCATGACCCGGCCTTGACCGGTGAAATGAGGATCGAAAATTGTTGGCTCTTTCTCTTCTCACTTCAG
>CAZWCD010000139.1:0-6396 GCA_964632275.1 uncultured Thermodesulfobacteriota bacterium
TCATTGACGGCAGGAAGGCGCTGCAATTTGCTTCAAACGATTACCTCGGGCTGGCCAATCATCCCCGCCTGAAGGCCGCCGCCATGGATGCCGTGGAGCGATACGGTGTCGGGTCGGGGGCATCGCGCCTGGTCTGCGGGAACCTGGATTTGAACCGGAAGCTTGAGGAAAAAGTCGCGCAGCTCAAGAAGAAGGAGGCGGCGCTGCTGTTCAGCACCGGCTACATGGCCAATCTGGGCGTCATAGCGGCCCTTGCCGGTGAAGGCGATCTTATCCTGAGCGACGAGTTTAATCACGCCAGCATCGTCGATGCCTGCCGCTTGAGCAGGGCGCAGACCAGGATATACCCGCACAAGCGCATGGACTCGCTGGAACAATTGCTTGCCGATGCCGGGAGCTTCAAGAGGAGGCTCATTGTCACCGACGGCTTATTCAGCATGGACGGCGATATGGCGCCGCTTCCCGACCTGGTGACGCTGGCCGAGCAGTATGCATGCATGCTGATGGTTGATGATGCCCACGCCACCGGGGTGCTGGGGCCCAATGGCGGCGGCACCGGGGACCATTTCGGCCTGGCGGAGAAGATCGACATCGCCATGGGGACCTTCGGAAAGGCGCTGGGCGGATTCGGTGCCTTTGTGGCGGGCGACAGGAGCTTGCGGGAGTTCCTGATTAACCGCTCGCGTCCCTTTATGTTTACCACCGGCCTTCCCCCTTCGGTGATCGCCTCGGCCGTCGCCGCACTTGAACTGGTGGAAGAGGAGCCGGAACTGCGGGCGCGCCTGCGGGACAACGCAAACCGCCTCAGGCAGGGGATTATACAACTCGGCTTCACCGTTCCCGGCGGCGAGACCCAGATTATCCCGATTCTTCTGGGCGACGCATCCCTGACCATGGAGATGGCTGCGCTGCTCCTGGAGGAGGGGGTTTTTATTCAGGGCATCAGGCCGCCCTCTGTTCCGCAGGGCACCTCCCGGTTGCGCATAACCGTCTCGGCGGCCCATTCCCCGGGTGAAGTGGCATTCGCCCTTGAGGCGCTTGAGAAGGCGGGGAGAAAGGTGGGGATTATCTGAGGAGATGTGGGACGGGTGATGCATGATGCACGATGCAGGATGCAAGGAGGAAAGACAAATCCTAAGCACTAATATCTAAATCCCAAACAAACCCAAAATTCAAAACTCAAATGTTTTAAACCGTGGCACCAAAATGTTACGTACAGTTTGTTCTTTATTTGAATTTTGGTCATTTGAATTTGTTTAGGATTTAGATATTGGGATTTAGGATTTGTAAAACATGATCTTGTTGTATTACGAGACCTGCTGATATGCCTTTCTTTACAACGCCGGATGGCGTGAAAATAAACTACCAGGTCGCGGGGAAAGGTAAACCTCTCCTCTTTCTGCACGGGTGGGCCATGTGCTCACGGGTGTGGAAATATCAGGTCGCACACCTGGCGGATAATTATCAGGTCATCTGTCCGGACCTGCCGGGACATGGAAAATCCGGGTGCCCTTCCGGGGTGTGCGATTTTGCGTCCCTCACCCGCGACATGGCGTGCTTCATCGAAGGCCTGGGGCTGGAGCGGGTGACAATCGTCGGCTGGTCAATCGGCGCTTCCGTGGCACTCATGCTGGCGGCAGGGCATCGCCTGCCGCTTGATGCGCTGGTGCTGGTTGACGGCACACCCAGCTTTATGGCGCGGGACGGGTTTCCCCACGGCCTGCCTCCTGCAGTGTTGAAACGGATGCTGAAACTGGCGGACGCCGATTTCAGCCGCGCGCTTCAGGAGTTTCACGGGCTTCTCCTCTCCGAACAGGATCGGGAGCTCCCTTCCGGAGACGAGGTGCGTGATCTTTTAACCAATGAACGGTATCTCCCGCAACCGGACGTCGCCCGGAGCCTGCTTGCATCCCTCGCCCGCGAAGACCTGCGGGAGAATCTCGGCAGCATCCGCATTCCCTGCTTGCTTATGCACGGGGATCAGGATACAATCTGCCCGCCCGGGGCTTCGTCGTATATGCGGGAGCGGCTTGCCCGCGCGGAGTTGATCACGTTTCCCGGCGCGGGACATGCGCCTTTTCTCACCCGGGCCGATGGCTTCAACCACAGCCTTGCGGCATTTCTTCGCTCGGTATGATCGACAAGAAAAAAATTCGGCGGTCATTTAATACCCATGCCGCCTCGTATGATGGATCAGCCCATTTGCAGCGGCGGGTTGCCGAAGATCTGGCCGAGCGGATCGGTCTGCTGGGCATCGCTCCCGCGACCATATTGGATATCGGCACCGGCACCGGATACATTCCCCTCAGCATGCGACGGCTTTTCCCCGCGGCCTCCCTCCAGGCGTGTGACCTGGCCCGGGGCATGCTTCTGGTGGCGCGGGACAAAAGCGCCGGCGGTCAGGGCCGCGCGCCCGGTTTTGTCAATGCCGATGCGGAGTTGCTGCCCTACCGCGGCGGCGCCTTTGACCTGGTGGTTTCAAGCCTTGCCTACCAGTGGCTCGAGAACTGGCGGGCTGCCTTCCATGAGGCTGCCCGGGTTTTGCGCGCAGGAGGCGTCTTCTGCTTTACCACCCTGGGAAGCAACACCCTCTGTGAGCTCAGGGATTCCTACCGGCGATCCCATCATGCGCGGGGCAACGGAGGATCACCCGCCCTTCATGAATTTGTCCGGCAGGAAGATCTGCGGGACATGCTTGCGGACGGGGGGTTCGGTGACGTGTCGGTTCAGAAACGGCTGGAACGGGAATATCATGCCGATGTCAAACAGCTCCTGATCGGGTTGAAGTCCATCGGGGCGCAGAACGGCTCGCAGAACCGGCAGTCCGGGCTGGGCCGGCCGCAGGTGTTCCGCGGGATGATCGATATCTATGAGCGCTGTTACCGGGGCCCCAGGGGCATTCCCGCCACCTATGAACTTCTTTTTGGCTTCGGCAGGAAAGAGGCACGAGAGCGCATATGAAAAACGGAGAGAAGGAATATCGGCAGTCGGAACTGGAGGAATGGGACAAGCGCTACCTGTGGCACCCCTTCACCCAGATGCGTGACTACTGCGCCGAAACTCCGCTTATCATCGAGCGGGGCGAAGGCTCATTTCTGTATGACATCAACGGCAACCGGTACCTGGACGGCGTTTCTTCGCTCTGGGTAAATGTGCACGGGCACCGGCGCGAGGAGATTGACCGGGCCATCATCGGCCAGGTGCAGCGGATAGCCCATTCGACGCTGCTCGGCATATCAAGCGTTCCCGCCATCCTTCTGGCGAAGAAAATGATGGACATCGCGCCTCCGGGCCTGAGCAGGATTTTTTACTCGGATGACGGATCCACGGCGGTGGAAATCGCCCTCAAGATCGCCTTCCAGTACTGGCAGCAGAAAAAACCCGCGCGCAAGCGGAAGCATACCTTTATCTCGCTTGATAATGCCTATCACGGAGACACCATCGGCGCGGTGAGCGTGGGGGGCATCGACACCTTCCACCAGCTCTACCGGCCGCTGCTCTTTTCCACCTTCCGGATCCCTTCCCCCTACTGTTACCGCTGCAGCCTGGAACGGAGCTATCCCACCTGCGGACTTGAGTGCATCAACCGGGCGGAAGAGGTTATCAGGCAGCACCATGAGGAGGCGGCCGCGCTGATCATCGAGCCCCTGGTGCAGGGCGCGGCGGGCATGATCGTCGCCCCGCCGGGCTATCTGAAAGAGATGCGCCGGCTCTGCACCGCCTATGACCTGCTGCTGATTGCCGATGAAGTGGCAGTGGGCTTCGGCCGGACCGGCACCATGTTTGCCTGCGAGCAGGAGGGGGTGGCGCCGGACCTGCTCTGCGTTGCCAAGGGGATCACCGGCGGATATCTGCCCCTTGCGGCAACGCTGGCCACCGAGGAAATCTATAACGCGTTTTTGGGCGAGCACTGGGAGCTTAAGACCTTCTTTCACGGCCACTCCTACACCGGCAATCCCCTTGCCTGCAGCGCCGCCCTGGCCAGCCTCTCCATCTTTGAGCGGGACCGGACCCTGGAGCAGCTGCAGCCCAAGATAGACTTGTTGCGCGAGAAGCTGCGTCAGTTCGCGGCGCTGCCCCACGTGGGGGAGGTGCGGCAGAAGGGCTTCATGGTGGGCATTGAACTGGTGGCGGACCGGGAAAGCAGGCAGCCGTTTGCCCCCGAGCTTAAGACGGGCATACGGGTCATCCAGGAGGCGAGAAAGCACGGGCTGATCATCCGGCCGCTTGGCGATGTGATTGTGATCATGCCCCCCTTGAGCATCACCCGCGATCATTTGGACGAGCTGCTGACCATTGTGTGTAATGCCATCAGGCAGGTAACCGGGGGAACGGAATCATGAGGCCATCGAACCGAAGAGCCGTTTTACTGTTGACTGCGCTCCTGTTCTTTCACCCGGTCGCCGCTTCGTGGGCGCAGACCCCGGGTGCAAAAGAAGAAAGCGGGGATGCGCGGCAGGACGCCGGCTGGGCGGTTCACTGGCTTAACAGCCGGCTTTCGCTGCTGATGGAAGAAGGGCTGATTACCCGCATCAAGCCTTCATCCAGCGGGGACAGCTATACGGTGTTTGTTTCTTCAGGCTGGCAGAATTTCCCCAGGGAAGAAAAGGAGGCCTTGTTACGGGATTTCTCCCGCGCCCGCTTATTAACCGGGCACAGTCCTTATATGGTGCTCAAAATGAACGGCAGCGAGCAGATGATTGCGGAAGTGAACAAGGAAGGTGTTTTTATCTACGGCGATCAGCAATCATTCTCGCCGCGCGACCCCTGAACGAGAGCTGCTGGTGTGAAACAGGGCATATTCATTACCGGAACTGATACCGGTGTGGGCAAGACCCTCATTGCCGGCGGCCTGGCGGCGTGCTGCCGCAGGGGCGGCGCCCGCGT
The DNA here is from genome assembly GCA_964632275.1 of uncultured Thermodesulfobacteriota bacterium. Lineage (GTDB taxonomy): Bacteria > Desulfobacterota > WTBG01 > WTBG01 > WTBG01 > CAZWCD01. The sequence goes on from CAZWCD010000139.1 coordinate 4,888, forward strand.
CGGCGTGATGAAGCCGGTGGAAAGCGGATGCAGACGCACCGAACAGGGACTGCAGCCGGATGACGCGCTCTTTTTAAAAAAGATGGCGGCATCGGCCGATGCCCTGGAAGACATCGTCCCCTACCGGCTGGAGCAGCCGCTCACCCCGAGCGTTGCGGCAGCGCTTTCCGGTATGGCCATTGACCTGCAGGTGATCAGCAGCGCCTATTGCCGGCTGGCCGTGCAGAACGATCTGGTGCTGGTTGAGGGGGCGGGCGGATTGCTGGCCCCCATCACCGGACATGCGACCGGTGTGGATCTGATCAGGCTGCTGCAGATACCCATCATCGTGGTGGCGCGTAATGCGCTCGGCACCATCAACCACACGCTGCTTACGGCGGAGCACGCGCGCAGAAACGGGCTGACCGTACGGGGCATCATTCTCAATCAATGCGCTCCCGTCCCTGACCTGTCCGCGGAAACCAACCCCGGGATTATAGCGGAAATGTCAGGGCTTCCGCTGCTGGGAGTCATGCCCTATATTCCTCCCCCCGTCCGCGAGGACCCGCCGCAGCTCGCTGACATAATCGGCCGGGAGGTGCGCATGGAGCTGCTGGGGCTGAGGCAGCGCTGATCACCAAAGAATCTTTCTTTATGTCACACGAAAATTTATTGAGGATACCCCCTCACCCTAACCCTCTTCCCGGCGGGGCGAGGGAAGCATTTTTTTTCTCGATGTTTTTATTGGAAGAAAGAATCAAGAGCCCCCTCTCCCCTCTGCGGGAGAGGGATGGGGTGAGGGGGAAAAGATGGATCGAGAAAGCAATCAATTGGCAAGCCCGCTAATTTTTTAAAAGCTTGATTTAATTAGCAGGCTTACGGATTGGCACATGTCGAAGAAAGTATGTACCTGTGGGATGTTGTTAGCCATGATGCTGCTCTGCGCATGGGGCGCCGCGAATGGAGACGGACCGGCGAGTGCAGAAGCGATCGTTGATGGGTTGCGGCACGATGGTCAAACAAGGATCGCCGGGGATCTCCTTGTCCGCGTCATGGAAATGGCCCGGGGGGCGGGCGATGCCGACGAGCTTCAGGCGCTGCTGGAAAATGATCCGCTGGTTCAGGCAAGCGGGCTCATCCCCGGATCGGACATTAAGGTCAGCAGCATATACGCCGGGGACTGCCATGTGTCACCGCTGCTGTGCCTTTTTAAATGGGACACCCCGGATCGGCGCTGTGTCTATGACTGCATCGGGCTTCGCGGCACCGGCGCATTAACCTGCCGTCAGCAGGGGGAGTGCGATTTTCTCGCGGGCTGCATCCTGTTTGAGAATTGCCTGGCGCTCTGCATATCCCTGATACCATATAATCTGCAGCCGGTCATCTGGTGGTAATGCCTGAGCAGGCTGTTGAAAAACACCCATCTGCTGCGCTACGCGCATGATGGAACACAAACGCAGGCTGAAAGGAGGTAATCACATGATGAAGTCGGGAACAATGATTCTTTTACTGGTACTGCCGGTGGCGGCC
>CAZWCD010000140.1:0-3509 GCA_964632275.1 uncultured Thermodesulfobacteriota bacterium
CCACTGCCATAACCCCCACAGCAGCGGTTTTCCCCACCTGCTGAAGGAGGAGCCGTCAGCCTACCGGTAGCGGTGCGGCGCGGATGACCGGGAGCGCTTGTGCTTGACAATCATTTTGAAATCCATTTATAAGTAGATACGACACCATTCCCCCGTACTGAGGCACGGCATCCCATGGAAGGCACACGGTTTGTCTTGAGGGCGGCGATTTGTTTCGCAGCACTTGCCGGCTTGCTGGTCGCCGCGCCCCTGCCCGCCGCGGATGTGGAAAACTGCGATCTGTGCCACCGCTACTCCGGCCTGGGCAGGATCGACGAAACGGGCGGCAAGCGCCTCTTCTATGTCAACCCGGAGCTGTACACCCATTCCGCCCACGGCAGGGTCCGCTGCAAGGGCTGCCACGTGGACATTGCGGAATTCCCCCACGGGGACGTCAAAAAGGTCGATTGCGCCACGGAATGTCACCTGATCGAGCCGTCGGTGGAAAGAAAGTTTTCCCATGCCAGGATGATCGACGAGTATGAGAAAAGCGTTCATGGCGCAAGGGTTGAGGGAAAGCCCAAGGACCATGCCGAAGACCTTCCCACCTGCACCTACTGTCACGACAACCGCATTCTCGACCCGATACGCCTGGGGAAACAGCCGGAGGACATATCCCGCGAGGTGCTTGACCGCTGCCTCGGCTGTCATGAGGATGAACAGTGGACCAGGGTCTATTTTACCCATCTCACCCATCGCCTCAAGCAGCGCCGCAGCTCGCAGAGCATGGTCGAGCTCTGCGCCTCATGCCATGAGGATGAGGAAAAAATGAAGCGGCACGGCCTGGAAGCAACCGGCACCTTCCGCGATACCTTTCACTGGAAATCCATAAAATACGGCGATCCCAACGCGCCCAACTGCATTGACTGCCATGCGCCGGTGGGATATTTTTCCCATACCATCAGGCCCAAGGCTGATCCCCGCTCCGCCGTCTACAAGGACAACCTGGTGCGCACCTGCAGCAACCCCAACGGCACGCAGGAATGTCATATCGACGCCACGCCGGCGTTTGCCCGGGGCGCCATTCACCCGTCGGGCGCCAAGGCGGCCGTTTTTGATCTTGAACTGGCCACCCTGGAAAAGCAGGAGCTTATCCGGAAGGGGGAATTAAAGCCCTTTGCCTCCCTGTTCGAGGAAAAAGCACAGGAGGATCTGACCCCGGCCGACTACTACCAGCGGATGATCCTTCGTTTCATCAGGCATTTTTACCTGCTGCTTATCGGCGGGCTCATCAGCTTCATGATCATCCATCAAGCGCTTGATTTTCTCGCCGTCCGGCGGGAACGCAAAGAACGAGGTGCGCACCATGAATAATCGTACCACATCTGCCGGCAGCGCCGTCGGCTCCCCGCACCCGACACCGGGAAAACGCTACGTGCGGCTCAACCGCCACGAACGGGCCCAGCACCACATCGTCTGGACCACCTTTGTAATCCTGGCGGTAACCGGCTTCATGGTTGAATTTTCAGAAAACGCACTCTCGCTCTTTGGACCATACCGGGAAACCGTCTTCTACTGGCGGGGGCTGCTCCACCGGGCGGCTGCCGTGCTCATGATCGCCAACATCCTCTATCAGCTCTGGTATATTGCCCTCACCCGCACGGGGAGGCAATACCTTACGGACATGATCCCCGCCCTTAAAGACGGCCGGGACTTTTTGCAGAACATGAGCTACTACCTTCGCCTCTCCGACCGGAAGCCGCTCTTTGACCGCTTTACCTATAAAGAGAAACTGGAATACTGGACCGGGTGGATCGGCAACATCATCATCACCCTCACCGGATTCTTTCTCTGGTTTCCGCAATACTTCCCCAAATTTATTTTCGATGTCTCCATACTCGTTCACACCATGGAAGCGATACTCGCCTCCTGCGCCATAATGGTATGGCATTTCTACGAAGTGCATCTCAAGCCGGGCAAGTTCCCCATGTCCACCATGTGGCTGGACGGGATGATACCGGAGCATGAACTCGCGGAAGAGCATCCGCTGGAGTATCAGCGCATCAAAGAAGCCGAACGGGCCATCCGATACGCGCCGGATATATAATCGATGACCGGCGCCTCCGGAAGGAGATGGGTTCCATGCGAAAGCCATCACGCATACTTCTAAGACTGCTCGCCAACGGAGCTGGTCTGCTCCTGCTTGTACTGATCGTGGTGAGCCTTTTCTATCTGGGAAAGTTTCTCTACTTCCCCGCCTCAACCCGCACTGCCCTTCCCGCGGACACGGAAAGCGAAAGATTCACCAAGACCGTGGCGCGCCCCCGGGAAACCGGGCGCTTTCACATCTCCGAGGATGCCGGCTACACCGACCAGGGAAAGGCTCCGATGTGCCTGCGCTGTCATGGCAATTTCTGCCATGCCACGTCCAGGGACCTGCGGGCATTTTACAACATGCACACCTTTTACCTCGCCTGCGAGACCTGCCACATCAGGCCGCAGGAGGGGGAGTCATTCGGCTTCCAATGGTTCGACGACAAAACCGGGCAGGTGGTGACGGAGCTGAAGGGGGCACAGGGAAGCTATGGCGCCAAGATCGTTCCCCTGCGGGGCGGCAGGCGGCTGGACCTATTCCCCAACGAGGCGCTGGCGCTGGAATTCATGAACAAGCGGGACGCGTATACCGAGGACGAGCGCAAAAAGATCCAGGAAGAGCTGATGCAGCATATTTCCAAGGAAGCGGTGACCTGCAAGGAATGCCATCGCCCGCAGGGGTACCTCCCCCTGGCGGCGATCGGCTACAGCCAGAGCAGGATGGATCAGCTGGCGCAGCTTGAGGTAATCAAGCTGATCGACGAATACACGAAATTTTATCTTCCTGCCATGTTCGATCCCGATGCGGCAGGCAACAAAAAAGAAATCCAAACGGAACACCGACCGTGAAATAACCGGCTTGAGGAAGCGCGTGAACCATTGGCGTACCATTGCATCAGCTGTAATCGTTTTCATTCTGAGCGTATTCGCACCCCGGACATCCAGCCTTGCCGCGTCCGCTCCGGTTGTGAAGGCGAAAACCCTTCTGTTTATCCAGGGCGATTTCCGCCAGCCGAGCGACGTGGCGGCCGGAACCAACGGGCGGGTCTACGTTCTGGACGGGGTCAACAACCGGGTAAGCGTCCACGCCGCGGGGGGGCAGCGTCTCTTCTCGTTCGGCACAACCGGGGACGGCAACGGTGAATTCAATTTTCCCCTGGGAATCGGGATTGACGACGCCAATCGCATTTACGTTGCCGACTCGGGCAATCACCGGGTGCAGCTGTTCAGCCCCGATGGGGCATTTCTCTCCCAGTTTTCAACCGAAACCGACCGCGACCAGGGCAAGCCGTCCGATCCCGCCGATGTCGCGGTGAACAGTCGCCTGAAACGATGCTACGTCACCGATAACGACAATCACCGCATCCTCATCTATGATCTTGCCGCCATGAAACCGCTGAAAAGCGAGGGAATCATGGGCATGGAAAAAAAGGAGT
>CAZWCD010000140.1:3609-6379 GCA_964632275.1 uncultured Thermodesulfobacteriota bacterium
CGGAGGCTGTACGTGGTGGAAATGCTGGCGGACCGGGTGCAGGTCCTGCAGCTTCCGGAGTAACAGATACCGGCGCAATGCACCAACACCTCAGCAAAGGGGATACCTTGAAAAACTCATTTACCAAAGGCGTATGGTCGTTGCTTACCTCGCTCAAGCTCACCATCACCATACTGATCATCATATCCATCACCGCCATTGTCGGCACCATCGTCCCGCAGAATGAAATGCCCGCCGTCTACCTCCGCTTTTACAAGCCGTCCACCTACGAGCTGATAAAACTGCTCAACATCGACAACATGTATCACTCCTGGTGGTTTATCGCCCTCCTGTCCCTTTTCACCCTCAATCTCATCTGCTGCTCGCTCAACCGCTTTCCCGCTTTCTGGCGAATGATCACGCGCAAGGAGGGGGAGTTGGACGAGCAACTGCTGAAGGCATTGCCACTGAAAAAAAACCAACGCCTTAAATCCTTTGATCAGCAGGCATGGGAGAAGATCATCAGCGCGGTAAAAAAGCATCTGCCGGTCAAATCCGCCATCCTATCGCCCTCCGGCGCCTATCAGCTCTTTGCCGAAAGGGGCAAATTTTCCCGGTTCGGTTTTTACATCACCCACTTTGGCATTGTTTTCATCATCATCGGGGGCATCCTCGGCAATCTTGGCTACCAGGGCTACATGCAGGTGATGGAAGGTTCGTCAAACGACACCATGGTGCTCAAGGGAACCACCCTTGAGAAAAAACTTGATTTCGCCATCCGCTGTGATGATTTTTCGGTTACCTTCTACGAAGGCGGACAGAAGCCCAAGGAATTCACCAGCGATCTGACCATCATCGATGGAGGGCAAGAGGTTAAAAAAAAGCGCATCGAGGTGAATGATCCCCTGCAGTACAAGGGGGTGTGGATCTACCAGTCCAGCTACGGCACCGCCTCCGGCGGAGGGGCGCTGACCCTGGGGGTCACCAACCGGACCGGCGGCGGCCAAACCCGCAGTTACCAGGCGGCGGCGGGCGGGCGCATCCCGCTTGAAGATGCGGGATACGAAGTTGCGGTGAAACGATTTGTCCCCGACTTTTCCCTGGGCCAGAACAACCAGGTGGTCAGCCGCTCGCAGCAATTGAAAAATCCCGCGGCGCAGATCGCCCTCTTTAAAGACGGATCCCTGCTTGAGGAACAGTGGGTGTTTCAAAACTTCCCCGACTTTCACGCTGCGGGCAAAGGTCCCTACCGGTTTTCCCTGCTCAATGTCGCGGCAAGGGAATATACCGGCCTGCAGATCACCCGGGACCCGGGGGTGTGGGTGGTGTGGCTGGGCTGCGCGCTGCTCTGCCTGGGTTGCTACATCATTTGCTTCGCGAGCCATCAGCGGCTCTGGATACGCGTCGAACCCGCGACGAATGAGGCGACGCTTACCTTGGCCGGCACCAGCAGCAAGAATATGCTATCCTTTTCCCGCACCTTCGATGGGCTGCACAAGCAGTTGAAGGGGCTGGATAAGACAGGCGACACCACCTAAAAGGAGAACGCCCTCATGAACAGTTCGTTTTTTCTCGGCATCACCACCTTCGTTTATCTTTTTACCATGGTACTCTATTTCTATTACCTCTTTTTCAAGCACCCCCGGCTTGCCCTGGTGATCAAGATCATGGCCATGATCGGCTTTGCCGCGCACACCGCCGGGCTGGGGCTGCGCTGGTACGAATCCTACCAGACCGGTTACGGGCACATACCGCTGGCCAATCTCTACGAAACCCTGGCATCAATGGCCTGGTGCATGGTGCTGGTCCTGTTGATCATGCAGCAGCGGTTTAAAAACGTCACCCTGGGCGCCTTCGTCTTCCCCATCGCTTCCATCGCCATGGCCTACGCATCTCTGTCGCCCAACGTGCAGGATGAGATCGAGCCGCTCATTCCCGCCCTGCAGAGCAACTGGCTTACCTACCATGTGCTTACCTGCTTCCTCTCCTATGCGGCGTTTGCCGTTTCCTTCGGCGCGAGCATCGCCTTTCTGCTTAAAAAGAGAAAGGGGGAGATCCGGGAAGAAGAAACCGGGGAGGAAGGAATCCTCCCTGCGGTTAATTTGCTTGATGAGGTCATCTACAAGGCCAACGCGGTGGGATTCCTGCTGCTGGGCATCGGCATCATAACCGGGGCGGTCTGGGCAAACTACGCCTGGGGAAGCTACTGGAGCTGGGACCCGAAAGAGACCTGGTCGCTCATTACCTGGTTCATCTATGCAACCTTTCTCCATGCCCGGCTGACCCGGGGATGGAGGGGCACCAGGACCGCGGTCCTTTCCATCATCGGGTTCTGCGGGGTGGTATTCACTTTCATCGGGGTGAACTACGTGCTTTCAGGCCTGCACAGCTACACGTAGAAGTCCCTGAGGAGGAAATGGTCTTCATTCAAATGTAGGGGCGACCGGCCGGTCGCCCCTACGTATTCGATCCGCTTTGCATGTTACCCCCCCTGGGAACACCACGAAGCATGAAAAAGGTCCTCATAAGCTATTTCCCCCCTCACCTCAATCCTCTCCCCCAGGAGACTGTCGCATAAATCCCCTGTTGTCATTTCGAGAGCATCCGAGAAATCTTATACAATAATATTAAATCAATTATATAAGATTCCTCACATTCGTTCGGAATGACAATTCGCCCAATTATGACACGGTTTCCTGGGGGGAAGGGTTAGGGTGAGGGGGTATGCTCAATTTATTTGCTCGTTAAAAATCCGCCGCCGATGCACCGGCGATACCCTTCAGATGACAGG
>CAZWCD010000141.1:0-3135 GCA_964632275.1 uncultured Thermodesulfobacteriota bacterium
TATTCAAACAATTACTTACTCAATCTCCTTCGAATAATATCCTTCCTCGTACAGCTTCTCATCATCCCGCACCTGCAGTCGGATCAAAACAATAGCGAGGATGATCAGCGCCCAGAGGGAAAGCAGGCCATACCACCGTTCCGCACTCATTTCCCGCGCTATCTCAACTTGCTCAGAGGTAATAACCACAGCGCCCGTATCCCCCTCCGGCATCACCTCTTCAACGGTGATGGTTCGTACCGCGGGCGCCTCCTGGGCATACAAGGACGGACCAGAGATGGAAACGAACATGACCATCACCGCCGCAACAATCAGGACGACTGCGCAAACACCCAAACGGGCCATACAGATGCTCTCCCGGATCAGGAAAGATATCCAATGATGCTGCAGAGTACAAATACCAGGACCGCCGCCCAGCCCAGCGCCGTAAACAGCGGGCTGCGCTCATTTCTCTGCGCCCTCCGGTCAATAAAGGGCGCAAAGACAATGACCAGGGCCGCACCGATAAGGCCGACGATCCCCGCGACCTCTCCCTCGATGCTCAGCACGTAGGTCGGCATCCACTTTAAAATCTGGTAGACCCAGAGGAAGAACCAGTCCGGCTTCACCCCCTCGGGCGCAGGCTTCAACAGATCAATCTCCGGCCCGAGTTCCGAGGGAATCAGCATGGCCAGCGTCACCAGCCCCCCGAAAAGAAGCAGGCAGTTGACGGCATCATGCCAGAGGAAATGGGGGAACATGGGCTTGCCCGGTATCCCACGCTTCTCGGCCTCCGCTTTTTTCAGCACCGATATGGGCACGCTCATGCCGTGCAGCTGCACCAGGATGACATGGATCACGATCACCGCCAGCAGGGCCAGGGGCAGCACCCCCACGTGAAAGGCAAAAAAACGGTTCAGGGTATTGGTCCCCACCATGTCGCCGCCGCGGAGGAATCCCATCAGGTAGGTGCCCACCACCGGGACCGCTTCCGCCATGTCCGTCCCCACGTTAAAGGCAAAGAAGGCGCGCTCGTCATACGGAAGGGTGTAGCCGCTGTACCCGAAGAAAAGCACCAGCAGCAGCATCACCATACCGGTGAGCCAGGTGAGCTCGCGGGGGCGGCGGTAGGCCTTGACCAGCAGGGTTGAAAAGAAATGGATGAAGGCCAGGACGATCATCAGGTTGCTCGCCCAGTGATGCACCGAGCGAACCAGCCATCCGTAGGGCACCGTCACCATGATCTCGGCAATGCTCTGGCGCGCGGTCTCCGCCGCGGGCTTGTAGTAAAAGAGCAGCATGGCGCCGGTGACCGCCTGGATGACGAACAGAAAGAGCAGCAGGGCCCCCATGTAGTACCACACCGAGTGCTTGTGGATGGGCACCAGCTTGTGGCGCGCCAGGGAGATCATCCATCCCAGCTTGAGCCGCTCATCCAATGCCTTCATTACATCGATCATCGGTTGTCACCCGTACGAGAAACTACACTATGCCCTTTTCTTCACTTCCCAATCTATATTGTCATTTCGAGGGAATCCGAGAAATCTTATAAAATAATTATATAAGATTCCTCACATTCGTTCGGAATGACAACCCTCCCTTTATGCCACCGTCTCTGTTGCGGGAAGGGAAATGAGCATGGTATCGTTTTCCTCGCGAATGGTAAACGCCAGGAGCGGCGCGGGAGGCGGGCCCGCAATATTCGTCCCCCGCTCGTCGAAATAGCCGTCGTGGCAGGCACAGTAAAATTGTTTGCTCTCCGGCTGGTACTGGACGTTGCAGTCCAGGTGGGTGCACTTGGCGCTGAAGGCCCGAAGCTCACCCTCCCCGGTCTTGAGCAGAATGCAGGGAAGATAGCCGTACTGAAAGTAGACCGCCGAGTTGGGCGGAATGGTTTCAATCTCAGTCCGGGCAACCGTCACCGCGTCCGGCAGCGGCATCTGCTTCTTGTGGAAGAGAAAGCGCACCGCGGGATAGGCCACCAGCGCCGAAAGCGAGGCCAGGCCGCCATAAATCAGCCCGGTGAAAAATCCCCTGCGGGAGAGAAGCGATTCCTTGAGTTTCATGAGCGTACCTTACCGCACCAGTCGGAAGAATTTTTTAAATCGGTAGAAGACCATCTGCCGCCGCAGCGCTTCGATGGTATCGGTCGGCCGGATGTCCTTGGGACAGGCGTCGATGCAGCGGAAGATGGTGCGGCAGTTCCACACCCCCGCCCGGCGGTTCACCCGTTCCAGGAATCCCGTGCCCCTGCGGTCCCGCGAGTCACGCATGAACCTGAAGAGCTTGGCGATGGCGGCGGGACCGATATACTCCTCATCGAACCCGATGACCGGGCAGGCGCCGAAGCAGCAGGCGCAGAGAACGCAGTTGATATAGGGCTCCAGCTTATGAACCTCCCGGGGTGACTGGAGGCGCTCCTTTTCCGGCACGGGTTGGCCGTCGGTATGCAGCCAGGGCTCCACCATGCGGTAGCTTTTCCAGAAGGGGGCGGTGTCGACGATGAAGTCCTTGATCACCTCCATGTTGGGCAGCGGCTCCACCAGCACCTGGTCGCCGATGAGCGAGCTGAGCTGGGTGCGGCAGGCCAGCACCGGCGCGCCGTTCACCAGCATGCCGCAGGACCCGCAGACGGCGCTGCGGCAGGAAAAGCGGAAGGCAATGCTGTCATCCTCTTTTTCCTGGATGTGCAGTAGCGCCTCGAGTACGGTCGTTCCCCGGGGAAACCCAATCCGGTAGGTGTCGTAACAGGGCTCCTGCGCCTTCTCCGGATCTAGGCGAAACAGCTTAAAGGTGTACTCGCTGTCAGTAGGTGCGGGCTTTCGGCTCATAGTCGGTAATCTCGACGTCGGTGTAACTGAACTGCGGTCCCTCCGGCGCATAGCGGGCCATGGTATGCTTCAGCCAGCGCTGATCATCGCGCACCGGGAAATCCGTGCGCCAGTGCGATCCCCGGCTCTCCTCACGCACGATAGCGCCGGCCACGATCATTTCCGATATCTCGAGCATTCCCGGAAGCTCCAGGGCATTCATCAGGCCGGGGTTATAGCTCAAGGAGGACCGGTTGCTGATGCCGATGTTCCGGCAGCGTTCCTTCAGTTCCTTGATATCGGCAAGCGCTGCCTCGAGCAGCTTTTTCTCCCGGTAAACACCGCA
>CAZWCD010000141.1:3235-6338 GCA_964632275.1 uncultured Thermodesulfobacteriota bacterium
GCACATCGGTGGCGACGCCGCCCATGGAATAATGCTGGGCGGGCTGAACCGGAATGGGCGTGTCGATGGGATCGACGCCGCCGAAGTCAATGGCGATCTCCCGGATGCCGGGCAGCCGCTCAAGAATCTTCTCCCTTCCCAGGTGCCGCAGGTCAAGGTGCACGTACTCGTCATGAAAGCCGCGGCCTTCGTTGATTTCAGTCTGGATGGACCGGGAGACGATGTCCCGCGGCGCCAGCTCCATGGCGCTTTTGGCGTACCGCTCCATGAACCGCTCGCCGCGATTGTTCACCAGGTAGCCTCCTTCGCCGCGCGCCCCCTCGCTGATGAGAATGTTGGTGCCGTAGAGGGTGGTGGGATGGTACTGCACGAACTCCAGGTCCTCAATGGGAACGCCCGCCTCGTAAGCGATGGCGATGCCCGATCCGGTGTTGATCAGGGCGTTGCTGCTGCGCGAAAAAACCCTGCCGTAGCCGCCGGTTGCCAGCACCACCACCCTCGCCGCAAAGGTCTCGAGCCTGCCGGTGGCCATCTCCATGGCAACCACCCCGTGGACCCGGCCATTGTCAACCGCCAGGGAGAGGGCAAGCCACTCCTCGTACACCTTGACGCCGAGCTCGACACACTTCTCGTAGAAGGTGTGCAGTATCATGTGGCCGGTGCGGTCCGCCGCATAGCAGCAGCGGGGATAACCGGCGCCGCCGAAGGGCCGCTGGGCGATCGTCCCGTTCTCCAGCCGGCTCCAGGGACAGCCCCAGTGCTCCAGCTCGTACACCAGGAGCGGCGCCTGGGTGCACATCACCCGCACCGCGGGCTGGTCCGCCAGGTAGTCGCTGCCCTTGATGGTGTCGAAGGTGTGCTTCTCAATGGTGTCGTCCTTCGACCCTTCCACGTTGGCCAGGGCGGCATTCATTCCCCCCTGCGCGGCGATGGAATGGGAGCGGACCGGGTGCACCTTGCTTAGGACGGCGGTATCATACCGGGATGATGTCCCGATTGCCGCCCGAAGGCCGGCGATGCCTGCTCCTACGATGAGCACATCATGCGTTATCATATAAAGCCTTGACCCCGCTCGGTTAAAAGTCGCGGAGCCGGAATCAAACCCTCAGCGGAAGAGCCATTGAAAACAGACAAAGAAATAGATGCCCGCACCGGCTGCCGAAAGCCCCCAGAAGAGCTCTTTTTCCTTTTTGACCCCCAGATCCACCAAACAGGTGCGGAGGCCGTAGAGACTGTGGTAGATGAACAGCAGTATGGCCACCAGGTCGATTGCCAAATTGTTGTGCAGCTTGGTCCAGTACGGGATTACATCCTGGCCGAAGTGGCCCACGGTACCAAACCCGGTATAGATTTTGACACCGAAGAGTATGATCATGATAAGACCGCTGATCCGGTGAAACACCCATACAAACATGGCTTATGCCTCCCATCTGAAATGCTTCATGATGCAAGATACAGGATGCAGGATAAAATCACAAATGCATTGTGCATACATGAGGGCAGACACAGGGGCCTGCCCCTACAGACATCATCCCTGTTCTTAATAGGGTGTATGGCAATACGCCCCTACGTGCCTCCGGTGCAGGCTAGAGCATTATTCGGACGAAACACCCAAGGAGCCTGCTTCGTGTAGTATTGCGGCTGAAGCCGCTCCTACCGGGTTTATTCAAATCGAAATCCGAAATCAGAAATTTATCTTTTGTATTTCCTCACGCCCTCCTCATACAGGTCGTTGCCGTGGATATCGTTCACCACGAACACCGGGAAATTCTCGACGGTGAGCTTGCGTATCGCTTCAGCGCCCAGGTCCTCGTAGGCAACAATTTCGGAGCTGGTGATGCGCTGGGCAAGCAGCGCTCCCGCCCCGCCCACCGCGGTGAAATACACGCAGGTAAACCGCTTCATTGCCTCGAGCACCGCTTTGCTGCGCGCTCCCTTGCCGATCATCCCCTTGAGCCCCTTCTCCATCAGCTTTGGCGCATAAGCATCCATGCGAAAGCTGGTGGTGGGACCGGCTGAGCCGATGGGTTTGCCCGGCCGCGCAGGCGTTGGACCCACATAATAGACTATCTGTCCCTTCAGGTCAAAGGGAAGTTCCTCCCCCCGGTCAATCAGCTCAACCAGGCGCTTGTGGGCGGCATCGCGGGCGGTAAAAAGGGTGCCGTCGATGAGCACCCGGTCACCACTTTTGAGTGTGCGGATCACGTCATCGCTTAAAGGGGTGGTAATGCGTATTTCGCCCATGGTAACAATTCACATCTTGACAATTAATGTGATAGAGGGCTGGCCTGCTGGCTGGCTAGCTGACTTGCCCTCAAAATATGATTTCCTTATGCCTGCTGGCATGACAATTAATATTCACCGCGACCGGCAGGCTTGCAATATGGCAGGGAAAGACATCTATGTGCACGGCCAGGGCGGTCGTGCGACCTCCCAGCCCCTGCGGTCCGATTCCCAGGTCATTTATCTTTTTCAAAAGTTCCGCTTCCAGGGCGGCCAGCTCCGGGTCGGGATTTATGCTGCCGATGGGACGCACCATGGCCTTCTTGGCGATGATTGCGGCCTTCTCCATGGTGCCGCCGATGCCCACACCAACTACAACGGGGGGGCACGGGTTGGCGCCGGCATCTCTCACCCGTTCGATGACCAATTTCTTGATCCCTTCCAGGCCGTCTGATGGCTTGAGCATGGCGACCTGGCTCATATTTTCGCTGCCGGCCCCCTTGGGCGCCAGCAGAATTTTTAATGAGTCACCGGGCACCAGCTCCAGATGCACTATGGCCGGCGTGTTATCCCCGGTATTTTTCCGGGTCAGGGGGTGGCAGATGGATTTTCTTAAATAGCCTTGGCCATAGCCTTGGCGCACGCCTTCATTAACGGCATCGACAAGGGCGCCGCCTTCGATCCGGACGCTGTCACCCAGTTCCACGAAGAAGACGGCAAATCCGGTGTCCTGGCAGATGGCGATCTGCTCCCGTTCCGCAATTGCCGCGTTCTCCAGCATCTGGTCCAGTATCTCGCGGCCGACCGGGGACGCTTCAGTACCCCTGGCGTTTTCCACCGCTGCCCGTACATCAGCTGCCAGCTTAAAGTTGGCCTCCAT
>CAZWCD010000142.1:0-6328 GCA_964632275.1 uncultured Thermodesulfobacteriota bacterium
GGATCATCGAAGCGGGCACACCCGAGGCCATAAGAAATTCGCCCAATCCCGTGGTACAGCAGTTCATCCAGGGAAAGGCGCACGGGCCCATCACCGGGGCAGAGCTGCAATTATAGCAGGCATGAAATTCAGTTTGACCACTTTCTAAGTCCCTTCTCCCCCGCGGGGAGAAGGTTAGGATGAGGGGGCTCATCAGGGCAGACTAACCTCCGTAACGCCACCTCACCCCATCCCTCTCCCCCAAACGGCGGAGAGGGGGAAGCTACTTATTATGGCAGGCTTGTCCGCAGAAATAAAGGTCGGCCTCTTTGTAATCATCGGCCTGCTGCTGCTTATCTACATGACCGCCACCGTGGGCAAGTGGAGCTTCGGAAAGGACCGGGGCTACCGGGTCCTGGTGAAGCTGGATTCCGCGGCGGGCCTGTTGAAAGACACGCCGGTCAAGGTGCTGGGCGTCACCAAGGGCCGGGTTGAGATGCTGGAACTTGACGGCAATAAGGCATTAATAACCATGCGCCTGCCGCGGGAGTTTGTTCTGCCGGAAGACTCCCTGGTGTTTGTCCGCTCGGAAGGACTGCTCGGCGAACGGTATATTGAGGTTAAACCCGGCACAACAGGGAGACCTGCTGTTCAAGACGGGGGGGAATTGCTGCAGGGCGCACCTCCGGCCGATATCGACCAGCTCTTCACCGAACTGAGCGATGTTGCCGCCGGGATTAAAAATCTCACTCAGATCATCACCCGGCCGGCAGAAAGCCTCACCGGTGAGGCAGGACAAAAAGGCGCGCTGCAGTCGATCATCAGCAACCTTGAGGAAACCAGCAGCGCACTCAAGAACGTCTCAAAGCGTCTTGAGGGAGGCGAAGGAACCCTGGGCAAGCTGCTTACCGACGAAGCGGTATACAACGAGCTGCAAAAAACCCTTGCTGACATCGGAAGCGCGGTTGAAAAAATCAGCTCAAGCCAGGGCACGCTTGCCAAATTGATGCAGGATGACGAGATTTACAATCAGCTGAAGGACCTGGTGGCCCGGATCAACCGCATCATCAAGAAGACGGAACAGGGTGAAGGCATCGCCGGGAAATTATTTCTGGACAACAAAATCTACGGGGACGTAAAGCCACAGCAGGAAGAAATCGCACCCGGCGCCCCGCCGGAAGCAGACACCTCAGTTCCGGCATCGGCATTAGGAGGGCGGCTGGGAACAATTACAAAATAACCAACAGGTAAGGAGAGGAGAAGATATGGCTAAGATTAAAAGAGCGCTGATCAGTGTTTCGGATAAACAAGGTCTGGCCGACTTTGCCAAGGGGTTATCCACATTCAAGATTGCCATCCTGTCAACCGGCGGCACGGCGCAGGCGCTGCGCGACAGCGGCCTCGAGGTGGAGGATGTGTCCCATTACACCGGGTTCCCGGAGATGCTCGACGGCAGGGTCAAGACGCTCCATCCCAAGATCCACGGCGGCCTGCTGGGGCGGCGATCCCTGCCCGCGCACGTGAGCAAGATGCAGGAGCACAACATCGAGCCCATCGACATGGTGGTGGTCAACCTCTACCCCTTTGAGGCAACCATCGCAAAGCAAGGCTGCACCTTTGAGGATGCCATCGAGAACATCGACATCGGCGGGCCGGCGATGATCCGCTCGGCGGCCAAGAACCATGCCGACGTCACCGTGGTCATCGATCCCAACGATTACAAGGCGGTGCTCGAGGAGATGGAGCGAAGCGGCGGCAGCGTCTCGGCTGAAACCAACTTCCGGCTGGCCAAAAAGGTCTTTCAGAATACCGCCCGCTATGACGGCGCCATTGCCAACTATCTCGGCTCGCTGCGGGACGGCGAGAAGGACATCTTCCCCGAGGTCATCACCCTCCAGTACAACAAGGCGGAATACAAGCTGCGCTACGGTGAAAACCCCCACCAGAAGGGCGCCTTCTACCGCGAGCTGTCCATCAGCGAGCCCTCCATAGCGGGCGCAACCCTGCTGCAGGGAAAAGAGATTTCATACAACAACATCATGGATGCCGATGCGGCGCTGGACACGGTCAAGGAATTCGAGGAAACCGCCGTGGTGATCATCAAGCACTCCAATCCCTGCGGGGTGGCGCGGTCCGCCCAGTCGCTGGCGGATGCCTACCGCAAGGCCCAGGCCTGCGATCCCATTTCCGCTTTCGGCGGCATCGTCGCCCTCAACCGGCCCTGCGATGCCGAGACGGCCAAGGCCATCACCTCGATATTTACCGAGGTGGTCATCGCCCCGGCTTATTCCGAGGAAGCCCGGAGCATTTTCAGCGCCAAGAAGGATCTCCGCCTGCTCGAAGTCCCCTTTACCAAGGGCTATGTCTCCACCGGATTTGAAATGAAAAAGGTGGTCGGGGGCATGCTCATCCAGCAGCGGGACCTGGGGAAGATCGACGACATCAAAAAGTGCAAGGTGGTCACCACCCGAACCCCCACCGAGGAAGAGTACAAGGCGCTGGCATTCGGCTGGAAGGTGTGCAAGCACGTCAAGTCAAACGCCATCGTGTACACCACGGCGGACCAGACCATCGGCATCGGGGCCGGGCAGATGAGCCGGATCGACTCCTCGAAAATAGCGGTATCCAAGGCCCAGTTCCCCATCAAGGGAACCTGCATGGCCTCCGACGCCATGTTCCCCTTCCGGGACAGCGTTGACGAAGCGGCCAAGGCCGGCGCGGTCGCCATCATCCAGCCGGGCGGTTCCATCAGGGATAAAGAGGTTATCGAGGCAGCCAACGAGTTCGGCATGGCCATGATCTTCACCGGCATGAGACATTTCAGGCACTAAACGATTGCGGATTTCGGAATGCGGATTGCGGATTGCAGAAATGGTAGGAGCGGCTTTAGCCGCGAATATGTCGGCGATGTGGGATATGCGAGACAAACTGCGCCAACTATCAGAGGCAGAGGTGTTTTACCCTGTACCCTGCCCCCTGAACCCTGAACCCCCAGGTATGTTATGAACATTCTCGCCATCGGCAGCGGGGGCAGAGAGCACGCCCTCATCTGGAAGATCGCGCAAAGCCCGAAGGCCGGGAAGATCTATGCCGCGCCGGGCAACGCGGGGATAGCGGCTCTCGCCGAGTGCGTCCCCGTGCCGGTTGATGAAATAAAAAAGCTGGCGTCGTTTGCCCTCGCCAAATCCATCGATCTCACCGTGGTGGGGCCGGAACTGCCCCTTACCCTGGGTATCGTCGATGAATTCAAGCGCCACGGGCTGAAGATCTGCGGGCCCGACCGGGCGGCGGCGCAGATCGAAGGGAGCAAGCTCTTCGCCAAAGATCTGATGCAAAAATACCTCGTACCCACCGCCGCCTACGCGTCCTTTGACTCACCATCCGAGGCAGCGGCGCATCTCAGACAGCGGGGAGTCCCCGCGGTCATAAAGGCCGACGGCCTGGCAGCAGGCAAAGGCGTCATGCCGGTGCACAGTCTCAAGGAAGCGGAACAGGCGATTGACACCATCCTCATCCGGAAGGCCTTCGGCGCGGCGGGAAGCCGCATTGTCATCGAGGATTTTCTGAGGGGGGAGGAGGCGTCATTCATCGCCTTCACCGACGGGAAGACCATCCTCCCCATGCCCTCGACCCAGGATCACAAGGCGATCTTTGACGGCGACAAAGGCCCCAATACCGGCGGCATGGGCGCCTACTCGCCGGCTCCGGTCATAACCGATGGACTCGCCCGAAGGATCATGGACGAGGTGATGATGCCGGTAGTCCGGGGGATGGCCGATGAGGGGACGCCGTTCAGGGGGATTCTCTACGCCGGATTGATGATCGACGGGGATGCTATCAGGGTGCTGGAGTTCAACGCCCGCTCCGGCGATCCCGAAACCCAGCCCATCCTGATGCGCATGCAAAGCGACATCGTGCCGGTGCTGGAGGCGGTGGCCGACGGAAACCTCAATCGCGCCGCCATCACCTGGGATGAAAGGCCTGCTGTATGCGTGGTCATGGCAGCCGGGGGATACCCGGGCAACTACCGCAAGGGCATGGCCATCGAGGGACTGGATGAAGTGCAATCGCTGCCCGATGTCCAGGTGTTTCACGCCGGGACCGCCTTCGAGGGCGGCCGGGTGGTGGTAAACGGCGGCCGGGTCCTCGGGGTCACCGCGCTGGGCGGCACCATCGAACTTGCCATCGAGCGCGCTTATGATGCGGCGGCGCGCATCCGCTGGGACGGCGCTTATTACCGTAAGGACATCGGCAAAAAGGCGATGAATAGGATGGAGCAAATCCAAAATCCTAAATCCGAAGCACGAAACAAATTCAAATGACCAAGGCACGAAACAAGAAAAACACAGATGTGTCCTTCTTCGACGTGATCGCAGGATCCATAAAGGCAGCAAGCAAGCACATAAAGTCATTTCCTGCTCAGCAACTAGATGCATCAAAAACAGGGCCTGTTTTGTAAAGGCGACCGGCCGGTCGCCCCTAACGGTAATGATGGGAGGGCATGTCATTTCGAACGAGTGTGAGAAATCTTATAAGATTTCTCAGTCGCTGAAGCTCCTTCGAAATGACAATCAAAAGGAACGAGCGCATGGTAATTGTGTTTTGAGCTTGTTTCGGATTTCTCCTATATCTTGCATCATGCATCGCTTCTAAACAACACCCTCGAGACACACCCATGGTGAACCGATGGTTTGAAGGAAGAAAGGACCTGTTCTTCAAGAACCTGGTGCAGACCTTCCTCGAGTCAAAAGTCTTCTTTGATCAGCTCAACCAGCATTATCGCGTGCAGAAGGCTGTTCTCTTTGAACACATGGAGTACTGGATCGGGAGCGAGATGAAAAAAGGACCGCTGTGGATCTTAAAGGACAGCAGCCACATGCTCTTCAGGCAATCGGGGTCCAAGTGCACCCTGAGCGAATACCTGTTTGACTGGACGGTGGGATCCATTTTCCACGAGGCCATGAAGCTGAAAGAAGACGCGTACCAGATTGAGGCCTACCTTCCCAGTGCGGAAGGCATCACGCCGGAGGACAACAGGGAAGACATCGAGGCCATTCTGGCGGACTACGTTACCATTATTGAAAAAGCCACCAAGAATCTCGGCGCCGAAATAAGAAGCATCCACCACCTCTTTGCCAGGGCGGCAGAGAGGCTCCGGGAACTGCTGGTCAACCATGCCCATAACGGCTTGCTGGTGCGCTGCCTGATTGAAGAGCGCGAGCTGGTTGATCAAGCCCTGGGCAGGAATACGCTGGAGAAGATACTCGCGGAGATCTATCCGCAGCACCCGGAGCAGGCGTACATCACCGCGGGGAAGAGCTGCATGCGGGGCGGATGGTTTAAAGAGGCGCAGGCCTATTTCACCAAGGCCCTGGAGATCAAGCCCGGCCAGCACGAGGTACAGAAGTGCCTGCGCGAAGCCGAGCAGCGATTATCAGGGGGAGGAACCAGATGACCAGGCCACAGGTAGCAATCGTTATGGGCAGCGATTCCGACCTGCCCGTCATGCAGGAGGCGGCAAACATTCTCGATGAGTTCGGCGTACCCTATGAACTGTGCATCGCCTCCGCGCACCGCGCCCCCGACCTGACCGAAGCGCTTGCAAAAAATGCCCACAAGAAAGGCATCGAGGTCATTATCGCCGGGGCCGGGGCGGCGGCGCACCTGGCCGGCGTCATTGCCTCCAAGACCACCCTGCCGGTTCTGGGGGTTCCCATTGATTCTTCCTCACTGAAAGGCCTCGATTCGCTCCTTTCGACCGTGCAGATGCCCGGCGGAATACCCGTTGCCACCATGGCCATCGGCAAGGCCGGCGCAAAGAACGGGGCGATCTTTGCCATTCAGATCCTCTCCCTCAAGCACCCCGCGCTTAAAAAGAAGCTGGCGCTGTACAAAAAAAGGCTGGCCTCGGAAATCACCCGCAAGTCCCGCCAGCTCGCGAAAAATCTGCAACGCGCACGATAGATCAAGGGATGTCCTTCATCGTACAAGTTGATTCCCGCCGCCCTGATCGGCAGTTGTTGCAGGAAGCCGCCGCCTTCCTGCGGGAGGGGAGAACGGTCTCCTTCCCCACCGAGACCTTCTACGCCCTCGGCGTTTCAGCCTTCCAGGAACAGGCGATACAACAGGTATTTTCCATCAAGGGCCGAACCTTTGATCAGCCACTCCCCCTGATCATTCATGGCGATTCCATGCTCGACGAAATCGCCGCGCGGGTTCCGGATGCCGCCCGCACCCTGATGCGCCTGTTCTGGCCCGGCCCCCTGACCCTCATTGTTGAGGCATCGAAAAAAATTCCGCCCCTGCTCACCGCATCCACCGGCACGGTGGCGGTGAGGGATTCTTCCCA
>CAZWCD010000143.1:0-1380 GCA_964632275.1 uncultured Thermodesulfobacteriota bacterium
CGGCTCCTCCTTCAGCAGGTGGGGAAAACCGCTGCTGTGGGGGTTATGGCAGTGGGTGCAGCTGTTTCTCATGAATCCGGTCAGGGTGTCGTGCACGTTTACCGGCTTGCCCGGCTTTCCCCTGACCAGCTCTTTGATATAG
The DNA here is from genome assembly GCA_964632275.1 of uncultured Thermodesulfobacteriota bacterium. GTDB lineage: Bacteria > Desulfobacterota > WTBG01 > WTBG01 > WTBG01 > CAZWCD01. The sequence continues at coordinate 143 of CAZWCD010000143.1, forward strand.
CCGTGGCATTGATAGCAGGCAATGATGCCTTTTTCATAGACAGCCGCGCTGTGGTCGTCGCCGTGGCAGTAACCGCAGGAGATATCCTGATCGGGCTGAAGCTTCCGGAACAGCTGGAGATAATAATCGTGGAGGTCTTCGCCCTTTTCCTGACCGGAGGCGTCCGCGGCTGCCGCCGATTTTGTTTGCTTCATGAGGGGATGGCAGGCCGTGCACAGCTTGCGCTGGTCGCTGACGATATGGGCGCCGTATTTGCTGCCGTGCTGGCTGTGGCAGACCAGGCAGTTGCCCTTTTCGGCTTCGGGGTGTTTGAACCGGCCCGCCACCAGCGAGGCATCATGGCAACCGGCCAGGAAGCACATCTTGTAGACCGCGGGCGGCTCGGGATGTTCGCGGGTGATGGAATGGCATGCCCGGCATTTCTTCTCTAAAAAAGATTTATGGTACGAGGGCGTGCCGCCACCGCCGGCGGGAACGGCCAGGTCCCTGTCCTGGATGGTGATGAGCGTCTCCCGCACCGGCAAATCCTCCTTGTCACGGTGGCAGGCAACGCAGAGCTCGTAGGATGCCCCGAGCCGGAGCCGCCGCTTTTCATCGGCAACCTTTGCCGCCGCCTCCCGCTTGATGATGGACTTGTCGTGGGGGTTGTGACAGGTGCCGCAGAATATGTCGCCCCGGAAGAGCGGCAGGCTGACCGCATGCTCCTGTTCGGCTGACGCGATTGCCCCGAGCATTTCCGCTGAGGGAGCAGCCAGGTGGTTTGACCGTGCCGGGTGGTTCTTTGCTTCCTCCCCGTGGCAGGCGGCGCAAAAAGTCGAGGTCTCCGTTTTGAAGGCAACGTCTGCGATGGAGGCGGAGGTCTCAGGATCGGGCGCCGACTGATGGCAGTAGAGACAGCGCTCCCTGAGCAGGTTGCCCGCCTGGTCCCGCTGCTCGTGGGGGTTGGTTTTTTTGTATGCCTGCCGGTTGTGGCAGCGGAAACAGAGTTCCACGGCTCTCCGGTAAGGCGCTCCCCGCAAAAAGTTTATGTTCTCGAATCGCCGCGCCGGCTGGAGGCGGCACTGCAAAGAGACATCGTGACAGGTTCTGCAGGTCACCTTTCCCTGATAGAGCGGAAGTTCAGGCGGGACGCTGACCGGTCCGCCGGGTGCTGGAGGAACCATGCCGACGGGGTGCAGGTCCCCCTTGAGGGATTCGTTCTGATGGCAGGAATTGCACATGGCGACGTCGTCGCCGCC
>CAZWCD010000143.1:1480-6320 GCA_964632275.1 uncultured Thermodesulfobacteriota bacterium
CATGCATGGCAATGGCGCTGCTATGGAATCGTTGGCCCCTCGGCACCCGGAGCGGGTTTTTCCTTCATTCTGCCTTTTAGTGAATGAAAATACTTGAACTTGAAAATTGCCTCCTCCCCGTGGCAGCTTGCGCAGAAGGTAAAGGCGGTATCCTTCCGGAGGAAACTGTTGGTGGCGTTTCCCTCCTCTTTCTTCGCCGGGCCTTGTGCGGGCGAGCGGGCATCCCAGCGGTGCATGTCGTGACAGGTGGAACAGACGATTTCACCCCCGACCGCTTTCTTCCCTTCGGGGGTAAAGATGGGATAGCGATCGATGAATTCCCCAAAGGCATCTTCATCGAGCGCGCCTGATCGCTCCTGCAGCCGGGCCATATAGAGCCGGGAGGGATGGAGCCCGTATGCCACCTGTTTTTCCCCGCCGCATTTATCCGGAGCGTGACAGCCGGTGCAGAGGCCGACGAGGAGGTTGTCGGACGCGGCAATGTTCTTCCGGCCGTTCTCCGGGCGCAACGGTCCGACGTCCCGGTTCCAGAGAAACGGCTGGATCGCGGCGTTATGCACCGCGTGGCACTGTTCACAAAGTCCGCATTCCCCGGGCAGCGCGCCCCGCTTGTTCTTTTCCCCGGGCGCCGACAGCCGGAGGTCATGTTCGGTGTCGCGAATGCCGCTCTGCGCCGGGTGACATGCAGCGCACAGGGGGGAGTTGCCGCTGCCGGCGAGTCTTAAGAAGCTGTCAGACGGTGTTCCCTCGTCACCTTTCTTGTGAGGGTCGGCCGGATCCCACTGGTGTGAGTTATGGCAGGTTGAGCAGACCACCTTTCCTTGCGGATCCTGCGTTCCCCCGGCCAGATAGAGGGGAAGCGCAGGGTCGGGGCCGGTATCCGCGGATACGTCAAGCGGATGAAAATAATTCCCAATGGTTTTTTTTGCGCCGCAGCTTCCCCCCCGGTGGCATTCAAGGCAGAGCCTGACCATGACCGGATCAGCACCCTCCGGCAGCCGTCTTGCCCACATCAAAACGGGATTTCCGCCGTGGGGCAGGTGGCAGCAGCCGCAGATGCCGGATTGCCCGGGGGATTGATCAAGCAGGTTTTTCTCTTCCGGCGCTGTCCGGGAAAGATCGTGGTCGGTTTTGAGAAGGGAATCCTGGTCCTTGTGACACCCCAGGCAGAGGGTGGCATTCTGACCGGTCGCCCGCAGGAAGCTGTTGCTGCCATCTCCCTTTTCATTTTTGGAGCCCTTGTTGTCCGGGTTGAGGGGATCCCACCGGTGCGTGTTGTGACAGCTGGAGCAGTAGACCGCGCCTTTTCCCTCTTTGCTGCCGGTTTCCGAATACAGGGGGAAGTCAGCCGTTCCCTTCTCATGCTTCGGTTGCACCCCTATGGGATGGCCGGTTTCCGGCATGGGCGCTTCCCCGGCGCAGGCATTCTTGGCATGGCAGCTTTTACAGACGCCGACCGGTGGCTTTTCATCGCCGCTCCATGCACGGGCCCACATGAAGGGGCCTGATCCCTCGTGGGTGAAATGACAGCAGCTGCACGGTCCCGACTGGGATACGGTTTTGCCGCGGCTGTTTTCGGCCGCCGGCGCCATCGCCCGGAGATCATGTTTGCTGTTCCTGATGAGCTTTTCCTGCGCCGCATGACACTGCAGGCAGAGTGAATCCTGCTCGTTGGCGATGCTCAAAAGTGATTCGTTTGATGCGGGGCTGTGCGCTTTATGGCAGGTGCTGCAAACAAGCTCTCCCCGTGCGCCGCGCTGTACCTCCTCGCCGTTGCCCCAGGAGGCGGGGAACTCGGCATCCTCCGGCTTTACATCAACGCTGTGAGAAAAGCGGTTTCTCTGCGGATCCTGATTGAGGCCGGGGGAGGTTCCGTGACAGGCCTCACAGAGAACGGGATACGTGCCCGGCTGGTCAACCGGCAGAACCAGGCGCCGGTCGGTAAAGCCGCCGTGGGCCACATGACAGCTTTCGCAGATTACCTGGTTGGGTTCGTCACCGGTGTAACCGCCATAGGCTGCAATGGCATCCGGGACCGCAAGGGTGGTTTTGTCCACCGGGTGGTTTCCCTTCTCCGGGCCGCCTTCCTTGTCCACGTGGCACATGGCGCACATGACGGAGTTCCGGTTTGATGTTCTTAAGAATATGGTTTTTTCGATGCCCGGCTCGGATGAAACACCGTGGGCGCTGTGGCAGGTGGCGCAGTTCATCTTTCCCTCCCCGTCGAGGGGAAAGATTTCCGGGATCTTTATCTTGTCCGAGGGTGTGACGCCCACCTGGTGCCTGCGGTCGTTATGTACTTTCTTGCGCGAATCAACGGTTGAACCGTCGTGGCAGGAAAAGCACATGTCCGCCTCTGCCGCCGTGTCCCGTGAGGGCAGGGACGCCAGGTCCGTGCCCCGTTTCCCGGTAAAGAAGGTGTCGACCCAGGCGTAATGGCAGATGGCGCACTCCCTGGCTGAATCGGGTTGAAGGGTGGTGGTTGCGGAGGATGCGCCGAGCGGTGATGCCGCGGTGACGAAACAAACAATGCCGGTGAGAAGAAATGCTGTGGTTGTGTGCCTCATGTTACCGGGGAGGGGCCGTTTGCGCTGATGTTACACACCGGAATCCGGTGTTGAAGTTTCCCGCATCAGGGGCATTTTTGTACCGGTTGCTTGTGCGCAGGCCGTCTTCGTTGTTATACCAGGCGCCGCCCCGCACCACCTTGCGCTCGCCGATCTGCGGGCCCCGGGGATTTTTGCCCGGGCTCATGGTGTAATAACTATCACTGTACCAGTCCTCGCACCACTCCCCCACATTGCCCGCCATGTCATAAAGCCCGTATCCATACGGCTCAAAACTTTTAACCGGGATGATGCCGAACGACGCATAATTTGCCCTGGCCTTGTCTATTGCATCACCCCAGGGGTACTGCCTGCCATCGACTCCGCCGCGCGCCGCCTTTTCCCACTCGGCCTCGCTGGGCAGACGTTTACCGGCCCAACGGGCGAAGGCAGCGGCATCATACCAGCTTGCCCCCACCACCGGATCCTCCGGGCGGTCATATTCCGGATTCCAGAGGGGATGGGTAGGGTGCCCCGTTTCCGCCAGAAACCGGGCGTACCGGGCACAGGTCACCTCGGCGCTGTCAATGTAGAACGCATCAAGATACACCGTATGCTGCGGCCGTTCATCCGCCTCTCCTTCCTCGGATCCCATCAGAAAGCTGCCCGCAGGGATGAGCACCATGGTCTCCGGGTCTTTATCCGCGGACATGCGGCTCGGCGCTGGTCGCTCCGCGGATGTCCCCGCGGCAGGGGGGGTGGGGATGGGTGATCGGCAGGAACCCATGATGACCATGAGCGCGATGATGAGGCTGACCCGTTTTCCCTGTTGTGGCTTCATACCGTGCTCGACACATGCGGAGGCGATGATACCGGCGGATCGCAAGGCGTGAGATGCCTTCCCGCCGGGACTACCGGGCTGAAGGAAAAATGCGGAGGCCGCTCATTGTTTTTTTGCATTTCTCCGTGGAATCTGCTATTGAGAATACCATATATATTTAGTATGTTTTTCAACCGGAAGTCAAGGTGTAATTCAAAAAATCCGGAGAGGCCTTGGTGCTGATCCCCCGCATTGCATTTTTTTCCCATAGACAGGTGGTGCGCAATCATCGGATGCTCGTCTCCCTGCTGCTTATCGGTGCGGCCGGGGCGTGTGCGCCGCACCGCGATGTCCGCTCGCCGGTATATCTTGTGCCTGATGCCACGTATGTCGGATCGGAAGAGTGCGCCGTTTGCCATGATGATGTGTTCGAATACTACCGGAAGACCATTCACTATCGAATCCGGGCGTTTGAAGTGACCGGTCAGGAGCGGGGATGCGAGGGGTGCCATGGGCCGGGCAGCGCCCACGTGGCGTCCAAGGGCAAGATCGAACAGACCATCAGTTTTGACCGGCTCACCCCGGGCGAGGGTTCCGCCATCTGCCTTACCTGCCACCGAAACGATCCGCTGCTGAGCTGGGATGGCAGCATTCATGCCCTGCATGATGTGGGCTGCAACCAGTGCCACAAGTCCCATAAGATCACCGGGGAAAAAATGCTGTACAAGGGCGAGCCGGCGCTGTGCTATGACTGTCACCAGCAGATGAAAATGAAGGCGGAATTGCCGTCGCACCACCCCGTGCGGGAAGGTCGGATGAAATGCAGCGCCTGCCACAGCGCCCACGGCGCCGAGGAGAACGGGCTGAAGGAGATTACCGTCAATGACCTCTGTTACGAGTGCCATAGCGACAAGCAGGGCCCCTTCCTGTATGGGCACCCCCCGGTTGAGGAGGATTGTGATCTCTGCCATGATGTCCACGGCACCGTTGCCAATAACCTGCTGCAGCAGGACGAGCCGTTTCTCTGCCTGCGCTGCCACCGGGGCCATAAAGGTTTCGACGGAGCGGGATCGCATCCCTCCCTCTCCTCGATGATGACGTCGTGCACCCAGTGCCATTCCCAAATACACGGCAGCGACCTGTATTCGCAGCTGGGGAAGGGGGGGCTTACCCGCTAGCCACCGGCATCCTCTGTGTGCATGGGGCTGCCAACATTTTTAACAGAAGATGATTGCATGTCCGTAAAGACCGGTTGTATAGCCAGCCTGCTGCTTACTGTCATAACCGTCTTCCCCGGCGTGTTGCCGGGGGAAGTCCGGGCGGAATTGTTCGGCGAGGGACAGTATTCCCTCGACACGTACGCGGGGTATCACGCCGCGTCGGTGGGCGGCTACCGCGGCAAAGTGGGAGAGTACGAAACCCTCGATTCCGGCATGGAGGGCGGCTTTACCCTCCATTCCTACGGCAGGGGCAC